>RFOM01000011.1 GCA_009926615.1 Pseudomonadota bacterium
AACCGGCAGCTGCCGGTTTTTTTTGGTCATCTCGTAAACAATTGAAATCACATGCCTTAGAAAGGATGGTCGGGGCTGTGGGATTCGAACTCACGACCCTCTGCTCCCAAAACAGATGCGCTACCACTGCGCTAAGCCCCGACGCGACCCCGTAGTTGCCATAGTTTCAGATCAAGTGCAAGCTCCCCATCTGTAAAAGTAGGGGTTTGACCGTGTCTATTGAACTGACGGCGCTGTTGTCCAAGGTAATCTATGCCTCTCAGGACGGTGCATTTGTGGTGGCCGAGTTTGTCGATTCAAAGTCGGCCAAGCGCTTTCGTGCGAGCGGAAAGACACTCACGGTCGGGAAATTCGATTCCCAGCAGCAGTACAAATTGTTCGGCGACTGGACGACCTCGCCCAAATACGGAGAAACGTTTCAGGTCATTTACAGCGAACCGTTGCGTCCTTCGACGCTCGTCGGGGTCATCCCTTTTCTTGTGAACAACGTGAAGGGAGTGGGCGAAGTCACAGCCAAGAAATTCCTTGAAGCTATAGATGTCCGCACAATCGACGAACTCGTGGATGTCTGCAAAAACCAAAAAGAAAAGGTTTTTGGCTTTTTCAAGACCAAGCGGGACAAGGCGGAACAGGTTATCTCGCTCATCACCGGTGATGAAGTTTACCGCGCCATTATGGTGTTTCTTCACGAACACAACATCCCGCCGAACTTTGCCAACCGGATTTATGAACGCTACGGTTCCGATGCCATTCATCTCCTCAAAGAAAATCCTTACCGGCTGATTTCAGATTTCAGGAATGTGGGATTTTTGCGGGCCGATGCGATTGCGTTGAAACTTGGAATTGATCCGATGTCGCGCTTCAGGCTCGAGGCGGCTTTTGTTTATACTCTTGAGCGTGCACACGACGACGGTCATTGTTGTCTTCCGCGCGATGTTCTGATCGAAGGGGCCCGTGATGTTTTGGGGGCAAAGCGCGACGGACGTTTTACCTTTGAGCTGCTGCTGACCGAGCTGCGTTCCATTTACAAGGAAAACCGCGACAAAGGTGTTCATTCGTTCATCATCCGGTTGCCGGAAAATACTGCGGGCGACGAGAAATCTCTGCAGCCGCTGTTCTATTTGCCCGAGGTGTTTGCGCTTGAAAACGCAACCGCCGGCGAATGCGCCCGCCTGCTCGCAAAAGACGGCATCGGCGAGGATCATTTTGAAGCCAAATGGCGTGCCGGTGAAATGTCTTTCGCCGAACTCGTTCCGGAGATTCCGTGGCAGAAACTTTCTGATGAACAGGCTGCCGCAGTTGAGCTTTCTGTCGGTTCGCGTTTCATGGTTCTGACCGGCGGACCCGGGTGCGGCAAAACTTTTGTTCTGAAGGCGATCTACAGGATTCAAAAGGCGCTCAAAAGGACTGTCGTTTTGTGTGCCCCGACGGGACTCGCAGCCAAGCGCATGACCTCGTCGATTGAAGCTCAGGCGTACACTTTGCATAAAACTCTGCGCATCGGTCAGACCGAGGACGGTGCGTCTTCCGAAGGCGGCGAAGGTGCGCTCAAAGATGTTGATGTTGTGATCGTTGACGAGGCTTCCATGCTGAGTCTCGATCTGTTCAATACCCTGCTGGAAGCCATGGCTCCGCAGACAAGGCTGATTCTGGTCGGTGACGTCGATCAACTTCCGAGCGTCGGCGCGGGCAATTGTCTGCGCGATGTTATTGCGTCGCGCGAAGTTCCTGTTGCGCGCCTGACAAAGATTTTTCGGCAATCGAGCGAAAGTCCGATTCCGACAGCTGCCCGCGCGGTCATTGAAGGACGCAAGCCGGAATTTTCGCTGGTCAGCAGGACGGCTCATTTTCCGACTCCGCAGTCGCTTGTCCTGATGCCTTGCAGTATTCAGACATTTACCGAATTGCTTGTGCCCTTGCTGAAAGAGACCATTCCCAACCTGTACGGACTTGATCCCGTGCGCGATGTTCAGATTCTTGTGCCGATGCGGCGCGGCGAAGCGGGGCAGGAAAAAATCAACAAACTGCTGCAGGCTGAATTGAATCCGCCCCATCCGGACAAAGACGAAGTGACGGTCGATGAAACCGATGTGTTTCGAGTCGGCGACAAGGTGATTCAAACGCGCAACAACTACGACAAAGATGTGTTCAACGGCGACCTCGGATTTGTCAGAGCCATTCGCGTCGTGCAGAAAAAAGTTGAAATGGATGTTGCCTTTGATGATCGGATTGTCCGGCTTGAAGATGAAGATATTGATGATTTGAGCCTGTGCTATTCCATGACCGTCCACAAATCGCAGGGCTCCGAATTTCCGCTGGTGATCATCCCGATGTTCAGCGCTTATTATTCGATGCTCGATCGCAATCTTTTTTACACTGCTATGACACGTGCCAGTAAACACGCTTTTGTGATCGGTGAAGAGTGGGCCATGAAAAAAGCAGTTGCGACTCAAATTGCTTTAAAACGATATACAGCCCTTGAAAGATTGATTGGGCTCGCCAAAAACAGTTGACTTTGCCGGCGAAGCAGCCGGATTTCCGGACCTCAGGAGAGCAGGTGTCTAATCCGGTTCCCAAACTGATTCTTCACAGTGACCAATCGTTGTCTTTGACCGGCGGGCGGGATGCAGAGTTGCTGCGTTCACTGTCGGGCAGGAAAGCTCCGAGAATTCTGTACATCCCGTCCGCCCGCAGTTCCCGCCAAAAGGCATTTGATGACGTGCAGTCCTATTATTCGAAACTGGGCTTCCCCGAAGTCACTTTTTTTGAACCGGAAGATCAACCGGCCGACGGCGCAGTTCGAGCTTTTCAGAATACCGATGTCGTCCATCTTTCCGGAGGCGAAGTCATTGCTTTTGCGAACCGCTTGCGGGTCACAGGTTGCGATCTGCATTTGAAGAAATTTTTGGACCGCGGCGGGGTTGTTCTCGGAGTGAGTGCCGGTGCGATGATTTTGAGCCGGACTTTTAAGACTTCCGTTTTGTTTCGCGAACGCGGAGAATTTCACGGTCTTGGAATTGTGGATTTTGAAATTATCCCGCATGCCTCAGAACATTTTCCGCGCCGTGATTTGATTGACAGGTTTGCAAAGGAAAAATCTGTGCCGGTTTATGCCATGGATGACGGAGATATTATTACGGTCAACGGCCGAAAGGTTCGCACCTTCGGCTCGCCGACGTATCATTTTCACGAATAGGGCTGAGCTGTGATTTGATTAATGATCCTCACCGCACAGCTGCCCTTCGTCTTTTTCGATGTACTTGCAGCCACGGATTGAGCCGTCGGGGTTTACAAGAACTTCCGCACGTGATCCTGAAGCATCCGAGTGTGTTACGTGAAGGATTCCCGAATCATCAAAGCGGAGCCCGCGGATTGAACGCAGAGCGTGGGTTGTATTGGCGGCAAGGCTCTTTTTGTCAGGCATGACAAAGCTGACGAGCTGAGGCTTGTCGGGAAATGCCGGATTGACCAAAAACAGCATCGAAAAATCGGTTTCGGCAAAAATGAAAGAACGCACTCCGACGGCTACAATATGGGTCCTCGGATTTTGTGCGACGTCGAAAATCCACGTTCCTGTGAGTTTTTGAGTGCTCGTCCGTCCGGTGTCGGGATCCGGCACATTGGTGACAAGCGCCTGCAGGTCTTTGGCATAGATGTGCGCAAAGTCTTTGGTTCCGGCGGTGATGTGCACCGATGTTCTGTCTTCGGAAATGTCGGGGCGCTGATCGGTCGACTGAACAGCTGAGGACACCTGCTGCGAAATTGATCCGCACGAGGTCAGAGTGGTTCCTGCCAGAGCAGCAGCAGCGGCAAGGACAAAAAAGCGACTGAATTGATTCTGTTTCATGGGTCGAACCTCCAATTCGATAATTCGAAAAGATGTATGCACGAAGCTCTGACAGCAAACCTAATGCCATTGTTAACCCCAAGCTTTTCGGTATATTGAGGCATTTCAAAGTGTCGAACGACTTTACACTGTATTTTTGGACGGGGATTCCGAATCTCTCCTTACCGCGGCTGGCTCTCTGAAAGGTGTGCCCACGGCTGTTTCGGGGGTTGAATGCTTGTTTGCCGACGTCGTTGGCCGAAATGGCGATTATTGTTGGCCGCGGCGGTTTTGCCGCTGGTCTCATGCGGCAATTTCAAGCCGGCAGTGCAGATTTGCATAACCGAGCAATCGGACAACCCGTCCGAAGATTCAAATTCACTCATCGCAGATCCCTCTGAGCATGCGGAAGTCGTGCACCGGCTGACGAACGCACAAATTCCGACGGCACAAGATTCTGCTTCAAATGGTACCGTGGGGCTCTTGGTTCGGCTGACGTTTGAAGACGAATCGAGCCGAAGTGCCGTTTGCACCGGTGTGGTTGCCGCGAGGAATTTGCTTTTGACCGCTGCGCACTGTTTCACAGACACGCGCAGAGGCAAGGTTATCGAAGCGGGAGGGTGGGTCTTCACCGGTCCGCAGATTGATTTTCGGAACCCGTCGGCCGGACTGGCGATTCTGCAGGTCGCCTTGCATCCGCAATGGAACGGCTGGTTTCATGATTTGGCCTTGGTGACTGTTGCTCATGATTTTCCGGACTCATTTGCTGTTCCGGCATTCGTTCGGGATGTAAGTGATGCTTTGAACGGTCAGGCCGTTTCACTGTTCGGATACGGAATATCGGGCGACGGCAGGAGCGATTCGGGCACGCTGAGAAAGGCAGAATCGGCCGTGTTCAACCTGATTCAGACTCAGAATTATCCAAAAACAGTTCTGGAAAATCAGGTGAGAATCAAAGGTGCAGCTGCTCCTGTGAGTCAGGCATGCACGGGTGATTCCGGAGGTCCTGCGTATTTAAAGTCCAGTGGAGCGCTCTTGGCGCTCGTCTCCGGAATGAACATCACAATTCAGCAGAATTTGAGCTGCAGCGCCGGCGATGCCAACTACACTTTGTTGTCACCTTATTCGGGCTGGATTGAAACGGTCGCGGGCGTTCCGTTAAATACCTCAGCACAGGCTGCGGCTGCCAAAGATACGCCCCGAGCTGCGATTGCCGAAAAGGATGCGAATGCAACAGGCTTTGTTGTGCGTCCGACGCAGGCCATGATTGACCAAGGCCGAAATCAGCAGACGACCTCCTTTGAAACATCTTCAGCCGAGTCGAAAACATGTGAATAAGATTCGGCGTGCAGCAGGTGTCCCAGTGACAGGCTGCTTTCCGGTCTAATGTCGGACAATCGTCAATGATTTATCTTTTCTCTGTTGAATTTTGCGGGCCCGAAAATTGCGGGTAAAGAAAAAGAATTGCTAATCTTTGTTAAACCGTGAATGTCCGCATGAATTTTCGTGATCAGGAAGAGTCATTATGAGGTCCTACGATTTTTTTGCAGCGCAGGATAATGCGCGCCGCAGAAGTTTTTGGCTGAGAATTGTGTTTCTCATATCGCTTGTGATTTTTTCGGCTGTGACAGGATTTTGTATCTCGTATTTGTTGAGCATCGACGTTAAAGAAAACAGAATGTCTTCGAATCTCGTTCTCCCCGACGTTTCCGAGGTTCAGTTCTTTTTACCGGCAATTTTCGTTTTTTTGATCATCATGCTCGGAGCAGCAGTCTCCGGCCGAAGAATCAAAAAAATGGGGATCGAAGGATTTTTGGAGTTTTCAGGAGCCGAACGCATTCTTGCACCGTTCAAAGACAGCTTCTGTCAGCAATGCCACAATGTCGTACACGAAATGTCGGTTGCCAGCGGTGTTCCGTTTCCGAAACTTTTTTATCTTCCGAGAGACAATTCAATTAATGCATTTACGGCAGGAACAACGACAAGTGACATTTGCATTGTTGTGACAGCCGGTGCCGTGCAGCATCTGTCACGTGCCGAATTGCAGGGTGTGATAGCCCATGAATTCAGTCATATTCTGAACGGAGACGTAAAAACAAATATTGATCTTGTCTCATGGATACACGGATATTCCTTTATTTCGATGATGGGCCGGCCTTTGATGGATAGAAGACGTATTGATATCATGACGGCGGTCGGATTTTTTCTGCTGGTTGCGGGTTTTTTGGGAGAGTTTGCCGCTGCCATAATTCGTTCGGGATATTCAGTTCAGCGTGAATGGCTGGCCGATGCTGCGGCCGTCCAGTTCACCCGCAATCCTGAGGGACTTCGCGGAGCACTGCAAAAAGTTGATCTCAACGTGGACAAAAGAATTATCGGATTAAGAGATTCCGACAGTTTTGCGCATATGTTCTTTACCGACGGTATTGACAGGTTTTTATCAAACCTGTTCAGGACGCATCCGCCGCTGCAGGACAGAATTCGTTCGCTTGGACTGAGCCGCTACAACTCGCCTGCCGACACAGTTCATTTCAAGCCCCGCAACAAACAAGTTGACTCAGATGTTTCACAGGAGACCCGTTCGGGCAAACCGGCGAATTCGGGACAGGGCTTGGCGCAGAAGGACACTTCGTTCAACCCCTCCGCGGTTGGCCGTGCGGGTCAATTCGACGCTGAATCAGTTGCATTTGCGGCAACGGTTCTGCAGGAATTGCCGAGCCGTTTTTCGGAAGATCTTCATGTGCCGCTTAAAGCAAGAGGTATCGTTGCGGCTGCTGTTGTGTTTTACGGTTCCTCGGATCGCAACGCAGTGATTTTGGAAATTTCATCGAGAAACCTTTTTTCGCAGGCGATCACGGATTATATCCGCGACGATGTGTTTCCGCTTCTGAAAAGAGTGAACTTTTTGCAGGGACTTGCATTGATGGATTTGGCCTGCGAGCAACTCGGCAGACAGAAGAATCTGAACAAATTTGATTTTCTTCTGACTCTGATTGCGATCGTTAAAAATGACGGCAACACAACTCCGCAGGAATTGGTCATGTTGATTTACGGGATTTCCAGATTACTGTCGTCTTTGGAAATGCAACGGATTGGAGTGTCGGAAGGACAGGCTGATCCGCGCAGTGATATTGCTCAGCTGACTGCTTTTGTGGCCCACGCGGGTGCTCCTGACAATCTTTCCAAAGCCGGCAATGCTTATGAACTCGCTATGGGGCAGTTTGGCTGGCCTCACCAGCCGTTGCCGCCCGTAGCCGGATTGCAAACCGAAGCCCTGCTCAGGGCAGTGGGACATATCCGCGGAACACCGCCAAAGACTCAAAAGAAGTTTTTGACCGCAATTGCTCAGGCGATTTCGCTGGATAAACAAATCAATGCTGCCGAGCATGCGTTGCTGCGGGCGATTTGCACCAGTCTGGGGTGTCCGTTACCGCTCGAGGGCCGGAGCTAATATCTTCATAGTGCCGGTTTCCGAGCTGATTTTTTGGTTAAGTGATTCCGAATTAAAGTTTGTTGAGCAGTCCGCGCGCGGTCAAAGCCTCAAAAACCCGCTCTGCCCACAGGCGCGCACCGGCGCCCTGAGGATGCAGTCCCATCGGGTCGGCAGAAACTGAACTGCGCATTTTTTGAAGGTCCGAATCGTTTTTCAGAACATCTCCGCCGACGGAATAGCTGTCGATGAGTTCGCAGGTCTTGCCGGTTTGATTTTTAATGTCCGTGAGTGCCGCTTTGATATTTGCAATCAGATTGCGTTTGTCGGCAAAGCGGCCGGTTCCCTCGGTCGGAGTGACAAATGCACACGTTGCTCCGCTGTTCAGAATGGGTTTAACGAGCAGAGGAAGTTCGCTGCGCACCGATGCGGGATCGTAAAAATGGTTATCGCCAAGCGTCAAAATAAACAGGTCGGCATGTGAATTTCTTTTCAGTATCGCACTGACGGGTTCCGTTCGCCGGCCGCCCTGCATGGACGGTGCACAGCTGCGGGACTCTCCGTATGAGTCGCATCCGTAATACGCGTTTGCAGGGATTGGCGAGAATCCGCCGTAAATCCAGCTGCCAATCCGTGCCGAACTTGCGGCCCCAAAGAAAACGAGCTGTTGTTCGGATGCAAAGCGAATAAGTTCCGATAACCTTTGCCCGTATCCGCCAGTGGACTGAGAATCGCCAATCACGGCGACCTGTCGGATATTTTCCGCTGTCGGCCTGCTTGGTGCTGCCGTTGAACTTTGCAGGGGATGAGTATCGTCCTGTTTATTGGAAGAATTGTCTGTGTTCCCCTGCGTCGCGGGAAGGCAGGCCGTCACATAAGCGGCGGCCGAGAAAGCCAGCATCGCAGTTGTTTTTCGGGATATTTTTTTGAGTTCGAACGGAAACTTCATGGCCGGCTCCCTTCATGGGCTGCATGAGGGAGTTAACTGCAAGAACAGTGCCAAAGTTAAAGACCCGAAATAATTCTTCCTGAGGCTGGATCGGGTGGCCAACGTGTGTTCACGCGTCAAATCCATTAACGGCGATTCCGCCTTCAGCGGAGCGGGCCGCCGCTCAGGAGCTGGCGAAGAACAACGGAGCCTTCTTTGACCATTTGGGTTGAACAACTGAAGGAGAAGCGGATCGAATCTGCGCAGGTTGCGCCGAAGGCATCCCCCGGCGAACTTCCCATTCCGAGTCCAGCCAGAGTATTTGAAAGCTCGTCGGCATCCTTCACATTCAGCCGCTTGTAAATGCTCGGCTGCAGTGTGGCCCACACAAAAAAGCTGCCTTGCGGCACAAAGGGTGTAATTCCCTGAATTCCGGTCAGTGCTTCAATCATAATGTCGCGGCGCTGCTGATATTCGCCGAGCATTCTGCCGATGTTACTTTGATCGCCTTCAACGGCCGCGAGTGCCGTCCACTGTGCGACACTGTTTACGCCGTTGATGCTGCAGCGCATGATTTTGTGCAGGCGCTCCATCAGGACCGGATCAACAGCAGTCAGGTAGCCGGTTCGGAGTCCGCTCATGGCATGACTTTTTGAGAAACTGAAAATCGACACGATTTTGTGCTGGTAATCGGGTGCGAGCGATCCGATTGAGATGTGTTTGTTGGGAGCAAAAATCACATCTTCGTAGGCTTCGTCGGAAATAATCCAGAGGTCACGCTCTTTGGCCATTCGAATAATTTCGAGCAGCGTTGCCTTTGGCAGGACTGCGCCGGTGGGGTTGTGCGGCGTGTTCAAAAAGATTGCTTTGGTTTTGGATGTCAGGCGCTTTTCAATTTCCTGCGGAAGATACTGGAAACCTGTTTCTTCGCGCAGCGGCACTGCGACAGGAACGCCCCGAGCGACCTTGATGTTCTCAACAACTTCAGTCCACATCGGGTCCGGAACGATAACTTCGTCACCCGCCTGCACAAGACATTGGAAGGCACAAAAAAGCGCGTGCATCGCACCGTTGGTAACAAAAACATTCTCAAACGACGGAAGTTCGATGTTGTTTTTGGTCGCGAGTTTGTTTTTCAGCGCCTTGCGCAGTTCTGGGATTCCTGCATTGGGAATGTAGTGGGTTTTTTCTTCGTCGGCCGCTTTTTTAAGTGCTGCCGTCACATGGGGAGCGAGACCGAAGTTCGGATCTCCGGATTCAAAACGAAACACCTTTTTGCCTTCGGCCTGAGCTTTCAGAATTCTTTCGCGGATTTGCACGATTTTGCCGAGCGAGAGCGAATCGAGAAAGTGTGTCCCGTGTTGCATGAGCTGCCTCCGAAAAGTGTCCGTGTATATTGCTTGTTCTCTAGCCCGAAGACCCGCTCGCATGTCAATGCCCTGACTGCTGAAATAGCCCTGCGGGCTGATTTTGTGATGCACTTTTATCAGTCGGACGAAGTGCGGGAGCTCATGAGATGTCTGCAGTTGATAAGTATCGGAAACGGGTGACTTGGGCGTATCTTTGCATTCCGGCTGCACTCGCAGCCTGCAGTCTCAGGTCCCGTCAGCCCGACGCGGACAGAGTGCCAGTTGCTGCGCCTACATTAACTCCGGTTCAGACGCCCGCCGGCCAACCGGACGGCAGGAGTTTGGATGTCCCTTTTGACGGAAGCAAACCCGAGGCACTCGGGACTGCTGCTCCCGTGAACGGAGAACCTCAGCCTGCGGCTGAGCCGTTGAAAGAGTCTCCGGCAGGCAGCGGAAAGGTCTTTGACGTTTACGCCATGCTGCAGGGATCCGCACCTGCCTGCGACGGAGAAAAACAATGAAAATCTTCACAGGGACTCAGCGCACTTTCCGGATTGTTGCCGGTTTGATTTTGATTGCGTCAGCGTCGCTTCATTGGGGTTGTACCCGAAATTCGGGAGTCAAATCGATTCGCTCGGATGACTGGTTTCGCTCGGGAGTCGATCGGTTTTATCTTGCAACCGTTCCGGTCCCCTACAGGTCGGCGGAAAATCCGCGTGTCTACATCGGTCAGGAAATACTGGTGGGAGTGGGATGTTTTGGTGAACCGCGAAACCCTGCGGCTCAGGTAACGATACCGGATGAAAAATGTGCTTCAAAAACGTCCAAGGTGGCGTTGAACGAGCGCATTCGTTTGCAGGACTTTCCGATGGCCGCGAACCCTTCCCGTCCTTCTGCCGGTGAATGCGTTCTGCTGCTCGGACCCGAGGAGCTGGTCAAAATCGCAAAATCACAGCCCGAAAAACTGAACGCGCCCGCAGCTTCGGCCGCGGCGGTGACTGCTGCGGTTGCAACGAACGCCTGCGGACTGTCATTGGCTCTCGGCACGGCTTTTTTTGTGCAGAAGAGTGCTGTTTCCGGAGCAATTGCGGGTGACAAAGAGGGAGTTGCCTATGCCAGAAAGATGCTCAACTATTTCGGAGAAAACAATCTGATTCCCTCATTCCTCAACAACGAACATCCCGTTTACGCCCTGAAAACCAACGAGAGCCTGCAGGGCAAATCTCCCGAGGAATTGCAGAAGCTCGAAAAGATTTTGGTCGGACAGGCGGTTCTGCCCTGCAGTGTGTATGAAAAGTCGGTATGGGAACTGCTCGGTGCCGCAAACAGGAATGACGTCAGAAAAGTTTTTTTCGCTGCCATGGCAGAGGCAGACAGACGGACCTCGTTGCGGGTGCGTCAGGGGATGTTCTTCGGCGAATTTTCAAATGCGCTTCAGAAGGGTCAATTGCGGTCGGCAGCCGCGATTTACAATCCCATTTTTGCCTACGAATTTAACCGCAATGTCGATGCCCGTGCTTCACAGGGATGGGGCGGATTCGGTGTGCAGAAATTTTTTGACGAAATCCGTAAGATTAATTCTGAACTGGCTTCACTTTGAGCTTCCGTCCGTGCGTTGAATGCGGACTACCGGAGTGCCTCTCACGCGGCAGATTTCGGTGCATTCGAACTTCCCGCCGGCCGATTTTTGCAATTCGTTCAGCTGATCAATTCCCTGAACGGAGAGGTCTTTGAGTAATACGTAAGCCTGCCCGCGCGGCGCAAGGCAGTGAAAAAGTGCACTGCAAAGTTCACTGAAGCTGCCGTCGAGCAAAAAATGGCAGCGGTTTCGGAAATCAGAGTTTCCGACGGATCCGGTTTCGCGTCTGAAGTAAGGCGGATTGCACAAAATGAGATTGAAGCGTTCACTGAAGTCCGACAATTGCGGAATGTCACGATAATTGATGCAGCGGAATTGGAACGGTTTGTCGGCTGTGCCGGTTATTTTTCGATTGGTTTCAAAATAGTTTTCATATTCCTGCTGCACATCCGCAAAAACGGCCGATTCGATTTTTTCGGCCATCCAGTAATGCAGTTCAAAACCCAAAACACCGCATCCGCAACACAAATCGAGTACTCTTAACTTTTCTGCGGGCTGAGACACGCTGCGAAGAAAAGTTCCGAGCCGCCACATGAGCTCGATGGAATCAAGCGAATACCTGTATTCGGGAGGTTGCGCGTAACGGAAGGTGAACGGCTTTGTCTTCCAGTCGAGTTTGCGTTTCCACACGTCGTCTTCCGGCTGATTTACCATTTCAGTCCAGCCTGATTCTCAGACCGAGGGCAATTCCGCCCTCAGCGGTGGTCCCCAAGGCGACCTTATATTTTTGTTCCTCGGGCGATATAAGCCGGTACTCACTGCGTTTGCGCTTGCTGCTTCCCGAGCCTGATCCCAAATAAATGAAGGCATCTATCACGCCGATTGCGTACAGGCCGCCGGCAGCGATCAGCGCATAATTTGAATAGTCCGTTAATTTTTTGAGATGTGCCTCGCGCTTGAGTTCAATATCTTCTTTTTCAGTCTCGGAAAGCTCTGTTTCTTCGGCTCTCTGTGAGTCGAAGAGTTTTTTGTCTTTTGGAATATTGTAGAGCCTGTAGGTCAAACCAAAGCCAAGCGCTCCGCCTTCGGCGAGCAGAAAAATTGTTCCCTTAATATTGTGTGAGTTTTGAAATTGTCCGATGCCGAAGGGCAACAATGCCAAAAATGCGCTTCCGCCGGAGTCTTTGCGGCGACGTGATTTGGATGCCCGCGCAGGCCTTGAATCCGAACGCACAACGTCTCCGGCCTCTTCCTCTTCTTCGTAGGGATCCGGAGCGCCGTAGGCGGGCGGAGGGGGTGTGTAGGCAGGAACCTGAGAATAGGGATCCGGATATCCGTAGGGTTGCGGAGCTTGGTAAACAGGCGGCGGTGCATACACCGGAGGCGGATAAGAATATTGAGGCGCAGGATAAGCGGGTGGCTGCGGAGCCTGATACTGCGGGGGAGGAGCGTACTGCGGAGGCGGCTGGCTGTACTGCGGTTGCGGTTGCGCGTATTGCGGTGCCGGTTCCTGAAAATATTGGTCGGTAAAGTTTTTGCGGGCCTTGTTGGCTTTTTTTTCAGCCGGCAGCGGCTGGTTGAAGTCCAGTGCGGCGCGCGGCTGTTCGGCTGACTGACGCTGACCGCTGCGGGACTGACTGTTGTTATTCTTCGGCCGTGAAGCCTGTGCCTGTTTTGGTTTTGCTGCTCCCATTTTTGCGAGATTTATCGAAAGAGTTGTGACCTGTCCTTTTTGGACCCGAACTTTTATTTCCTGAGTTTCGTATCCCTCGGCGCTGATGCTCAGTTGCTGCACACCTGCGTCCAGTGAAATTTTTTGATTTGCTGCTCCGATGAATATTCCGTTGGCAAAGAGAGTTGCCCGCGGAGCGTTAACCTTTACAAGCACACCCGTAAATGCCGCCGGCGCTGCCCGCGGAGCCGGCTGCTGCTTTCGGGCCGGAGGTTCGGGAGGCGGGGTCGCTGCCGCTGCGCGGCTTTTACCGCGAGGAGGGCGTGTGCCGCGGCTTTCTGCTGCGGCTGCCTGTTGCGGCTGCACTTGCGCAGCTGCTCTGCCGCCTGCGCCTGTCTGTGCACCCGCAGCGGCTCTGCTTTTCTTGAGAGACTCGAAATAAGGCTCGACGCTCGGGTCAAGCAGAAAGCGCTTGTCGAGTTTGGCCTTCGGATTTGCGCTGATGATTTGATTAAAAGCGACGTCGGCGCGACTCCGGTTGCCGAGCATGAATTGTGTGACTCCGTAGAGTTCGCGGGCATCTTCGAGTTCTTTGCCTTTCAGGCGGGGCTTGGGAAAAAGGTCCGGTTCAAGCATCTTTACAGTCGCCGGCAAATCACCGTTGACGAATGCTTTGCGGGCATTCGCTACGCCGGCCGCAAGTGCAGCCGATGCCGTTGCGAGGTTCAAAACAAGGATGACAAATACAAACGCGGCGAGTGTCGAAGCCGGCTTCAGCAATGCGCTTAAATTTGTAGTGTCAAATCGCCTGTTCAAATCAATTGTTCCTCCCGAAGCCGGAGGAATCCGTGTTGTTCGGCAACGGCCGCAGAACATCACGATCTGCGGTATGTCCTTTGAGTCTTGTGCTGCGAACTTCTTTGGGACAAGCCGCTGTTGCCTTATCCTTCTTGGGAAGGTTGATTGTAACCGGTGTTTTTTGTCCTGCTTTCAGTGTGACCCGCTGCTGGGCAGATTCGAAACTGTCTGATTCGGGACAATGGGGTTCAGCTTTAATTATTGCGCTGCCGGCTTTAAGAGATCCGTTGGCAGCCTCGGAAAACTCTCTTTGTTGCGGCTTTGTTTCGCTGTAACCCAAAAAGTGCTCATCTCTCTTTGGCGGATAATAAACAGACAGCTTGACTGTGAAATCTACGTTGGTTTTTACGACGACGATTGGCGCAAGAGTCTCTGCTGCCGCGTTTTTGGGAACGGCTGTTGCTCTTGGTGCCGGCTTTGACGCGGCCGCCGAAGAAGATTTCGTTTTGACCGGATTGCGGACCGTTTTTGATTGCTGCACAGGAGCAGGTTTTGGTTTTTGCTGGAGCGGCGAAGTCGTTGGTCGCGATGCCGGCGTTTTATTCGGCACCGTTGTTTTCACTGGTGCCCGTGTCTTGACCGGCAGCGGAGTTTTGCCGGCTGCGGGTGCTGGTAAACGAGCAGACGCAGAAGGGGTCGGCCGCTCTATAACGACTGCTGCGGGAACCGGTTCAGTTGGTCGAACGAACGGTGCCGGTGTTTCCGAAGATGGAAGTTGATTGTCTGCCGTATTCCTTGCCGTTCCGGTTTCACTGAGCAGCTGTCTGAGAGTTTCGCGGTTTTTAATTCCGAAAGCCAAGATCACGGCGCACGCAACCGAAACGAAAAGAACAAACAGCGGAAAGCCAGATGCCTTGGCCTTGGCGATTGAGTGCGGCGGCACGGCTGCGGCCTGCGGTTTGCGGATTTGCTCCCGTGGTGTTTTGTGCGGCGTAGGAGCGGGTAAAATACGCGGCGTGTCCTGTGCCGTCTGCTTTTGAGAAGGAGTCTGAACCTGAAGTTGAAGCGGCTGCTGTTGCTGTTGCTGCGGCGGCTGTTCAGCCGGCCGCATTGTTTCAGGAGCGGCAAACGGCTCTGGTTCTTCTTTTGAAAGGTGAATCTCTTCGTCCGGATTTTTAACAATCTCTGCGACGCGGGTTTTTTCGGAAGAATCTTCTGTGAGCAGCGGAGAACGTTTAATCGTCGAATTGAACAGGTTCGGGTTTTTAAATCCGTCATGAATCATTGCCGCGGATATTTGAACTTCATTGCGTGAGATAAACAATGCCAATTCGTGAACGATTTGGGCCGCATTCTGAGGCCTGTCTTCGGGATTTGCGCGTAAACATTTTCTGACAATTGAATCCAGTTCAAGCGGAACCGACGGGCGAATCCGGTTGAGCGGCGGAATTTGAGCCTGAGTGATTTTGATGGCCAAATCGGTCGGGTTGCTTGAACGGAACGGCAGCTGACCGGTCAGAAGCTCAAAGAGGATGACGCCGAACGAAAATATATCGCTGCGCGTGTCGACCTTTGTTCCGCTAACCTGTTCGGGTGATGCGTAGGTAAGCGAGCCGATAAACTGCCCTGCCTGTGTCATGGCGGAGTCGAACGGTCTCGCCACACCGAAGTCGGTGAGCTTGACGTCGCCGCCGTTTGAGACAAGCACGTTGTCAGGCTTCAAATCACGATGAACAACCTGATGCCCGTGAGCTGCGCCGATGCCTCTCGCAATTTCATGTCCTACGAGCGCGGCAAGCACGGGATTTAGATAGGGATTGGTACGGTTCATGTACTGACGCAGAGCCAGTGTAAGACTTTGTCCGTCTATGAATTCACTGACAATAAAAAGTTGGTTTTGGCTGTTAACACCAATATCGTAGATTCTGACGACGTTTGGATGATCAATTCGGGCTGCGAGCTTGGCTTCCTGATTGAATCTGACGGACAGGTCCGGATCCGACGTCAGGTGTTCGTGAAGAATTTTAAGCGCAACAATTCGTTGCAGCCGTTGGTCATAAGCGCGATAAACAGTTGCCATCGCGCCCGACCCGACTCTTGCTTCAATTCTGTAACGCTCGTCAGATATTTCCCGCTCCGAGGACAACCTCCGACTCCTCTCCCTCTCTGCAAGTTACGAACAACAATCGGAAGAAATTCAGGGAACTCAAGTTTGTGTAAAAAAGAACGAAAAGAGGAAAATTTGGCAGTACCGGAGGACCTGTGGTTATCCATTCGAAGCCCAAATCAATCGCTGTCCTTCTTGTTGCGATAACAGCAACTGGTTGCTGGCCGATGAAACAAAAAACACAAGAGTCGGAACTCGACGCAATTACAGCCGCCAGCAAACGGCTGTTCGGACAAAACGTCCGAGGCTACATGTGGGCGCTGACAACGGACAGTCCGGCGCTTTTCGCTCAGGCTCCGGCCATGCTCGGCGCTACTGGCGAGTCGGGACTTGCGTATGATCCTTTTGCAGAACAGGACGTTGTCGCAACGCCCGCTGCGGCTCCTCAGGCAGCGAACGCATCGCCCGTGAAACCTCCGGTCGTGTTCGCGGGAGGCAAGACTGTTTCCGTCGGAAAGCTGGACGGGTTGGCCGGCCCTCTGTACCAGTGTTGGTATTACGCGGAAACCCCCAATTTTACGAGACTTGAAGGAGAAGCTTTGCGTTCTCTTTTCATGGACAAGTTGAAAACAAAAAAAGTGAACAACAGTTTTATAAATATTGAAAAGTTGTCCGAAGAAATCGGCCGGAGCGAAATGCTCAGGCAGTTGGAGTCTTTTGCGCTCGCCGCTTTGCCGGGTACATGCTTTTTGTTCAGCAGCGTAGGACCGCTCAAAGGAACTGCCAAAGGGGCGCTGTCCAATGCATTCTGCTCAATATCGATGGCTTCTTTGGGGAACGTTCGTAAAGCGCAGAGCGACGGGTGGGGCAGTGACAAGGCGCGACTGCAAATCCAAAACCAGTTGAAGCAAAAAGCGGGAGAACTTGAGGAGGTGAACTGGGAGGTCCTCGCGACTCTGCGCGAAAAAATCAAAGACTACAACAGCACCAAAAAATTTGCGGACACGACTCAGGTTCAGTGTCCGCTCAATGAATCATGGGTTGCCGAACTTATCGGCCGCAAATAAACTTTTCAGCCCTTTGATGTCCCTTTGCCGAGTTCCTCTGAAGCGCTCTGCTGAGCGGCTTTTTTGATCTCGGTCTGGAGATCTTTTTTGGCGTATTTCTTGATTTCTTCCATGATGAAGTGCTTGGTCTGGTACTGAGCATCCTTCACGATGACTTGTTTTCCTGTGCGGTTCTTCAGGTTGAACACCAACGGAGCCTTCAGGTTGGCGCTCATCTTTTTGGGGTCGGAAGGAATCGTCACTATCACCGAGATCACTGCGTCGTCCGGCGACTGCAACTTGAGAATTGAGATTTCTTCTTCTGTAACTTCAACTGTGTAATCGGGACGGAAGGTCAACGGACTGATGACAACGAAAGCCATTGAGCCGTCATCAAGCGACTGCAACCACTTGAAGGGTGAGTCTGCATCGTGATCCAAAAGAACATAGCGCATAAGCTCGGGGAATCCGACAAGGCCTTCCGGAAGTGAAATAACGTCGGCATCATCGACTTCGATTTCGCCGAAACGAGATGTCTGTACTTTCAAGGGACCTCCCATAAGCCAAATAGCCTTCTCTACCGTACCCGAACTATCAGGTCTGCATTGAAGTTCCTGTTAATCCGCAGAAACTTCTCAGAGATCGACATTTTTAACGCTTGCTTTGGTTTTTCACTTACCAGAATAAATGACAAATAGAATATTCGCAACATCCCAAAGCAGACTTCTATTCTGTCAAAGTTTTGTTGGTAATTTCAGCGCCCAAGCTAAATTTATCCACAAGGTCCGGCAGGATTTTGTACGGGGGGACCAGTCAGTCCCCGCAGAACAGTGGGTCGGGACAGGGTTGCCCGAGACCTTTTCTTCATGTCGTCCGAAAGATAATGATATTGCGCTGTGATTTTCGGTTGTTGGATTCCATTCGATCTCGGTTTTGAGCGAGGTTCCGCGTGTTCCCGCATTGATGAGGATTGGAAGTCGGACTTGGGGGATGGTGCCTGAGGGAGAACTGAATTCCTGAACGACACCTCGCAAGCGTATCGCCGGCCCTGATGTCGGCAGCTCCTTGGAAAAAGCAGCTTCGACACTCCACGCCGGAACGGCCGAGGCGCCTATCGAATTGCTGATTCTTTCTGCTGTCAGGGCAACTCCGTCTTCGCCGTCGGGTCTGTATTCAAAACAGGTGCTCAGGAAAAATAGCCGCCAGCGTGTTTCTTCTGAAGGGCTTAAAGGTGAAGCACGGAAAATGTCCGTAGCTCTCTGGGGTGATACCTTTCCGAGAATTCCGTCGCTGTCCGAGTACCATTCCAGCGCAAGGTCTCCTTTGGCTCTGAAAGGGGGAGATTCAAACTTTGCCGTCAGATGAGGTCTTGCCCGCTGAAGGCTGCTTGAGTTTCCTGAAGTACGGGGATTGGACAGATCCGACAAACCGTACTCGATGCGGGCCTCAATGCCGGAATTCGGTGCAGTGGCTTTCTGGAATGCCGGATGAATGGCGACTGCGATGCCCGAAAAAATTGAACGGCCTGCTTCACCTTTCAAAAGCGGGAAGTCACGCAAAAATCCGAAAGTTGTTTCAACGCTGCGATATTTTCCGTAGCTCAGGGTCAGATTATCCAGCACCGGCAATTCGCCGGCTGTTTGTCTCTGATTCGCGCTGCCGAACAGGCTTTGCGCGAGGTACCAAGAGAAATCGCCCTGCCAGTTGGTTGCAAACTGATAAACGCCCTGAAGCCTGCCCGCAAAACCGCTTGACGCTTGGTTTCCGGTGACCAGTGATGATGCAGATTCGAGGCTGATTTGCGCGGCAAAATCTTCTTTTGAAAGAATGTCCCGAAAATCGTTGCGCAGCAAACTCATGCGGGCCGAATGACCCGAGCGGAGCAGTGAGGGCTTTTCCGCATTGGCTTTTTGAAGCGTATCCGCAAGTGCCGCGTCGCGTTCCGTTTGCAGGGTGCTGCAATCGGCTGTTCCCCAAAAAAACGACAAAAGGGCGATGCAGATGCAGTTTTTGCAGGCTGCGGACCATGAGGCCGGCACCCCGTTCTGCCGATATGCGGGTGTCAGGCAGGAGGAATAACCTGTGAAAGATGAATCCTCATTAGAGTCTGTTAAAGAGCAGCGCGATGAGCTTTGCCGCACAATTGACGAGCTGAAATTCTGGCTTGGTGAAAGACGGGATTTATTCCTGTCGGTGCAGCATTTCATTCAACTGGGACTCCGGTCGGGGCGTATCACTGAGGTTCGCGGCGGTTCCGGCAGCAGACGACACCTGAGCAGCCGTATGATTTCCACCGTAGCCGTTGATTCGAACCATTCTTACAGATGTCTGCTGATGTTGCAGTGCCGACTCAACAAATTGCAAAAAGAACTTTCTGAACTCGACGAAAAAATTGCAAATGCCTCCTGATCAGCTCATCAGATTCTCCGGCCTGTGTGTTTCCTGAGCAGAGAGCCCCGATTCCAGAACATCACGAAGAATGACCCGCGGAACACCCAATCCCCTGAGCGCAGCCGAAACAACATTTGCGATCGATTCTTTAAGAGCAAGAACGCGCCGGCCGTTACGCTCAACGTACACGGGCTGGTGGGCATCAATCAGCGTAATGGCATCGGAGCCGAGTTCCATTTTCAGAAAATCGACACTGGGTTGGACATTTTCGATATAAAATTGAAAGCGGCTCAGAAGCGATGCCTCGTCGTCGTCGGCTCTTCCGCGATGCATGGCGCGCTGAATCATTTCCTGCCGCGATATGCTGAGGTGAAGTACTTTTGTGACCGGAATTTGAAGCCGGCGCAGAAACTCCAGAAGATGTTTGGCCGCGGCAACGGTTCTCGGATAACCGTCAAGAATGAAGGGCCGGTGACGCAGGCCGGCCGCATGTTCGATATGCGCGGCAATGAAATTTTGAGTCCAGCGGTTGGGGACCAGCAAGCCGTTCATTGTGCAGAATTCAAGCCACTCCAGCTGGCTGGTAAAGGTCTCCATGCCCGTCCGGCCGAAATACTTTTCCAGCTGAGGAAGATAATTTTTGACCTTGCGCGTCAGATCATCGGTTGTGTCGATGCATTCGAAAATGTTTGAATCCGCACTGATTTGATAGTTGCTGGAAAGCAGCTGCGCATACGAGGGATCATTTTTTGCGTTCTGAAATGCACTGCGCAGAATTTCGCCCATCGACAGATGATCGCTGGGAGGAATGGACATGACTCTGCAGAGGGCTGCGGCAACTTCACCCTTACCGCAGCTCGACGGGCCGGTCAGGATGACGACCCCCGCATGGCGCATCGATATTTTGTCCACCCGAATACATGAAATGGGTTCGCTGGTTGGTGACATTGTGAGTCATGACTCCATTTTATCAAAAGGCAACAAAGCAGTTGGACATCATTTCAGCAACGTGACTCCGGAGGCTTTTACACTTTCCAGCGCGTTCGACACGAGGCTGATTTCGCCTGATTCAAGTCGCGTCAGCGGAGCGCGGAGAATGTTCTTGCAGCAACCAAGTTTCTCCAGTGCCCATTTGAGCGGAATCGGATTCGGTGCGCAGAAAAACTGGGTGTTGACGGGGTAGGTGGCAGCATGCAGGCGCGAAACCTCCGCAAAGTTGCCTTCCGATCCCGCTTTCCAGATTGCAAGCATGGCAGAAGGAATAACGTGCGTCGTGACGCTGATGACTCCGGAAGCACCGCAAAGCAGTGCAGCAGCAAAGGTCGGATCGTCACCGCTCAGAATGGTCACCTGATTCGACAAGCCCGCACTTTTCAGCGCAAGGCTCATATCTGTAATGACCCGTACATCACCGGCGGCTTCTTTTATGGCAACAACGTTTTTAGCCTCTTTGGCGATGGCTGTGAGCGTTGACGGTTGAAGCGTGCAGGCGGTGCGGCCGGGGACGTTGTAGAGGCAGACCGGGGTATCCGGAACGGCATTGGCTACAGAAAGGAAGTGCTCCCTTAAGCCCGTCTGATTCGGCTTGTTGTAGTACGGAGTCACCACCATCAGTCCGGCAACAGTCTGACCGTGTGCTTTAAATTGCGCGAAATGTTTTGAAACAGAGACGGTTTCAGACGTGGAGTATGAGCCGGTTCCGACGTAAATCCTGAAACGGTCCGTTTGGAACTCAAGTGCCGTTGAAACCAGCAAATCCTTTTCGGCCGGAGTCAGGGTAGGGCTTTCGCCTGTCGTGCCGCACACTACGACACCGTGCAGTCCGGCATCTCTCTGCAGCCCGAGAAGCTTGCGGAGTGCAGCAACGTCAATGCTGAAATCCTCATTAAACGGAGTTGCCAAAGCTGTGAGAACGCCTGTAAATGCCTTTGCGGTCATGTTTCACCCCTGAGTAGCTGAATATGAGTTCCTTGTTCTTTAGTGCAAATTCTCTGAAAAAGCATCTGCGCTTCGATGCGGACGGGTTTGTGCTTTTTGGCAGCAGGATTCTGCCGCTTCTCGAAAAATTATGTCCGGCTGACCTTGCCGACCCCGAACTTCGCCGCTTGTTTGGGAGTCCGCAGGCAACTCTCCGCGCACATCACCCCGCCCACATCACAACGTCTTCCATTCTGCTAAGTAGAGACAGCCGTCGAGTCATGCTCCTTTTCCATCGGAAGATTGGTGAATGGGTGTATCCGGGGGGGCATGCGGACGGGGACTGGCATCTCCTGCGCTCTGCTTTGAGGGAGTGTTTCGAGGAAACCTCGCTTTCGGAACTTGAAGTCTGTCCTCCCCGTGCTGTTTCGGACTCGCAAGATGCCGATCTCTGTCCTCACCTGTTTCAGCGGTTTTCGATCAGGTCAACCGAACGCGAACCTGCCCATATTCACTTCGATGCGGTGTTTGTTCTCAGGGCTGTGCATGATGAGCCGGCGGTCTGCGATCCTCTTGAGTCGGCCGGTCTGAAATGGATTTCTGCCGATGAGATTAAATTTCATGCCGCACGCGGTACCGGAGTGGTCGACGGATTTGATGCTCTCACTGCAAGGATTTGCGTTAGAGGAATGCAAAGCGCCCTTGGGCCGGAAGGACACCAAGGGCGCATGACGAACTTATGAAGAGAGGCATCTGTTGACCTGCCGGACGCGGTGGTTTAGCTTTTGCCCTCGGGGCCTGTAGCTAAATGGTTACGGCAGCGTGCTCATAACACGATGATTTGGGGGTTCAAGTCCCTCCAGGCCCACCACTCCGAACCTGAAAAAACCCCCAATCACGAATTCAGCTTACTTGGGTGCCTGACCTTTGTCTTTTGCACTTTGAGCAGCTTCCTTGGCCTTTACAACTCCGGGGAACGACTGGGTCAGAATGTCGATCAGGACCGAAGGATTGTTCGGGGTAACAATACGGCGACCGCTTGCGATGTAGGTCGGAGTCTTGTTGGCGCCGGCTTCCTTGAGACTTGCAACAACTGTTTTCAGTTCATCCAAGCCGTCTTCGCTTGTCATGCACTTCTCAAATGCTTTTGCATCAAGTCCTGCGTCGGTTGCCAGTTTGACAGCCTGTGTGCGGACTTCTGCTGTCGTGGAGCTCTTCTGCAACAGATAATAAGGCGTGTTATAAGCGCGCTCTGAATACTTCCAGAAAGCATCGTTGCTCTGGCGCTTGGCGCAGTACGCACCTGCAGCAAGCTGTGCAATCGGGGCGTTCACGTCGTCAGTGGTGATAACCTGTGTATAGCGAATGCCTTCGCGGTGCTTTTCAAGGAAGTTTTCAAGGTCGCTCTTGAAGTAGCGGCAGGAAGCACAGAAGAAGTCACCGACGGCAACCAGAGTTTCCTTGGCGTTGGTGTCTCCGCGGCTTGGCATTTTATTGAAGTCCATTGCAACACGCGGGCCGCAGGGGCTCGGCAGCAGAAGTGCATAGGATTTCTTGTCACGCAGCTGAGCCATCGTTCTGCGAATTCCGTCCTGATTGCGCTGTGTTTCGAGATGGATACGGAGATTCTTTGCAATCGACTCGAAAGTCATGCTGGGAGGAAACGTCTTCTTGTTGGCTTCGTAGGATTTCCTGACATCTTCGTCGGTGATTTTTTTGTCCGGAAGAAGCTCGGCCAGAGGTGAAACTTTGGCAGGATTAACCATACCGCCGTTTTTGTCTTTGGCGAGCGCCAGACGTGCGGCATAGGATTCAAGAAGTTCGCGGGCTCTGAGGTAGTTTTGCGATGTCAGTTCATAGAGCTCGGCGCGGACATCTTCAGGCAACTGCGCACCGGCAACTGTCTGGTTGCCGACAGCAACAACCTGTCCTTCCATGCTCGCATTCAAGTTTGCATCACAGCCGGCCGGTGCCTCGGCCGTCGTCGCTCCGACGCCGCCCATCAGCGAGCTTCTGGCAATTGCAAATCCGAGCAAGCTTCCTACAACAACACCGCCAAATCCCAATAAAGCATTCTTATTCATATCTCTTTCCTTCCGTCTGTCGGTACCTATAGCGTTCAGGGACAGTTTAAATGATTTTTTTAAACAAATGTTGTTCCGCGGTGTGCAGGACGCAAAAGAGTCAAAAACACGTCAAATCCGGCGGAACGAAAAAAAAAGAACCCGTTCGGGTTCTTCTCAGTCGAGGTCTGAGTACGACTCTTTGCCGCCTCCGACGAAATCAATCGAATCAAACTCGGGCGAATCGTTGCCCAGTCCGTCAAAGATGGTGAATGCAGGGTTGCGTTTGACTCGCCCCGGTTCGACCTTGACGTTGTTGGATGCTGCACGCTTCTTGAGTTTTTCAACCAGAGTTGTGCGGTTCATCGACAACAGCTGGGCAGCGCGGTTTTTGTTGTGATTGGTCCGGCGAAGCGCCTCGGCGATCAGGCGGTTCTCAAACTCTTCAACGACACGGTAGAAGTCGATGCCGCTGCCGAGATCGATTTCCTTTTTGATGAACTGCTCAATCTCGGTACCTTCCTCGAACGCCGACTGAATGCCCTGATTGAAGCCTGCAGGTGCGTTGTACATCGGATTGAAGGACGAAGGAGTGCGGTTCTGATTCGTGTAGCCCATGGTCGGCGAAACTGACATGTTTTGTCCGGCCGAAGGTCTGTAGGGAGACTGCTGCTGGAGCGGATTTGCCATTTGCCGCTGGTTTGCGGCAGGCATATTGCCGTTTGCAGCGTTCTTTGCCTGCTGAGCCTGAATGCGCTCGAAGAACGTATCGATGTTGTCTGTTACGAGGTTGCGCAGACGCGGCGGAAGGTCGTTGACTTCGATGCTTCCCGAGTTTTTGAGCACAACAATGCGCTCGATCAGATTTTCGAGCTCACGAAGGTTGTGCGGCCATGTGTGCTGAAGGAGAGCGCTCATTGCGTCGGAAGCAACTCCGAAAATGGACTTTCCTTTGGTCTGGTTGAATTTCTGGACAAAGTGTTCAACGAGTGGCGCGATGTCTTCGCGGCGCTCGCGGAGCGGCGGAATGTAAACGGCACAGCCTGCGAGTCTGTAATAAAGGTCTTCGCGGAAAGTACGTTCGCGCACAGCCAAGTCGATGTTCACGCTTGTGGAGCAAACAATTCTGACATTGGATGACTTGCTTGAGCTGGATCCGACCGGTGAATAGGTGCCGTCGGTCAGGGCGCGCATCAGCGCCATCTGCAGACGCGGAGAAAGTTTTGAAACCTCTTCTATAAAGAGCGTGCCGCCGTCCGCGATTTGAAAGCGGCCTTCGCGGGCCTGATTGGCACCCGGAAATGCACCCTTTTCGTGACCGAAAAGTTCTGCTTCCAAAAGATCGTCTGCGATTGTGCCGCACTTGACCGGAACAAACGGACCGTTTGCACGGGACGATTTCTCATGGATGGCACGTGCCACCATTTCCTTGCCGGTGCCGGCTTCACCTGTAATCAGTACAGGCGCCTCAGCTTCGGCAACCTTCATGATTAAATGCTGCACATGGCGAATGACCGTGCTTGAGCCTAAGAGTGCCGACACCACGCTCACGAGAAACTCCTCATCCCCGCTCCCTGCGGACTTAAAGGTTCCTGATTCATAAGCATCGCCGACTCTTCCTTGAATCAGCGAACGCTCATCAGAAGTATTAATTTTTTCGGATTGCTAAACCATTATGACAGGAGGCAGGACCGATGACAAGCACGTCCGTCCGGCTGGGGTGCTGTTTTTTCAAATTAGAAAAAAACCACTTCGCTTTTTGCTAAATCCTGCTCTTCATTGTTTTGCGAACTAACCGGTGGTGACACCCGTGTTGACGCGGGGTTGTCCTGCCCTCTCAGGGCAGGTTGTGCCGCTGTCAGACTTGTGACACCGACGGACGTCTGGAGGCCCGACGGCAATGTCGGGGTTCGGCCCAAATTGCGGGTCATAAGTTCCTCGACGCTCAGCCGGATGCGCTCAAGCGGACTAAGAGCCTGCTCAATTTGCTGTTTGGTCGTGTCCTGAAACTGAAGACTCGAAACGAATTGATCAATGTTCTTTGCGACGGATTCAGAGCTCATCACGGCATTCGAAATCAACCTTGAAAAAAGCTCGGTGCTTTCTTCTGCGGATTGGACGAGTTCACCTACAGCATGGTCTGCAAAAGTCTTTTTCTCTGTATATCTCCGGATGCTTTCATTCAGGCTGTTGCTGACATCTTTAATTCCTGAATTTACCTTGCCGGCAATTCTGACAATTGAGTTGGATGCCGCGCTTGTTCTGTCCGAGAGTTTTCTGACCTCTTCTGCAACCACCGAAAAGCCCCTGCCGTGTTCACCGGCCCGCGCCGCTTCGATGGCCGCATTAAGCGCAAGGAGGTTGGTCTGGTCTGAAATAAACTGAATTTCATCACTAATCTTGTTAATTTCAGTGGTGCTCAAAAGAATTTGTTCCACCGAACGTGAAGAAGCCGAATTGATGACAGAATTTTCGTCAATGAGTTCTGTCATTTCCTTCAGAAGTCCAAGACTCTTGCGAATGACTTCAGTCAGGCTGTTGCCCGCAGAGGCATTGCGGCCTCCGGCAAACTGAACGGAAATTCTCTGAGATTCGGCGAGATGTTCTTTTGCTTTATTGTGAATGAGCCGAACCTTTTCACTGATTTCCTGTGCGCTTGATTCGGTTTGTCTGCTGACTTTCACGAGTTGATGGTTTATTTCGGGCACGAGAGCCATCATTTCGTTGAGGATTCGGTTTTGCTCGGCTGCACTTTGCTCGTGTTTGTTCAGTTCACCCTGCATGCGGGCAAATTTTGAAGTGAGGTCCTGAGTCCTGCCGGTGGAAGTTTGCGCTCTGTTTTCCAAGCTTTTGCTCGCAGCTTCGAATTCCCTTTTTTGAGTCTGGAGTCTCTTGTTGAGGTTGTCGGCCTCGGTTTTCCAGAATTCCACGGATTTTTGCAGCTGCTGAACTTTTCCTTCGAATTCATTTTGAATTGCAGCTGCGGATCGTCGCTGACCGGCTTCGTCTTCGGCTCGTTGCGTGATCTGGCTCGTCGAAGAAGCCTTCGCGGCGATTCGGGCTGCACTGGCTTCTGCCTGATACTGAACAGCTTGTTGCTGCAGCTGGCTGATTTGCTGATTGAGCGCTGAAATTTGGCCCTGCAGCGAGGTTGAATTCTGCATGGCAATTTCCAGTTTTTGCTGCAGCAATGAGCGCTCGTCTTCGAAAGATTTTCCTGTCATGGTGAATTTATCGGACATCGTTTGTTTTTCGTCATTCCAGTGCTTTTCCGCATTTTCAAAGTCGCGCTGCAGTTGTTCGAAGTCTCTTCGGGCATAATCCGCCGCCTGTTGCACATCACGTGCTGCAGATTCGCGGGTTCTGTCGAGCTCACGGGTATAGACGTCTTTGATTCTCTCAAGTTCGGTTCTTGATGTTTCGCGTAATCTCTCCAATTCGCGCTGGGCGCTTTCCCGCGCAAACTCGGCTTCCCTCAGAGCAGCCTCGAACGCGAGCTGGGCATCGTTGAGGATGCTGGCTTTCATTTCTTCGGCTTCTCTGCGTCCCCGCTGATATGCATCGGCGAGTTCTTTTTTGTGCGTGTTCTTGATCAATTCAGTCTCGCGCTCAAAAGTCTGGCGTAGATTGGAATTGTCGTTTTTGACTTGTCCGATTGTCAGGGCAGCTTCAGTACGGATGCTTTCGACTTCAGCCTCTGCTGCAGCCTTGGCTTTCTCGGCTGCCGATGTTTGGTCAGCCAGTTTTTTCTCCATCAAAGCCGACTGCTCCGCAATCCGCTCGTTTGCACCCTCAATGACTGACAGAATTTCCTTTTGTTGTGTCTGAATGAGGTCGTCAAGTTTTTCCTGAAGAGGCTTACACGCGTCCAGAATCGCTGTTTGGCGGCTTTCGCGCAGTTCCTGAAGCTCGGCCAACGCTGCATCTCGGATCTGGTGCGCAAGGCGAAGGTCTTCTTCGCACTGCATTCTTATGGCCGAAATTTCCCGCTCCGATGAGTCGCGGGCTTCCTTAATCTGATTTTGTGCACTCTCGCGGATTTCGTGCAGATGCAGCGCAGCCACGGTTCCTTTTGAGTTTGCCTGCGCCAAGTCGGACTCAAGTTTTTGACAATCGGAACGCGCTGCAATGAGTTCGCGTTCCGAGCGATCCAGCTCTGACTTGAGCCTTTCCTGTTCTTCCTTTATTCGGGCGATTTCGTTGTCGACGGGCGCGTTGGCGGTTCGCAGGTCGCGAAGTTCATTTTCAAGTTCCGACATGCGTCTTTTGTATCGTGTTTCGATTTCGGAAACGACTTCGGCTCTGAGTGATGCTGCTGCACTCTCTGCGAGCCTGTCGAGTTCGTGCGAAGCGCTTTGCGCAATGCTGTTGCTTTTCTTCCAGAACCAGCCGGCCAGAAGTCCCAGAACACACAGGTTCAGAAAAATTGTCAGCCTGAAATCGGCAAGAAAGAACGTGCCGACAATCACGACGGCCGACAAGCCCAGTAAAACGATGAGGACTGAAAGCGGGCGGATACGCAGTTCTTCCATGACGACGTCCTTTGACAAGGGCAGGACAAGCAAAATGTCCCCTATTCAGCTCCATATCGTCGCAGTTTTTCCGCTTCCTGACGGTGCATTCTGATACCACGTCAAGGCGCTGACAGGGATCCCGATGTGCAAATTTGACCACGTCAGAGAGGTGATGGACTTCCCCTTGCGTTCTGACAAAACATGGCATGATAAGGTAACGTAACATCAGAGGGGCTTTGGTGTTGTTGGAAGAGAAGATAAAAAACATTTCGAAAATAGCGTTGAACTTTGCGAAGCAGAAGTTCGATCTGACCAACGTAACCATTCCGCCGTTTGACGTTTTTGCCAAATGGATCGGACTCATCGGCTTTGCGCTGTTTCTTTCGGCAGCAGCAAACGTGGCCGTGGTGAAGTATTTGCTATTTCCCTCGATTAAAAAGCCGGCAGCAGCCGCGCCTGCGGATGCCGCTCCTTCGCTCGTCACTGCGTTCGAAAGACCGAAGGATGATGAATTCAAGACTATTTTGAAACGCAATATTTTTAACTCCGAGCAGGTCGAAATCGTCACCAACGAAAGCGGCAAAGTGTCGCAGTGCAATCCGGTTAAAAGTGACCTTTCCCTGAAATTTACGGGGGTCATTTTCGGAGGAACGAAGGAGACAAGTCTTGTGCTTCTGGAGCTGACATCCTCCAAACAGGCGGACACGTTTCTTTTCAATGAAAACGTCAGTTATCCTCAGGCGTCCATTGATGCAAAGATCACCGACATCCAAAAAGACAAAGTTTTTCTGACCAGAAACGGTGCTGCTTGTCCTGAATTCCTTGAACTCCAGCAGCCTGAGATTGTCAAAAAGCGGGTACCGGGGATTCCGCGCGCGCAGGCCGCAGGCGTAAACGTCGCTTCGGGTTCTCCTGACGGGGAAGAATACTGTGAATCCGGATTCTGCCGCAAAAAAGGCGGCGACATTCAGGCAGACAGACGGTGGGTAGAACGAGCGCTTGGAACCGATTTGACCAAAACACTGCAGGACGCGAAGGCGTCGCCGAATCTTGTCGGCGGCGAAGTGAAGGGGTTTGTTCTGACAAGAATCCGGCCTGACAGCGTTTACGAAAAGATGGGCTTTCAGGACGGTGACGTTGTCGAGGCGATCAACGGTATTGATTTGAACGATGCTTCCCGTGCGATTCAGACTTTGAATTCTTTGCGTCAGGAAAATGCAATTGAGCTCAACGTCAAGAGAAACGGTGTCAGCATGCCGCTCAAGATTCAGGTGAAATAATATGAATCAGCCGTGGTATGAACCTCCCGTAAAAATGTCATTCAAGGAGCGGATTGCGCGATTGAGGCGTGCGGTGATGAGCCGTCTGACCTTCCGGAAAGACGCTGCCGGCAGGAATCGATCTTCCCGAAGCCTCGCCGATTCAATGATTGTCCGTAAAATTGCCAAAAAGTTTACCGGATTTCTGTTTGCCTTCGGTCATTGGTTTCAGCTTTCCATCCTTCCGGTTCTGAGGAAGTTTGACTGGAAACTGATTCAGGGAGTTGCGGCCGTTCTTGTGGTCAGTTTTTTCCTTGCCAATTCCATCAGTACCTTTGCCGCAAGCGGTGTGATGTCTTTGACCCGCTCGGCTGCAGCCAAAGCGAAGCCCAAAGGAGCTGCTGCTGCGGATGCGCCCGAAGCATCGATGACCGGACTTGTTTCGCTGCCGAATCCACAGAAGGCCAACGGCACATCGCTGACCAAAGATATTATCGGCAGAAATCTTTTCAATTCGGAAGGAAAGATACCTGACGAGATTAAGGAAGAATCAAAAAAGACAAAGAAAGATTTGACTCTCAATTTTGACAATGAACCCTGCGTATCCGGAGAACTGCCTGCCAAAATTGCAATCACAGGCACGATTTTTACGGGTGATCCGAAGAAGAGCTGGGTTATTCTCAAGGACGAGAAAATCAATGATGCCGATATCTACAAGCCCGGTGACGCGATTATCGACCACGATGACTACGAGATATACAGCGTGCAGCGCGGTGCCCTTGAGATTCGCAAGGGAAACACGAAGATTTGCGTCGCAATCAAGGGATTCGAACAAAAAGGAATGCAGGCGTCATCCGCTCCGTCCGCAGGGACTCCTTCGATGAGTGACACTAAAAGTTTTGAGTTTGACGATGCTTTTTTGAAGGAAGAACTTGGGCCGGGTAATGCCAAGATTCTTAATTGTGCGCGGCTTATTCCATTCGTCGAAGGCGGAAAGAACAAGGGCTTCAGGCTGGCCTCGATTGCCACGAGCTGCCTGTTCGACCGGATTGAACTGAAGAACGGAGACTTAATCACGGAAGTCAACGGAACCAGTCTGACGGATGCAACTCAGGGTTACAGAATTTGGGAAGCCCTGAGTGAATCAAGAACAACAACAATAAATGCTTTAAGAGATGGTCAACCAATTACAAGAACAGTGCGGGTGAAGTGATATGAAAAACAACGTGCAGTTAGGTATTGTCCTCAGGAAAGCGGCGCCATTGACGGTTTCGCTTTTGGCCGTCCTGAGTCTCAATAACTCGCGGCTTCTCGGCAGCGAGCGGGTCTTCGCACAGGATGCACCTCCTCCTCCGCCGCCGCCACCTCCACCGCCGCCGCCGGCAGACGACAATCCTCCGCCGGACGACTCGTCGGGGGCATCGGATGTTTCTTCGGACTACGACGGGGGCAGCTCCGGTTCTTCCGGAAAGTCCAAGACACCCTCGGCTCCCAAGGCCAATATTCCCGGCAAGAAAGTTCCGCGCGGACAGGAACTCGTCACAATCGACTTTCCTGAACCCACATCCATCAAGGACATCATCAAGGCTGTCAGCTTGTGGAGCGGAAAGAATTTCATTTTGGGTGCCGGCGTGTCGTCAGGTGCCAAAGTTGCAATTATTTCGCCGCAGCAGGTAACCAAAGAAGAAGCCTATCAGGCATTTTTGAGTGCGCTGAACGTCGCCGGCTATACGACAGTTGATACCGGCAAGGCCATTAAAATTGTTGCGACGCGGCAGGCGACCGCCTCGAACATCAAAACCTTCTACGGTGCAAGCTGGGCACCGATGACCGACGAAATCATTACGCAGATTATCCCTCTCAGCTATATCGATGCGCAAACAGTCTCCAACCAGTTGCGGACGATTCTGAGAGAATCAAATCCGGTTCCGTTTCAAACAACGAACTCGCTGATTGTTTCGGATACGGGTCACAAAATCCGGCGCCTGCTCGAAATCATCCGGCTGCTCGATGTGAAGGGAAATCAGCCGCAGGTTGCAATTCTTCCGGTTAAAAATACGGACGCCAACGACATCGGCAAAAAGATTCAGGATGTATTCGGTTCGCGCGGGGGCGGCGGCGCTCTGTACCTGCAAAAAGTTATTGTGGACGAGAGAACCAACAGTCTGATTCTGATTGGACCGCCCCGCGGTCTTGATGATGTTGCCCGTCTTGTTGCCCGTTTGGACAAGCCGCTTGAAGATTTGGGAAGTCAGGCACAGATTCACGTTCGCCCGCTCGATTATGCCGATGCCGAAAAACTTGCAGGAACACTGCAATCGCTGGCGCAGGGGTCAAGTTCACTGAGAGGACGAAGGGGCAATTCAAACACACCGCCTCCTGCAGGAGCTCCTGCGGCTTCGGGAGCCGGCACGGCCGATATCGGCGGTGCAAAGATCAGTGCCGACAAAGCCACAAACTCCCTTATTATTCAAGGGTCGAAGGCTGTTTTCAATGAGGTTGATCAAATCATCCGTCAGCTCGATAAGCGACGTGATCAGGTTTATGTCGAGACCGACATTATTGACGTGAACCTCGGAAACCAAATGTCGCTGTCCACGTCGTTTCTCGCGGGTGCGACAGCTCTCAACAATAAAGCAAATGTTCCGCTCGGCTGGAAACCGGGGGGCATGGCTCCTTTTGCCATCACAAAGCCGAATGCAAGCACAACCGAACAACAGGATTTGCTCAGCAAAGCAATTCCTTCGCAGGCCCTGTTGGGTATTCTGAGCAGCAAGACGGTTGAAATCGGCGGGATCAAACTTTCTCCCGGTGCATTCATTTTTGCGCTCAAGCAGGACAGCAACTCAAACGTGCTGCAGACACCGAGCCTGCTCGTTGCCGACAACGAAGATTCGACTTTTGAGGCGACCGAGCGCGAAAATATTTTGATCAATCAGGAAGACCCGCTGACTAAGATCCGTTCACAAAAAATCGAGACACTAGATGCAACTCTCAGCGTCAAGATAAAGCCTCAGATTTCCAAAGCGGACTTTGTCAGTATGGACGTGGCAATCAAGGCTGAGAGCTTCGGACGGCGAAACGCGGAAAACCGGCCGGAGCAGACCAACAAACGTTCGTTCAACACTAAAGTAACTGTACAGAACGAGCAGACGATTGTGGTCAGCGGTTTGCAGCGCGACCTTGAGATTGAAGGAAAAGACAAAGTTCCGCTGCTCGGTGACATTCCAATCATCGGATGGCTTTTCCGAAACTCTTCGACCACCAAGGCCAAAACAACTCTGATGATCTTCCTGACTCCGCATGTTGTCAGAACATCGGATGACTTGGGTCGGATTTATGATAAAAAGGTAAAGGCCAGAGACGAGTTTCTTAAAGCATTTTATGGCAGTGACTTTAAGAAACGCGATGTTTTCAAGCGCCTGCGCAGTCTTGATGAGGGCAAGATTCCTTCAAAACAGGCTCCGGCCTCTGCACCGGCTTCTGCGCCTGCGGCAGCACCGCTGCCGGCACCTGAAGCACCGGCAGCGCAACCGGCTTCACCTGAACAGCCGTCCGGCACGGCTCCTGCGGTCGAAGAGAAAACATCTCAGGATACAACCAAGCAAGGACTTCCAAGCAAAGATTCCAACCCGATTATTGTACCGGGTGCATCGGGAAGCGGTGGCGGCGACGGCGGTGGCGCAAGTGCTCCGCCTCCGCCACCGTCCGGCGGATCCGGAGAATGAGGTAGAATATGGAAAAAATTCAGGCTGTAGAACAGGTCTTTTCCGCGCTGGACAAGGCTAAAAAAGCAAAAGGCGGAGAGGACACCGGCGTAGGTCAATGGACTCAGACGTCGCCCCAGCGTTTTGGCCGGAAGACTCTGGGCGAGATTCTGGTCGAGCGCAAAAAGATAACTGAAGATCAATTGCGTGAGGCTCTCAAGATTCAGCAGCTGCGCGGAGGTTCCCAGAAAGTGGGAGCCATTTTGCTTGAATCGGAGCTCATTGAACAAAACGACATTCTGCAGGGCTTGGCGATTCAGCTTGAATTGCCTTATCTGGAACAGCTGCCGATCAATGATATTGACGCCGATTTGGTGCGCGATCTGAGCATCAGTTTTTGTTCACAGAACCTTGTGGTGCCTGTGTCCCGTGATGCCACGGGTGTCACGGTTGCGGTGAATGACCCTCTGAATCTCGGTGCTGTCGACGATCTCCGTTTGATTCTCGGAAATACGATTTTCAGGGTGGTATGTCCGAAGCAGACGATCGAAAGCGCTATCAACAGTGTTTTTGAACGGCAGGATATGTCGCGTGAAGCCAATCAGGGGCTTGTCAATGATGAGACTGACGATCTTGCGGGTCTGGACGGGGCAACCGATTTGCTTCATGACACGGAAGACGCGCCTGTCCGGCGTGAGGTCAGTACGATTATTCGCCGCGCCATCAGCGAAAAAGCATCCGATATTCACATTGAGCCTTTCGAAGATCGTGTTTCGGTGAGATTCCGCGTTGACGGAGGCTTGCGCGAAGTCAGAACGATTCCGAAAAAGTATCAGGCCAACGTAACAACACGTATCAAGATTCTCGGCAAGTTGAACATTGCCGAGAGCCGGATTCCTCAGGACGGCCGAATTTCGCTGCGCGTGGGCGGACGGGACTGCGATGTCCGCGTCAGTGCGCTGCCCACAAAATTCGGTGAAAGAATAGTGATGCGTATTCTCGACAAAAGCTCGGGCGTGCGCGAACTTACCGCAATGGGTATGCCCGAGCGGATATTCAAGGCATTTGAGGCTCTCATTCACTCAAAGCACGGAATTGTGCTGGTTACCGGTCCTACAGGTTCCGGTAAAACATCAACACTTTCGTCGTCGCTGATGCACATCAACAAACCTGACGTAAACATTATTACGGTTGAAGACCCTGTTGAAGTTGCTCTTCCGGGAGTCGGACAGGTCGAAGTGAACGAAAAGGCGGGTCTGACATTTGCCGCAGGACTGCGTTCCATTCTTCGTCAGGACCCCGACGTCGTTCTTATCGGTGAAATCCGTGACTCCGAAACGGCGCAGATTGCCGTTCAGGCCGCGATGACCGGTCACTTGGTGCTGAGTACGCTGCACACCAACGACACGGCATCGAGTGTGACTCGTCTTGCCGACCTTGGTGTAGAACCTTTTCAGATTACAACTACTGTTCTTGGGGTGCTTGCGGTCCGGCTTATGAGACGCGTCTGTGCATCCTGCCGCGAATTGACGACCCACACGCCGGAAGAGCTTGCGCTTTTGGGACTGACGCCTGAGCGTGTGGCGGGCAAAAAACTATACAAGGCCCGTGTCAACGGATGCTCGTCCTGTAAAAATGTCGGCTACGCAGGCCGTGCCGGTATTTATGAGTTGCTTGTCTTTGAAGATGCGGTCCGGCAACAAATCGTGAAGAGTGTTGACGGTGCGTCGCTGCGCAAAATTGCAATGGGTCGCGGTATGACCACTTTGCGCGACTCCGCGGCCGAGCGCTTTGTCAACGGCGAAACCACATTGGATGAAGCATTGCATAAGACGCAGGTAGATGAATAATTAATCAATTGATTGAACTGAAGTCGTCGGGGTTACAGTCATGGCAGTGTTTGTGTATACAGGACAGAATGCCCAAACCGGCAAAAAGGTTAAGGCGACTGTCGACGCTGATTCGCTGAAAGATGCGAAGCTGAAGCTCCGTAAACAAAATATTCTTGTGATAGACATCAAACCTCAGGCATCCGGAGCGACCTCAACATCCGGCGAGGAAAGTTTTTGGTCCAGACTGCAGGAACAAAAAGTCAAAGATGAGGATATTGCACTAGCGACCAAGCAGTTTGCCATTCTTATCCGTGCGGCGGTGGATGTTTCGGAAGCGTTGCGATCAATTTCGGAGCAGGTTGAAAACCCCAAATTGAGAATCGTGTATTCCAAGATTCGTGAGTCCGTTTCGGAAGGACGCTCGCTTTCGGAGGCGCACAGAGACTTCTCCAATATATTTCCGATGGTTTACATCAACATGATTGCTGCTGCCGAAAAGGCCGGTGCTTTGCCGGTTGTTCTCCGGCGTCTGGCAGAGTTCACCTCGTGGCAAATCGGCATCAAACGCAAAGTTGTAGGAGCGCTGATCACACCGGCGATCATGGTCGTTGTTGCCATCGGCGTCACCTTGTTTTTGTTTGTCAATGTGTTGCCCAAAATTACCAAAGCATTTTCCTCACTCAAGGTCACATTGCCGTGGTATTCGGTTATGTTGAACAACATTTCGGCATGGCTGCAGCAAAGGTGGTGGATTGTCGTTTTGGCAATGATTCTTGCCGTTATCGGTTTTTTGCGATGGAAGGCAACTCCGAGCGGCCGCCGGCAGTTTGACATCATCACCTACAGCATGCCGATTTTCGGACCGCTTGTTCAGCGGGTTGCCGTTTCGCGATTTTCCAAGACGCTCTCTACGGTTTTGTCGTCCGGTGTGCGTATCGTTGAAGGCTTGCAGCTGACGAGAAACGTTGTCGACAACGCGGTTCTCGAAGATGCCATTGACGAATCGATCAAGCGCGTTCAGGACGGCGAGAAACTGGCTGCCGCGATCGAAAAAACAAACCGTTTTCCTGTCATGGTCGTCCACATGTTGCGTACCGGAGAAAAAACGGGAAGACTTGAAGAGATGCTCGTCAACATTGCCGAAGCCTATGATGACGAGGTCGATTACAAAATTGAGTCGACGACCAAGCTGATCAATCCTCTCATGACAATCATGATCGCAGGAATAGTGATGCTGATGGTGATGTCCGTACTGGGTCCGATGATGCAGGCAATGAATAGTCTCAAGTGATATTTGTTCTGGTTCAGATGAAGGAGAATTGTTATGTTGAAGAAGGTTTGTTCACGCGTTTCTGTATTAAACGGCCGTTCTGCGGCGACGGTTTCGTCGCAGTCGGGTTTTACGCTTCTCGAAATCATCATCGTTCTCGGCATCGTCGGTACGCTGATGGCTGTTTTGGTCGGTGGCCTCGGGAGCGGCGGTGACTCTGCCAAGAAGAAAGAAACAGCCATCAAAGTCAACAACGTTCAAAGTGCGCTCCTGAAGTATCAGGCTGACGTCGGCAGTTATCCGAAAAAGGAAGAGGGCCTTGCAGCTCTGCTGACAAATCCGGGCATCGGCGCCAAGTGGTCCGGACCTTACATTGGTGCTGAAGAAGACCTTCAGGACTCTTGGAACAACAAATTTGAGTATGAACTGACTCCCAAGGGGATCAGGATTCTTTCGAACGGCAAAGACGGTCAGGCCGGTTCTGAGGATGATCTGGTCTACATTAACGGCCGTCTTGAAACGCCGGCTGCAGGCGGAGAAAGTCCTGCAAAATAAGTTCGTCGGGAGCTGAAGGTGAAGTCTAAGGAGCTTTCCGCCGTGTCAGAGCAGAAAGTTTTTCCGCGCAAGCGTGCAGGATGGTCTCAGGCAGGGTTTACACTGCTTGAGATCATCATCGTCATGGGAATCATGGGTTCCATCGCATCTGTCATTCTGCCCAACATCGGCTTGACGACAGGTTCCCGTGTGTCGATGAGCCTGCGTGAAATCGCAGGTACTCTGCGTTCGACGTACGACAACTCAATTCTCAGCGGCCGAATCAACAGAGTGGTTTTTTCACTGCGGACCGGTGAGTATTGGACTGAGGTTGCTCCCCTGAACTTTTCCGGTCGGCCGTCAACACAGCTGTCCGACCTGTCGCCGAGCGAGCAGCGTGCGAAGGACTATAAGCTGCGTCTGCTGGAAGAACTTGATAAACTGTTTATTGAACCCCGCCGTGCAGGCGGGGGAAGCTCCGAAAGGAGTTATTCCGTGCGCTCGATGCTTGCCATCCAGCGGAATGTCCTCAAGGAGAAGAAATGGGACGAAGTGGAGGACGCCGTTCTGACACGCAGACGACTCCCGTTCGGATTGATGTTCTGGAATGTTGCTGCAGAGGGAATGTCGAAGCCTGTTTCAAAGAAAGAGATGCAGGACGGAGATCTTGCGCATATTTATTTCTTTCCTTGGGGCGAAGGCACGCGCGCCCAGATCCAAATCGCAACTCAGTTGAGCGAGGCTGGGGATATTGATGAGAACGGACCCAAAAACACTCTTTCTCTGGATTCTCTCACGGGTCAGTCGGCAATCCTCGACGGATTGCAGGAAGCCGAGTTTCTCAAGGAATTCTGAGAATTCCGGTTCAGCCGGATTTACAATTCTGGAGTCGTTGCTGTCCATCAGTGTTCTGGTGACTGTATTTTCTCAAATTGTCGGCGTGCAGGCGAGTTCACTTGGCGTTGCCAGAAATACCAAATACACCATGCAGGCGACATGGGCACTCAGAGCGCTGAGCGCCAAGCTTGAGTATATTGCCGATGTCAACGGCGTTAAGGGATTGCCCGTCGGATCTTCGCCTCCGGCCGCGCTGAAGCTCGGGACCGGAGAAACAGACGTCCTGAATTTTGAATACAACAACGAACAGACTCTCATTACGGCATCCAAGTTTTTGCTCGCCAGCATGCGCCTCGGGCAGGGTGTCGTTGGCAAGGGTGAGGATGAGGGCGGTGACGAGAAATTCAAACAGTTTGGTGAATTGCTCGATTCCCAGCTGCCGAAAGATATTTACCGGACCATCAAGCTAAAAGCTCTGTGGAATGACGGTCAGCAGCAGAAATCAATGGAGCTTGGTATGCTTATGATTGACCGCAGAGCGGTGCAACTGGGGATACCGGGGATGAGCAAATGAAAAAATTATCTTTCGGCAGCCGCGGGAGTTCAAATCGTAACTCTCAGGCGGGATTCACGCTGATTGAAATTATCATTTCGGTCGGAATCATCGCGTCGCTTTCGATTTATGCGGTGTCGGCGATGTCAAACCAAATCGAGACACGCAACCGCCTTCAGCAGTCCAATGAAGCAACTCATTCAGCCCACTCTGCGATGATGCGGCTGACCGAAGATTTGCGTCATGCCTACATGGTTTTTGGTAATGAAGAACAGGCGGCCAAATCGAACAGCGACATGATCGGGCGGCCTATGTTTGTGATGACGGAGGCGCCTCGTTTGCTCTTTATGAGTCAGTCACACCAGTCGTTGATCGCCAACCGGCCGGAAGCGAATATTGCATATGTACAGTATTTGGTGTGTCCCGACAGCTCGGCTCCGGCCAAGGTTTGCAAAAGTCAGAGCGATTCAAATTCCCCCAAAAAGCAGCTCGTCAGAGTGACAGATCCTTCAGTTAAAAAAACATCTGACGATGCCGTGCTCGACGGAGTGGCGCAAGTGCTGGTCAATGATTTGAAAGAATTCAAGGTGACTGCGTGGAACGGTCAGGAATTTATCAAGGACTGGAATACTGAACGGAGCGATTTCGGACGCAAACTTCCCAAGATGGTGAAAGTCGATCTTTCGGTCTTCATGCCGGAAGACATGGCGCGCAAGCAGTTTCGGGATGAGAATTCATCTTCGGACCTGCCTGAGCGTCCGGCAATGGCTTTGAGCACGACCGTTTACCTTTTGTATACCAACGGTCAGCCTGACCTGAAGGAACCCAAAAAAGATTTGGGCTGGGTTGAGTAATGAAGATGAAATCATTTTTTCGATTAAGAAAATTCAGGGCGGGAATTCAGGAAAAGCCTGCCGACGTCCGCAACAGAAAAAACGAGCGCGGAATGGCGCTGATCTTTGTGCTGTCGCTCGTGGGAGTCATCATCGCCGTCATGGGCGAAGTTTTTTTTCAGGCGCAGATTACGGTTCGAAGTTCGATTGGTGAACAGGACCGCATGAAAGCCGAGGGAGCCGCTCTGACAGGCGCCCAGTTCGCGCTTTTTCTGATAGCTTTGGAAACTCAGGTCAACGATATCGGCGACAACAAGGACATACCCGAGCCATTTGCTTCCCAGCTTTCCGCTGTGCCTGCGCTTGTGAAAAGTCAGCTGGGAGGAAAAAGTCTTTCCGAACTTCTCAACGGGTTTCCGATTGGTGCTCAGGGACTCGATGAAATCAAGGATCTCTCGAAAATCAACATCAGTGCCAGCATGGACGAAGGTTTGCTGAATGCCCTTAAGGCTGTTCAGGGTTATTTTGTGATTAATGTTGCCAATGAGAGTTCAAAAATGAACCTCAATCTCTTTTCATACCAGCCGGCACTCGATGTCGCATTTGAAGCACTCCTGAGGGTGTTTTCGACACCGCGCGAATCGATGTGGCTTGAACAAAAGGGCTATCCGCCCAAGCGTCTTGCAGCCAATATCCGAGACTACATCGACAGAGATAAAATAGATTCAGGGGATTCCGGCGACGAAGCATCGCAATACGGCGACGGACCCGGCCGTGTTCCCGGCCGTCCGAAGAATGCAGCTCTGGAATCTCTTGAAGAACTCAGAAAAATTCCGGGTTTTCATGATGATGAAATCTTCAACGTGTTTTCGCCGTATTTTACAATCTGGCCGCTTGCACCCAAGGACAGCAAGCTTCTGGACAGCAACTTTGCAAAAATTGAATTGCTCTCGGCACTGGTGACTCCGCCCGGCCGTGAAATTGAAGATACCATTGTCGACAGGCTCGAAGACAAGCGGGCAGAGGGGTTCTCAATTTCAAAGCCTCAGGATCTTGATGATCTGATTTCTTCCTCGGACAGAATGACCAAAGAAATCCGCTCACGTTTTCTGGGCTGGAAGACAAACCTCTACAGGATTAACGTCAGAGGTGTTTCCGGTAAAGTTGAGCGCACCTACCAATTGATTGTCGAGAAAAGCAAAGGCACCGCCGACAAACGGAAGGATGAAAAAAAGGACGACAAAGCTGCGCCTGCCGGTACTGATGGCGGAGCAGCCGCAGCTGCCGCACCTGTCAGCGCGCCGGATTCCCAGAAGGCACCTTTTCGCATTGTGTATCAAAGATTTCTCTGAGGTTTGAATGGTTATCCGGCTGATACTGGCAATCCTTGTCTGGTTGTGTATCACCAGTCTGGTTCATATTTACCTCTTTCAGAGGATTCTCGATCCGCTTCTTTCTCCGGCGCAGCAAAATTGGGGTATGGGAACGATGGTCGCCCTGTGGTCGGCTACCGTCTTCGGTTTTCCGCTTGCACGCGCTGTTCCGCGGCGCATGCGGAGTCTTCTCGAAAGCTTCATGTTCACATGGATGGGATTCGCCTATTTGCTGATCCTTGTTTGTCTGGCAACGCTGCCGTTTAGTGTCGGACTGCGGTTTTTCGGGCAGACTGAAACCCACTTGGCTGTCTTTGTTCTTGGAATTACGTCGGTGCTGGCATGGCGCGCGGTAGCAAAAATACTGCGCCCTGAAATTTTGCGTTATCAGGTGATACCGGTGAATAAAACTCTGTCGCCGGAATTTGAAAAGCTGACGGCGGTTGTTCTTTCGGATGTTCACGTCGCAGGGCTTGTCGGTGCGCGGCGTATGCGCCGTCTGACATCGACGGTCAATTCACTGATGCCTGATTTTATTTTTGTGACCGGCGATCTTGTGGACGGTACCGTCAGACAGCTGAGGAATGATGTTTTGCCCTTGGCAAACCTGCGGGCGCGTTACGGAGTGTTTTACGTCACCGGAAACCACGAGTTTTACAGTAACCCGAAACAATGGCGTGAATTCTGTGCGCGCGAGCTTGGCTGGACGGTCCTTTCGAATGCGACGAGTACGGTTGAAGTCGAGGGCAAGCGCGTCAACATTATAGGGATCGAAGATCGCTCGTGGCTCCGGCAAGGCAACGGTCTTTCGCGCAAAGACACACGCCTTCAGGATGCGGTGCGACCCGTGAATGTCAGCGATGCAAGCGCCGGCGAGTCACTCAACATTCTCCTTGCACACCAGCCCAAGGACGCGCCGGCCGTTGAAGCGCACCCGTGGATTGATGTTCAGATTTCGGGTCATACTCACGGCGGACAGTTTTGGCCGCTGCACTTCTTCGTGTATCGCGACCAGACTTACAACACGGGCCTTTATACGATTAAAAACACCCGCACTCGGCTGTATGTCAGCGAAGGCACGGGTTTTTGGGGGCCTCCCATGAGGCTTGGTACCAACTGTGAAATCAGTGTGCTCCGGTTTGTCGGCAGCGGGACAGATTAGTCTCTCGGTTTTTGCGCTGTATAAAGATAAACAATACTTCCGCCCAAGGTTTTGTAATTTGCTTTTACAAAACCGCAGTCAAACAACTCACCGACAAATTGTGCTCCCGACGGGAAAGCATCGACTGTCTCTGTATAATAGCGGTATGCCGGCATGAATCCGGAAATTTTACCGCCGATGAAGGGGAGCAGTTTTGAATAGTATTTGTATGCTGCTCCGATCGGTTTGAACTCGGGTTTACCGCTCTCCAGAATGACAATCGAGCCGCCTTTTTTGAGCACACGCAATATTTCCCTGAGACCCTCCTGAAAGGGATTTACATTTCGGATCCCCCAAGAAATTGTCACGACATCAAAAGAGTCGTCGGCAAAAGGCAAACGTCTGGCATCGCCGGTGCGAATGTGGAGCGAATCGCTGAACAGACGCGCCTTTTTTTCGAGTTTTTCGCGTGCCACGTTCAGCATGCCTTCCGAAGGGTCAACGCCGGTCAGCGACAGGTCGCCCCGCAGTCGCAGGATTCCAAGAAGAACGTCGCCTGTGCCGGTTGCCACGTCCAGAATTCGTCCTTTTTGAGGAGCGAGGTCTGCCGCGGTTTTGCACAATTTTGCCCTCCAAAGGCGGTGAAGTCCGAGAGTCATTGCATCGTTGGCAAGGTCGTAGGCGGGAGCGATTAGATTAAAGCCTGCAACAACATTGTAGTTTTTTTGAACCATGACGAACTCCGGATTGTTCACATACTCAGTCAAGAGCGTACAAACTTATAAAATTACCGCAACCCGACGGAACGCGGGATATGCGGCCCCCGTTTCTTGACTTCAGTATCCAGTGAGGCTATCGAGTCGTTGCCCTCGTGCGCTCGTAGCTCAGCTGGTTAGAGTATCGCCTTGACATGGCGGGGGTCCCCTGTTCGAATCAGGGCGGGCGCACCATCTCTTCTCTTTGGTTTTAGAACTCATCAATTCAAAGATTGCTTACACAGCCCGAATATTTCTTATCAATTCGACTTTTAATTTTGAGCTCTGAAGGTCGTTTAGCGCCATCTAAGCTCCTGAAAATACAGTCGTCCTGAATTTTTGTTCAATGATTCTGAATTTTTGCCGATATTGCCCCGTAAGTGAGGCGTTCATGGGGCGTTTATTCGGAAAAAATGCGGTGAAAGCAATGGGAGCGTTGGCCATCGGCGTGTTCGCAATCCTTGTCGTCGCGTGTTCCAACTCATCGACCGGTGACAAATTGATTTGCCTCAGAGGGACCTGCAAGTCCGGTGATCTGATCGCTGAGCCCACCAAAAAGCCGGAGCCGCCAAAACCTGCGCCGATTCTTCCCCACAGTGCAGAGACTGTGATGACCAAGCTGCGCAGCGACTGTCTGGCATGCCACGGGATCGGAAAAGACAAGCGCAGCTACTGGCCTATGCCTCCCGAGTTTGATCTTCCGACGGAAGCAGAATTGAAAGCGAAAAACGAGAATCCGGCGGACAAGCCGACCTTCGAGAAGATGCTGAAAAATTCTGATTCTCTCGAGAAGCTCATCAGCAAGATAGAGTCTGATCAGTTCTCGGTCGAAGTCTACCAGTCGATCGAAAACAACATTTTGGGATTATATGACAGCGCTCCCAAGGCCATGCCTTACATGGTTAAGTTCGATAAGGCGCAGGCTGAGGACTACAAACGGGTTTTGGCATGGTTTCAATCCCGCCTGCCGTTTGTGGTGAGCGATGCAAGGTCCAAATATCACGTGAAGAGCAACGGCGTGGGAGCGCCGGTTGACTTCAGCTACAAGTGCACGTCACTGGTTTCCGGCAGACAGTTTTTAAACCGCATTGCTCAGGATGCGCTCGGCCGTTCCGTAAGAGACTACGAGGTTGACGAGTTCGAAAAGCTCGCAGCGGCGGGCAAGACTCTGGATGATGCGGTGTCTCCGGAGATGCGCAAAAAAGCCGTCGAAAAATTAGGTACCGAGTGGCGTCAGGAGTTCATCGGTTACGGTCTCAAGAAATTTGCCGAAAAGCTCAGTTCCAGCGGAAAGATCATGGGCTCAAATATTATTGTTGATACTGCGCTGCGCAATGACATCGCAGGCGAATTTTATGAACTTTTGAAACAGATGGTCCAGCAGGGCAAAAGCTACAAGGAGATCCTGTCTTCGAACAAGGTCTACGCAACCAAGAATTCGGCACCTTACTACGGCGCAGACTGCAAGAAGCGTGTGAACGACCCCAAAAACAGCAAGCTGAAGTACGTGGAATGTGAAATGGAAGCACCCCGCGGTACATTTTTCACCACACTCGGTTTTCTTGCTTCCAAGCCTTCGGCGATGTTTTTCGAAAATAACAATTACGGACGCGTTGCTGCAATGAATGAAGTGATCCGCGGTGAAACACTGCTGCCCAATACCGCGGGTGAAAAAGGAGACGCTGTGCGTCCGCTTCCTGAGTGTCTTGTCACCAATGACTGGCGAGTCCTTGTTCAGGGGCCCACGAGTCATGCTCCGCGCGGAACAGCATCCGTTCCTGCCTCCGGAAATTTCTGTCAGGGATGCCACATCAACAGACAGCTTGCTGCAGGTTCGATTGTCTTCAGACCGTTCGGTCCGATTGGTGAAAAATTGGTTGCAGGTGATTTCACGGGTGCGAACCCTCTGGTCAACAGAGACTTTTCACAGACGACCGAACAGGAGCAACTCCTCATTTCGTACATCCTTACAGCCGGCAGCAAGTTGAAGGAAGGTAAGGTCATTCCTGAAAACAACAACTGGGCCAACAAGCTTCCCAATTCCAAAGAATTGCAGCCCATTGACAATGAAACTTTTGCAAAGTGGCTCAACATCGGGACGGCTCAGGGACAGGAACGCGGCTGTGTGCAGGAAGACGGCAAAAATACGTCGATGACAACAGTTAAGGATCTTCTTGATTACTACACCCGCGACGAAAAGGTTTATGCACGCGGGCTGTCGCGAATCATTCCGCGCGCATTGAGCAACCTCAATGCGACAAATCAGGAAATTATCAATTTGGTCATGGAGTCGTGGACAGAGGGTCAGGGCCAGCTTCTCCCCGTCATTCAGTCGTATTTCAGCTCCGAAACTTTCGCCTGCAGTTCTACGGGGGAAAAGAAATGAAGGGTGGTCACAAAGCGGTGAAACATTTTTTTGCTTTTCTTACGCTGGCATCTTTACTCACTTATGCAGCAGCCTGCAGTTCCGGCGCTTTCAAGACAACCGGTTCCAAAGCAATTGGCCTGCCGGGTGGAGGAAAGGCGATTGTGACACGGCCTCCCGAGCCGGTTGTGCCCGTTCCGCCGAAAGACGAAGAGCAGAATCCGGCGACGCCTACGCCGCCGGTGTTGTATTTGAGCACCAACTCTGCCGAGGGCAGACAGCGGAAGAACGTGGAACAAATCAAAGACGCGGTTCTTAATTGCCTTGGGGACGGAGGCAGCACATCGCTGCTGAATGTGAATGAAGACATGCTTGTTCTTGATTTCACTTTGCCTGCCAACAAAGACAAAATACAGGTTCTGCCCGAAGGCAGACGGCGTTTTCTTCTCGAGAATATTTATGCTTCGAATATCGGTCAGAGCATTGTCAGTGCGGAAGAAAAATATTTGCAGACCGCCGCGAGCCGCACGGGTTTGACGTCCGACGACCTCGAGGATGAAATTTATCTGAAGTCGCTTGTGATTGTTGCCAGTGTTGCCGCTTTCAACTGCGACGTAAAGGATCCGAATTCAAACTGCTACTGCGCAACAAAGGCATCGGCCGAAAGTATGGTCAAACGTTGCCTGCCTCAGTTTTCGCCCGCTGCGGCGGAGTTCAAGGCTGCTGTTGAGGAGCTTTACAGCCCTGACAACTGCGGTGCGGAACTGACTTCCGAGGACGGTTTTATCAAACGGCGCAGAGCAATATCAGCTCTTTTGAGCTCGTACTCGTTTGCAACTGCCAAGTGATATTTTGATTGAGGAGGAAGCACCTATGTCGGGGAACAATTGGTCGCGGAGGGACTTGCTCAAGTGGGGCATCGGCGCAGGTGTCACGACGGCTTTTCTTGAGAGTGTCGGTAACATGGTGCACGTTCCCGGCTGGAACAGTCTTCTGACCGGATCGATGCAGCCGTTTCCGGACTGGTGGGTTAAAGATTCCCATCAACTCACGCGTTACTTGGGACAACACGGTGCTGCCGCGCAACTGGCAACTTTCTTTCAGTTGCAGCAGGCTCAAGCTCAGGCGATGCCTGATGCAGTACCGAGTGACTGGTCACTTGTGACGATAAAAATATTCGATCAGGTTCATACGCCCCTTGTTTTTGCATTGGGAAAACTGACGGCTGACGGCAAAGACACAATGTTTGCCGGCACTGCATCCGATAACCATCCGGCCACTAACAAGGCCGTCGGCTCAAGGGCTTTTCTCGAAAAAAACGGCATCAAGAATCTTGCTTCGCAACCCCGTCTTGCCGGTTTGCGTTTCAATAAATGGTTCGGTGACATGCTTCATCACGGCACCGCAGACGGAAAGCCGAAGAGCAGCGCCAGTAAAAATGCCTGCGGATATGATTCATTTGTCGATCTGTTTCCCGACAATGTAGCGATACAAACCGGCATCGGTCTGTTCCGCTTCAAAGACTTTGCAGTTCACAATCTGACGTTGACCAAAATCAGGCCTTCGCTGTGTGATTTGAGTCACATGGCCGGCTACAAGGGATTGGTTCAGAGTCCTCTGGGAATTACCGCGTTCATGATGGGTGACCAGTACGATGCCAACGGCGGTGTGGAAAACAATGTTGTGTTCAATGGTTTGAGCAGCGCGCAGCTGACAAATTTTGCAGTATCCGGACGGTCAGTAAAAAGCATTGTCGACAATATCGATCAGAGTCTGTCGGGCGGCTACGGAGATTACCGGTCGTTCGACGGAAAAACCGTCAGTGATACTGACCCGAATTCCAAGGGAAAGAATCTTTCAAACCTTTTTGACCGGATATCAGTTCAAACCCCGAAAAGAAGGACAGCGATTCTCGAATCCAGAGAAAAGCTCCGTGCAGTGATCAACGAACTGAAAACACTCGGCACCGGTGAAGACAAAGAAATTGATTATAAGCAGATGTTTGCGGCCGAACTTTCAGATAAATCGAATGATATGGCAAAATTTCGCGAAGCGATCGGCAACTCTCAGGCAATATTCAACAAGACAGAAAAAAAGGCTTCCGAGCAGCAGTCAAGGCAGGAGTTTCTTGCGCAGTGTGCTTTTGTTTCAAAATCTCTTGCGATCCAAGGTCAGCCGTACCGCAACTTTTCTTTATTTCTCAACGTCAATGACCTTGACGGAAGTGCCATAGATCAGCCGGTCAACGGGATTGCGAGCAGCTACAATGCATTGAATTACGTTGAGGGTATGCGGCAGCTTGCGATTGGCCTGAACATGCTTGCGAAGGCATCCAGCGGTAAAAATGTATTGATCATGGTTGTCAGTGACGGCGGTCGCAGCCGCAATATGGGTGACGGAGTCGGCTCGTCTTTTTGTATGCTGCTTGGTCCTAAAAAAGAAGGCGGACTTGACGATGCGCTTCACGGACCGATGAAAATTATTGAAGCGGATAAATTTGATGACACGTCGCATCCGATTCATATTCTCGGAGAGATCGATCCGAATACAAAAGATGAGAGATATATGAATGCTCTCGCTTGGGACACGGGCGGAACAGATTGGGGTCTGAGATCAAACGCAGGCATTGCCGAACAGGCCAACGCATATGTCGGCGACTGGCAAGTCGGCGTTCTGCAGTTTTTGGCCGAAGCACAAGGCCGGAACATAATGGCTCCGGAGTTTGAGAGATACGTCCGCTTCAAGCGGTTCAAAAAGACCTAGATAGGAAATTTTAACCCACGTTTCAGCCGTTTCGTCACTGCCGGATGAACGCAGTTCGTCCTCGGGTGTACTCTTTACATTGGAGTCGCACGGGGAGGGAATATGCGAAAATCTGATTTGCTGTTGCGCGGATCTCGTTCTGCTTTGACGTATGCCGGAATTGCGCTGTCGTGTCTTGCGGCCTCTTGTGCCCGCGAAAGTGTCAGCGAAAAAGAAAGTTCAGATTCGGCGAGCTCGCTGATGTCCGCCGGAAGCACGTCGGATGTTGAGAAAATGGCTTTTGCACAGTGGTGCGAACGCTGGGGCCTGACCTGTCCCGCTGACGACAAAAAACTGCTGATTGAAGTGAATGATTCACAGGACGAAAGCAAAGAAACCCTGCAATGGCAGGCAATATCGCAGCTTTTCGAGCGTTTCGCCCGATCAGGTTCTGATTTTTCGGTTGACGATTCGGAACTGACCTCTGCCAAAACCAGACTGCTCATGACTCAAATCGGATTGCATGATGTGCACTCTGATTTTCTCGAAGTTCTCGGCAAAAGCGGATTAAAAAAGCTCGCGGTAGATCCGCTCGGCAATATCCGTTTTGAAGCCCGTCCGACAGTCAGCGGACAATCAGGAATGGTTCGCGGACGCAGCGGAATGAAATGGATTTTTGCCAATAACGGCGGAGTCAGCGTCGGAGGGAAGGGGCAATACCTTTTCAGCGGTCTTCAGTTTTCGGCCGCAAATTCATTTGAATCAGACGTCTTTGGTCAGCTGACTTACAATGACGTCGACAAGACCACATGGTCCGGCTCAAATTTGGCCGTGACGCATGTGCCGGACGGATTCTTTATCCGTGATGTCCCCGTGCGCTGGGAAAAGTTTTCCGATCTGCAGCGTGTTCCGATGCTCGCGGCGGTCAGCGAAATGCGGGATTTGGTTTTTTCCGGAGGACGTTTTATCAAGCTGAATCCTGCATTTTTCGACACGGCTGCGCGCAATATGCCTGTCTTTGTTGATGATGCAAAGATTCTCCCTGCCGCAACAAAGCTTGTTGATGCTTTTGGCAGTCTTGAATTCAGGGCTCCAAGTGCAAAAACATCACTGGCACAGTTGAGCCTTGAAAAGGCAGCGAGCGTCATGTGCAGGATTGAAATGAGCGGAACACCGCCGATTGAACTGACTCTTGACCGCCGGTTCGGAGTCCAGAATGCCTATACAAATGAAAAGCGTCATGCTCAGATTGATCTCTACGGAATCAACATCAAGGCGAGAGTGGGGATTCCGATCGCCTTTAATCTCAAACGGATTGATGTCGAGCCGTCGAGGATTGTGATCAAAGGCGTTCCGGTCATCGGCGAGATTGCGATTCCTCTTCCCGAGGAAGGCAAAAAGTTCGACAAAGAGCTCAAAAAATTTGAGTGCACCGAAAGGATTTGAAATGAATTCCGGTAAAAATCCCGTTGCGGTTTTTACCGGTTCTGCGACCTGATGGTTTCAAATTCAATTCCCGTTGCCCGTTCAAAGGCAGAAATTCCGCTCACCGAACAAGCGACGACACCCTGTCCGGGGAACACGGTATCACCCATGACAATCACGTTGCAGTTCCTGCGGTGCGGATGACGGAGCAAGGACGGAAAAGAAAAAAATAAAAAATGACCCAGCCTCAATGGCACACCGCCGACCTGTCCGCTCAGCCGGCCGGTGTATTTTTCAAACGTGCGGGGTGTTGCGGTTTCCACCTGACTGAGTTTGCTTCCAAGATTATTCTCAATTCTGGCAACCAAAAAATCGCCCAATTCAGAGCGGTTTTCGTCCGTGCAGGCATCGGCAGAAACGTGCAGTGTGGCCGTCAGAACACGGTATCCTTTCGGATTCGCAGGGTCGTCGCGGGCGGGCGTAGACACGTACAAAGAACTCTGCAGGCATTCAGGCTCATGCGCTGCCGGAAAGATCTGATGATACTGCGGCGAATCCGGCCAGTGCTGCTGATCCTCAACAAGCGCATGGACAGCGAATGCTCCCCAGCCCTTTTCACGGCCCGCAATGCGTTGCCAGTGCCGGTACACTCGACTGCGGGTGAGGGGGTCCGACGGCGGAATCAGGTTGTTGACCATGTCCCAGAGGGTCAGATTGATGAGGACTGACCGATCTGTTGAAACAATCTTTTTTTCGCCGCTGCGCAGGTCCGAAAAGGTAAGACGGAATCCGCTTTCGACAGACTCCAGACAGGTGAGCCGGTGATGCGGAAAATATTGTCCTCCCTTTTCCTCAAACGCCGCAATTTGAGGTCTGAAATATGAACGCATTCCTTTTCGGCAACGGAAGATTCCGCGCGCGACAATCGAGATTCCCATGCTTGCAGCCAGCCATGGAGACCTTGCTGCCGTGTTCTGGGTTGTATCAACCAGCAGGCCGCTAAGAACGTCATACGCGAGACCCCCTTTGCGGATGCCGGACAGACGCATCCGCTGCTCGCAGTTCAGAACAAAGAGAAAAGGAAAGGTTAATTTTTTGAGGAAAGGAACCTTCAGAAAAATCTGCAGCGCGCGCCGCATATCGGCAACGGACTGCAGGGGGAAGCGCGGTATTTGAGAGAGGAGCGTCCACATCCATTCTGATTCGCGCAAACAAACGGCCAGAAAACTTTCGAGCTTCCTGAGTTCTGCGGTCTGATGAGGCGTGGGAATTCCGCTGCCGGACCATGTCACCCTTCCGTCGGCATGAATAATAACTTTACGCGAATCATGGTCCCAATGCTGCGTGACAGCTGTGATGCGCTGAAAAATTTCTTCAGCGGGAGACTGGCTCTGCGCAGGGCTCAGTGAATAAATTTCATGCTGAAGCTGACCGGCAGAACATTCGATAAGCTGTGTGGCACCGGCATCAAAAGTCCGCTTCGGTTGCCCGCGGGAAAAGTAGCCCGCACTTCCTCCCGGCTCGGAATGCTGCTCAAAAAGCATGGTTCTGTGAGCAAGATTGGCTGCCGCAAAACACTTCGCAGCAGCAGTTCCCGCTGCGCCTGCTCCGACAATAATGAATGCTGATTCGGATTCGAACTGCGGTTTCAGAGTGATGCCCCCGAAAAATTACCCCGGAGGCCAAGCGAGAGGACGGCCGGCAAGAAGATGGCAATGCAGATAATCAACAGACTGACCGCCGTCAGGACCGTTATTGAAAACCAGACGGTATCCGGAATCTGCAACGCCCAGAAGTCTGCCCACGTGTGCGGCCGTTTGCAGCACGCGGCCCAATTGATCCGTATGTCCGGCTTCAGCCGAGGCCACGTTGACGATCCTTGTTTTGGGAATAATCAGCACGTGCACCGGTGCCTGCGGCGCGATGTCATAAAAGGCAAGCGTGTGCTCGTCTTCAAAGACTTTTTTGCACGGGATCTCGCCCCTGAGAATGCGATCGAAAATCGTATTTTGTGCGTTCATTTTTTAACTGCCCTGAAACTGACAAGCATGTTGAAACGGTCATCATTGCCGAGCGCGCCCATCAATGCGCGGTAAGGTTTGATACCGAAATCGGTAAATTTAAAGTCAGTCGCCGCTTCGACGGTCAGTTCCTGATCCTTGAGCGTTATATTTGCGGGAAATTCCCTGATGACGGTTTTTCCGTGAATTGTCACGGCAACCTTGGCTTTCTTGAGAAATTTTTTGCCGCCGGTCTGACTTTCGGCGTCTGAAACAGACTCAAGCTGCGCACTGAAGTCAGAAAACTTTTCGGCATCCAGCTGATCGTCTGCGAGGGCATGCTCTCTGATGGTTTCCCGATCGGAATCTTTGAGTTCGCTGAACGGTTCATCCTGCCAGCCGAGTTCTTTGATTGTCGGATACCAGCGCCGTGCGAGATCTTTTCTGTCGAATTCCAGTTCGCTGACCTTGCCTTTGAGCGAGAATTTTCCGGCGTTCAGATTTTTGGGATCCGCCGAAATCACTGCGCTGATCTGCCGCGCTGCAATGAAATGATTGTGGGCCAGCTTTGCAGCGAGTCCGGCTTTTTGAGTGACGATTGCAAACACAGAATCATCGGATTTGAGATTGAATTCCCAAACTTCAGGTTTGGCGGGTGTCGGCTGCGGAGCGGCCGTCGGCTTGGCGGCCGCAGGTGCATTTTGAGGCTGCTTTTTGGCAGGTTTAGCGGCCATCGTGACCGGTAAAAGGCTGGCCGCAACACAAAAAGCTTGGAATCTTGATACGCACTTCACCTTAGGGCCCCCCGTTCGGTTCCGGTTCATACAAATTTAAGTGAAAATGAAAATAGCAATGGCGAGTAGGGCAAATACAACCGCAAACCAGACAAACCCGCTGCCTTTTGCCGGTGTTGCCGGAGCTACTTTGCCCTCAAGCAGTTTGCCTGATTCGGTGTCATGCACTGAGGCCGGAGCTGAATTGTGGCTGTCGTTTTGATGTGAATTGTCGGGAGCAGTACCCTTGGCGTGGGGTGCACCACCATCTCCGGAGGTTTTGTTTGAAGCAGCATAAGGATCAGCTTCTTCTCCACCGGTTGCGTGATCAGTGGAATCCTGATGGGCGCCTGCCTTGGACTGGTCTGCCGGCTGTTTAGACTTGGCGTTCTTGTCGGAGTCTGTTCCTGCAGGCGCGGGCTGAGATTTTTGATCTTTTGTGATTGCAGTTTCTGCCGGCTTGCTCTTTTTCGCCGGCGGCGCGGCCGGTTCGTGAATTTCCTCACCTATGGGCAAATCGGGTTTGATTTTCGTAGCAGCGAAAGCTGAACCCGATGTCATAACTCCTGCAAATAAAAAAACGCACAGTAAAAAAACAGTTTTCGGACTCAAGTCTGGAAGAGTCGAACGCACAGTTCACCTCGTCTGATTCATTTGTTCAGAGGATACATCAGGCGGGAAGGCGGGGCCATATGTCGGCGACAAGATTATTCCATGCGTTCTGGTCATTTGGAGTCAGACCGCGGATGTCAGCCAGCTCCACAATCAGGAGCGGTTCGGGTTGTCCGTTGGTCCCTTGCGTCACGCGGGGCTTGAGTTCCGTCATCAGAGTTGCAACAAGTTCGTCGGCCCAGTCATCCGCCGGTGCGTCCGGATTTCCGTTGACAAAGAGCCTGACCTCCGTCCGGATAAGGGCTTTGGCTTTTTCATTTATCGATTCAAGAAATGAAGCAACTTCGCTGATCGTCTGCTGGGTGGCAGAAGAAATGCTGACTGTGAGGCTGTCGGAACGGCATGACGAAAGGCGTGCTTCGGCACCGTAACAAAACGAGCCAAAGATAAACCACAAGTCCACGGAGAAATGTGACCGCGTGAGCATCAGTCGGGTTGCCTTCCGGATTTCAGGATGGCGACAATAAGCCACAGCCCAACCAATGCTGCAACTCCGAAACCCAGTAATCCAAAAGTTGCCAGCGAATCGAACAACGGACCTTTCCGGTTGAAGGTCAAAAGACTGCTTCCCAGTACAAGTGCGCCCAAAATAAGAGCAAGACTGAGACGTTGACCTGCCCGTGCGATCTCTTGGGAGAGACGCTTGACGTCCGGTGATTCGAGGGTCGCGGCCAGATCGCCCTGCTGGAGCCTTTTGGTCAGAATGCGGAGGGTAAAGGGCAGTTCGCGGACGAGGGCCTGCGAGTCGCGGATCATCAGAATTGAATCCTGCTGAAACAAACTGCGGGCGAGAGCACCCTGCGAAAATGATTTGGCGTAGTCAGAGGTTTCCCGCAGAACTTCAAATTCCGGATCAAGGCTTCTTCCGAAACTCTCGAGGGCAATCATGCCGCGAAAAAACAGCACGAGGTCGCGACTCACGGGAGCGTTGTGACTTGCTGAGATGCGTGCAATCTGCATCAGAAGTTTGCCGAGCTGAAGGTCACGCACGGGCATGCTGAAAGCGTGATCGACTTTTTCGAGGACATGGTCTTCAAGACTTTTACGGTCAACATCCGAACGTGCTTCCGTAAGTTCTATGAAAAGCCTTGAGAATGTTTCAACGTCCTCGTTGACAAGAGCCATGAATAAATAGGTCATGGTAATACGCATTTCGCGGGTCAGACGGGCGGTGAGTCCGAAGTCCAGAATGGCGAGCCTGCCGTTTTCCATGAGGATGAAGTTCCCCGGATGCAGGTCGGCATGAAACATTCCGTGTTTAAAAGTCATATCAAGGAATGCGCGCACTCCGTGGGAAACAAGCCCGTTATGTGATCGGCTGCGCTCCAGACGGGTGAGTTTTTCGCCTGCAATAGCTTCCATGCACAACACATGCCGCGTGCTGTACGGACGAAGTATTTCGGGAATGTAGATTGTTTCGTCGTCGCTGAAGAAACTGCGCATTCGTTCCGTGTTGGCCGCTTCTCTGAAATAGTCGAGTTCTGCAAAAAGAGATTTTTTGAGTTCTTCGACCACCACGCTCGGCCTCAGAAGTCTGATTTCGGGAATTGCGCTTTCAAGAACTGAGGCAATTCCCGCAAGGATGGACAAATCCGTTCGAATGACGGACTCAATTTCAGGCCGCTGGATCTTGAGGACGACATCCCTTCCGTCGCGGCAGCGGGCCTTGTGCACTTGCCCGATACTCGCCGATCCGAGCGGATAGGGTGAAATTGATTCAAAATACTCTGAGGTTTTGCCACGGTATTCGCTGTCAAGGATCTTGAGAATGACGTCATGGGGAACCGGCTTTGCGCGATCCTGCAGTCTCCGGAACTGAACGATGACGTCTTTGGGCAGAACGTCTTCACGTGATGCCAGTAACTGACCCAGTTTGACGAACGTTGGTCCAAGTTCTTCAAACGCGAGGGCGAGGCGTTTGGCCCCCGACAGTTCCGATTTAAGTTTTTCGTCAGCCGTATCGGCCGCCCGCGTTTCTTCTGTTTCAGTGACAAAAGATCCAAGCTCTGTATCTTTTAATTCTTTGCTGAATCCGTATCGTCCGAAAATGTTGACGATCTGGCTGAGGCGTCCGACGTTTCTGATTTTTTGTGCAATCGTTGTCGCCATGAATCCTCATTGTCAAAAACAAAAACGGGGTGCACAGGCCCCCGTCGAGCTTTCCGGCAGGCCGCGGTGTGCTCAGACGCCGACAACTTTATGCACTGCTGCAAGAAGTTTTTCCGGATAAAACGGCTTTACGATCCAAGCCATAATTCCAATTTCTTTTCCCTGCAATGCGACTTCCTGACTTGATTCTGTTGTGAGCATGAAAATTGGGATGTGTTTGGTCCGCCCGTTCGCCTTGATTGCACGGCACATATCCAAACCGTTCATGTTGGGCATGTTGAGGTCAGAGATAATCAAATCGACTTTGGTTTTTTCGAGAACCTGCAGCCCTTGGACTCCGTCTTCCGCTTCAACGACCGTGTAGCCGCCCTTGCTGAGTGCAAATCGGGTGAGATGTCTGATGGTTTGCGCATCATCAACGACCAATATTGTCTTGCCCATGAAGCCCCCTCATGCCCTTCAGCGCAGGTTCCGCGACTTACGCAAATGAATCGGGCTCTTTGCCTGAGTTCTTGAGAAAAGAGTGCTGTTCGGTTGGTGCCAAAAATGACGCTCCTTTCCGCAGCGCCGATTCAAGGCTCCGTAACTGCTGCACTGAAGCAAGAGTTTTGTGGCAGTTCCAAGAAGAGATCTGTTCAGGGAAAAGGCTTGTCAAAGTGACAAGCAGTTTTTTCAGATGAAACAGGGTACGCGAACTTAATTTTTGCGATTTGGCCTGTGTCTCCAGCAAAAGTAAAAGCGTTTCGGGAAGCGTGCCTGCGGGATATACGGGCGTAGATGACCACAGTTCATTCTGTACTTTAACAAACTGATGTGCCCACTGTTCGGGAGCTCGGTTAAAGGCCTGTTGCCAGCCGTGTGCCAGTTCGGCCAACGGACTCGCCGAATCACTGCCGGCTGTGCGCTGATCATCATCGAGAAGTTCATCCATCAGCAGCAAAAGCGAGAACCGCTCAAGCAGCGGACCGCTCAATTTCTGTTGATATTTGAGGGGTGCATTGCCGGCACACCGGCAACTTTGTGTGCGCGAAAAAAAGAATCCGCAGCTGCACGGGTTGGTTGCCGAGGCCAGCAGAAAGTCTGCGGGCAGTTCAATTCGTCCGCGCGCCCGTGAAAGTGTAATTTTGCGTTCATCAAGAGGTTCCCTGAGGGCTTCAAGAGCAGGTCGGGGGAATTCGGCCAGTTCATCAAGGAACAGCAGTCCGTGATGGGCAAGCGAAACCTCACCGGGTTGCAGAAGCGACCCTCCCAACAGTGCCGCCGCCGAAGCGCTGTGATGAGGATGCCGGAAGGGGCGGCTGTCGGTCGGGCACGGATCGCGCTGCCGGATGAGAGCAACTTCAAGTTGTTCGCGGTGCGACAGCGGAGGGAGAAGGTCAGAGAGATGTCTCAAGGCAAAGGTTTTTCCGCATCCCGGCGAGCCTGCGAAAAGAATATGATGGCGTCCTGCAGCCGCGACAGCCAAAACGGCAGCAACGGAGGGAGTCGAAGAAAATTTTTCAAAAAAAGAAATGATTTTGTGAATTTGATTTTCAGAATTTGCATCAACGTTCGATCCTGCAGATGCAGCCGTTGCGTTCGTCGCTGATTGAGAAACTCCGCTCAGTTCAGCTTCGGCAGCCGCTGAATCCGAATCCGTCCTGTTCAGTCGATTATTCTGTGACAGTGCGTGCAGACAATCTTTAAGGCTTTCAACGTGAATGAAGTGTTTTTTGGGTGCACGGCTGATTTTCGAAGGCACAGTTGCAGACCACACTTTTGCTGCGGCAGTGCCGGTTTCCAGCAGCAGCAGTTCGAACGGAAGAATGTATTCGGGGACGAGGATCCGGCCGGACAATGTCAGCTGGCCTGCGAAAAGATGAGTTCCTTCTTTGAGATTCAGGGCAATGGCATTCAGTAATCCGGCGTTTTTTTTGCTTTCGGAGGGTGAGTCGGCCAATGCCGCCAAAATGGCAATTGCGCAGGGAAGATCAAGATGCTCGAGGCCGCCCTTAAACAATTTGAGAGTTTCAGAAGGCCTGACGGAGACGACGAGGCGGCGCGCGGGCAGCGAAACACCGAGTGATTCGAGTGAAGAACGAATTCTTTCGCGTGCATCGCGGGCGTAGTCTTGCGGCAGGCCGATGAACTGAAGTCCCGAAAACCCCTGACCGAGCGCTGCTTCGACAGTGACCGGTACAACCTGCATTCCGATGCAGACGGCAGAAAAAATGGTTGATGGCATATTAAAAATCCCTCAGGCAGTTTTGAAGTCCTGCCTGAGGGAATGGGTTGTCGCGAGTCTGTGCATGTTTTTGCAGTGAAACCGGACAATGTTGCAACAAAACCGGCAGGTGGCTGCTTAAACGCGGGCACCGTTTTCGGAGGATTCAGATACGTCCTGCAATGCAACTGCAGCTTCGGCCTCCGCGTGCACTGCCGCGCTGCCCGAAAGCTCGCGTTGTGCGCGTTTTTGGGCTTCAAGTTCGGCTTCTTCAGCAAACCGGTCGGCAAGGTTCGGCTGAATACGGAAAAGCGATTCAAGAGTATCGACCTTAATTGCCGAAATGAGCCGCTTGAAAAGTTCAAAGGCTTCGCGCTTGTATTCTTGCAGAGGATCTTTTTGACCGTAGCCGCGCAATCCGATGCCGTCGCGCAGATGATCAAGGCTCAAAAGGTGATCTTTCCAATATTGATCGATCGTCTGAAGCATGACCCAGCGTTCGATTTCGCGCATCTGATCGGAACCGAATAGTTTTTCACGCTGTGCATAGGCATCAGTCAGTTTTGCGGTGATCAGATTGATAAAGTCGATGCGCGTGAGTTCCGTTGTTTTGCGTTCTTCGGCCGAGAAATTGAAAACGGTATTGAGACGCTGGAACAGCGCCCGTTCAAGCTGCCCGAATTCAATTTTGACAAGCTCACCCGGCACGCCTGTTGCGGGTGAAAAGTCTTCGGCAATCGAACGGCCGAGTTCGCCGAGAGTTTCGTCGAGAAGAACTTCGCGCAGATCGCCTTTTTCAAGAATCCGGTTGCGCGCCGCATAAACGGTTTTGCGTTGTTTGTTGAGAACATCATCATATTCAAGCAGGTGCTTGCGGAGGTCGTAGTTGTAACCTTCAACCCGCTTCTGAACATTGGCAATGACCCGTGTGAGCATCGGATCGGCAAGAGCCTCGTCGCCCATCGTGCGCTCCATCAGGAACTGATTGGCTTTGTTGTTGAAGCGCTTCATGAGGTCATCTTCCCAAGAAAGAAAGAAACGGCTTTGTCCGGGGTCGCCCTGACGGCCGGAACGGCCGCGCAGCTGATTGTCAATCCGGCGGCTCTCGTGCCGCTCCGTGCCCATGACGTAAAGGCCGCCTATGCCGGAAACTCCTTCACCCAAAATGATGTCGGTTCCGCGACCGGCCATGTTGGTTGATATCGTCACGCGTCCGCGTTGACCCGCCTGAGCAATAATCTGTGCTTCCTGTTCATGGTGCTTTGCGTTCAGAACGCTGTGTTCGATGCCGCGCTGCTTCAGCAGGTCGCTCAGCAATTCACTTTTTTCGATACTGACCGTGCCGACAAGAACGGGCTGGCCTTTTTCATTTGCTTTTGCAATTTCGTCAGCCACGGCTTTGAATTTTGCACCTTGGCGCAGATACAGAACGTCGTCATCGTCCTGACGAACCATGGGTCGGTTGGTCGGAATGACGACCACGTCGAGTTTGTAAATTTTGTGAAACTCGACGGCTTCCGTGTCGGCAGTTCCGGTCATGCCTGCAAGCTTGTTGTACATGCGGAAGAAGTTCTGCAGGGTCACGGTCGCCAGCGTTTGGTTTTCCTGCTGGATTGGAACGTTTTCTTTGGCTTCAAGGGCCTGATGCAGACCGTCGGAATAGCGGCGTCCGTGCATAAGGCGACCGGTAAATTCATCGACGATGATGATTTGTCCTTCACGCACGATGTAGTGGTCGTCTTTGCGGAAAACCACATGCGCTTTGAGCGCCTGATTGATGCAGTGAACGAGTTCCATGTGTTCGGGGTTGTACAGGTTGCCGACTTTGAGTCGTTTTTCAACCTTCTGAATGCCTTCCTCACTGAGTGCACAGCTGCGGGATTTTTCGTCGACCGTGTAATCGATTTCGCGGCGAAGGCCGCGCACGGCATCGTTTGCCACAAGATATTTGTCGGACGTCTGATCGGACGGACCGCTGATGATGAGCGGTGTACGCGCTTCGTCAATCAAAATTGAGTCGACTTCGTCGACGATCGCAAAATTGTGGCCGCGTTGTGAAAAGTCCTCAATCCGGACCTTCATGTTGTCGCGCAGGTAGTCGAAACCAAATTCGTTGTTGGTACCGTAGGTAATATCGCAGGCGTATGCGTTACGGCGTTCGCGGTCGTCGAGTCCGCTCGTAATGACTCCGACGGTCATGCCCAGAGCGTTGTACACTCGGCCCATTTCCTCGGCCTGTGTGCTGGCCAGATATTCATTTACTGTGACGAGATGGGCGCCGTTGCCGGTTAATGCATTAAGATAGAGCGGAGCCGTCGCAGTGAGTGTTTTACCCTCACCGGTTCGCATTTCGGCAATTTTACCTTCGTGAAGTACCATTCCACCCAGCAGCTGCACATCAAAGTGGCGTTTGTTGAGGACTCGACGTGACGCTTCACGGACTGTTGCGAATGCTTCAGGAATGAGCGATTCAAGTGATTCGCCCTTTTGGTAACGGCTTCGGTATTCATCGGTCTTGGCACGGAGCTGGTCATCAGTCAGGGCCTGCAGAGTCGGCTCAAGTTCATTGATGCGGCGCAATACAGGCTCAAGGCGGCGCAGTTCGCGGTCGTTTTTCGTGCCAAAAATCTTTTTGAAAATGTCTAACATGAGCAAGAAAACCCTTCTTTGAGGCGCTGAGTGGGTAACGCTCCCTACTAGCACACCTTTGCAGTGATGCCAATTTAACCTCATCGGGGCAGATGTGTTCCTCAGCTGTCCAAAAACATCTCCGAAACAACGTCATCGGAGCTCAGGATGGCTTAGCTCCTGCACAGGCACACGGAGAGTGTAAAATGAAGAGTGAATTTCGCGACCTTTCACTCGCATGGGACAAGGAACAGGCAGACGACGAGGCAGGCTCGGGGGACGAGTTTGTTTATAACGCCGAGCCCCAGTTCAGATATTCTGATGATTCCGCCGTTGACCCGCAGGTTGAGCGGCAGCTGGCTCATCTGATGGACACCATTACCCGCGTCGGAGGCGAGGTCTGCAGGCTGCGCGCCGAGGTGGACGGACTCTTGGAACAAAATCAGAGTCTGAGGGTTTCCTTTGAGCGTCTGCGTGACGTCATCGCGGAACGGGGCTACCTGAACATGGATGATTTTGAGCTTGCCTGTGATGTGGTTCAGGCTTCGATGAGCGATGCCTCGGCCCTTCAGAAGAAAATTGCAAATTGATGTCCGGATTGCCGAACTTGCTTTAAGCCGTTGTCGCGAACACCTTGCAGCCCTCAGTTCACTTCCGGTTCAGCGCGGGTCAATCCCGCGCATCTTATTTTTGTCCACAGTCCCCGAACTCCCACAAAGCTGACTCCGTTTTGTGCAACAACTGAATCGACCGAATTGCCGGTCAGTCCCTGCAACCGGATTGTTGTGGTATCGCGGTAAGCATTCCAGCGCAGACCCGCAACGACGAATTTTATGCTGACTACGTCACCGTCTGTCTGAACGTCATCGGTGATGACTTTTACTGCGTCGCTGGGCAGTCCGCGGCGTCTGTTTGCGATGCCGAAATAGCCGTGGTCACCCGTTGAGCTGTCACCGATCCCGAATATGTCTGCCTGTTTCAGTTGGCCATTCTGATAAGTGAGGGTCAGCCGGCATGCGGGATTACCGCCTTGTCCCGAACAGGGCTGGTCCGAGCTGCAAACCGCCGCTCCTTCGTACACGAGTGTTCCGTCGGAAACGTCGGCCGATGCGCGGGCAAAAAACACTGCAAAACTCAGCGCGAGAGAGGCTTTGAAATAATTCATTTACTGACCACACGTCAAAGAGATTATGACTCTCAGTTATCCGTACAGCCGGACTGTTGTCAAATCAACTGTGAAGACCGGAAGAAGTCTTCAGACTCTGTTGAATTCCTGCTGTAAAGCATCTCTGATTTGCATTTCCAGTTCGCCGGCTTCCTGTCCGAAAATCCACTCCGGCCTGCGTCTGGTCAGTCGCGGCGGACAGCTGATTTTCTTGACAACTTTTGCCGGCTTTCCGCCGAGGATTAAAATTTCGTCTGCCAGAATGACAGCCTCGCGCGGATCGTGGGTGACAATAAAGGCCTCAATTTTCAGATTGCTGATCGTTTCAAGCAGCCAGCACTGCAGTTTGAAGCGGGTTGTTGCATCGATGGCTGCAAACGGTTCGTCAAGCAGCAGGACATCGCTTTTGATCATCAGAGTGCGGGCAAGCGATGCACGCGCAGCCATTCCCTGAGAGACCTGCCAAGGATAAAGGTTCTTTGCATCGGACAATCCGACGACATGAAGAAGTTCCTGTGCCTGTGCGGCGGCGGCGGCAGGCGGAATGGATAAATCCGCTGCGAGTGCAACATTCTGTTCGACAGTTCGCCAAGGAAGAAGCAGAGGCACTTGCGGAACGAGCGAGAAGAAACTCTGACTTTTGCCCCATGAAACCGCCTGAAATTTTTTGTCGTTCAGCGTCAGTTCGCCGGCATCAAAGGCATGGATTCCCATCAGAGACTTCAGGAGTGTTGATTTTCCGCATCCCGACGGACCCATGACAGCTGCAACCCCGCCGTGCACGGAGTCAAAACTCACTTCCGAGAGGATCATTTTTTTATCGAGTGCGACCTGAAGTCCGCGGGCGCTGATCATTTTGTCAATCCGCCTTTGTTTTCCGCGGGAAGAAAAGAATTGATTACAAAGGCGGAGGGTTTTTCATCGAGTTTTAAAATTTTTTGTCCGACCGCCCAGTCTTTGTAGGCCTCAAAACGCGCAATATTCTGACGCCCCCAGACGGATGATCCCTTGGAATATTCTTTGGCAAGGTATTCTGCCGAGGCAGTTACAAGCCGCACATCCGACTCAGGGACTTCTTTCATAAACAGCCGCGCTGCCGCTGTCGGATCTGCAATTGCCATACGATAACCTTCGCCCGCGGCTGCAAGGAATTTTCGAGTTTGTTCCGGATTCGATTTTGAGTTCATTTCAGAGGTGATGATGAGCGGCGAGGGATGATTGAAAACCGGATCAATATCGCGCAGACAGAGGGTTTTCAGGGCAACTTTTTCAAGTTGGGCACGCACTCCGTCCCAGCCCATATAAATCCACATGAAATCTGCGTTCTTTGCGGTCGTCGGCAGAAAATCGCTGACACCTGTGGTCACGATTTTTAATTTTGAAAAGTCCGCCCCGTTTTTTGTCATCAGGTAATGCAGCGTTGCTTCCTCTTCCGGTGAACCCCAGCCTCCGTAACGCCGGCCCTCGAAGTCTTTGACCGTTTTAATGCCGGCTGATTCGCGCCATGCGAAACAACTGGTGTTCTCCTGCACTATCGCGGCCACCGAGATGACCGGTATTTTGCGGGAACGTGCGTTGAGCAGATCCGAGATGAAACTGATGCCGAACTGAGCTTTTCCTGCTCCGACCAGCTGTGTTGTGCTGGTCTGCTTCATTTGAATCATACGGACATCGAGGCCCGCTTTCGCGAAGATGCCCGAGGCCTTCGCAACATAAAGCCCGATGTGGTTGGTGTTGGGTGTCCAGTCGAGCGCCACGGTTATTTTTTCAGGTGCGGCAGAGCAAGGGAAAGAAAAGAGAAAACACAGAGACGCCGCAACAGTGGTCAGGCGAATATTTTGCTCTCTAAACATTATTCTCAACTCTCCAGTACAGCAGCCGGCGGGACAGCCGGTTGATTGCAAAAGTGCACAAAAGGCTGAAGCAGACAATGAACAGAACGACCAGAATGACACGATCCGTTCTGTAAGCCGCCTGAGCGCGCGAAAGATAAACTCCGAGCCCCGCCTCGCTGCCGATAAGCTCGGCAAGGACAGTGCTGACGAAGGCATAGGTTACAGAAATTTTGAGTCCTTCAAGAAAGTCCGGCAGGGCGGCAGGAATATAAAGCTTTTGCAGGGCGCGCACCGGACTGAAGCGCAAAATTGTTGCCAGAACGGAATATTTTTCACGGGCATTGTGCAGTCCTGCGAGCGTCAGCTGGGCAATCGGAAATGTGCATGTCAGCAGGATGAGAATAATCTTCGGCGCAGAACCCAGACCGAACCACAAGAGAAGCAGCGGCGCGACGGTCAAATACGGAACCGCCTGACTGATGACCAGAAACCGGCGAACGTGTTTTTCTATAAAAGGGCTGCTGAATGCGGCCAGACTGACAATCAGTGCCAGTACAACCGAACCCGAGAGTCCGGTGAGCCATTCTTTGAAGGTTTCCGTGAAATGCCTCGAAAGCAGGCTTGTATCTTCCATCAGGGTTGCGAGCACTTTCTGCGGCGGCGGGACAATGTACTCGGGCACATTCAGACGACTCAAGGCCAGAGACCATAAATACAGTCCTCCGCCGGCAAGAATCAGCCGCCTTAAAAAGGTGATTATCTGCGTTCTCACAGAGCAACTCCGCCGCCGGAAGGGATGTCAAAACTACAGCCGGCAAAAATTCCGGTCACAAGCCGTGGTCCGGTAAGAAAGAATAGCGATGTCTGAAAGATAGTGGAAGAGTGACGGGGGCAAATATGGGTACGTCAGTGGTCGGCCGCGCGCGCATAAAGAAAACGACGATTTTTTGCTCACTGGCAGCGTCGTTGTGGGTGTCGGGTGCCGGCGCGGTTGACTTCAAAATTGATCTTCCTCCGCAAAGAGGCGTGTCGGCTCCCGATGATGAATATTTTTTTGATGATGTTTTGTCCGTAACGGAATCGCAGTCAGATGTGCTTGAACAGGTTTCAGGCAACACTCAAAACGCCCTGCCGGACCCCAATCCGCCTTCGGACGATCGCCCCTCTGCAATTTACGGCAGAGCACAGGCGGTTCCGCGCAGTGATTCGCCCGACAATTCACAAGCCGAAAAAAATCAACTGAAGTCAAAAAAAACTGCAGGAATGAGCGCAGTACAACAGGAGCCTACGTTCGGGCTTCCGCAGAAACAGAGCCAGCGGATGAGTATCGACACTTTTCCCAATCCGCTTTGTTTGAATGAAAATGTTTCTTTTTGGAAAAGAGTGTACGCCGAAGTCGACGTCAACGAGGCACTGATACATGACCGCGATGATTTGGACAAAGTCTACGCTGTGGTCCGGCTCGGCGGTAACGGTGTGCTGCGCCAGCAGTCGACCCAAATGCTCAAGGATCATTATCGCTACGCGCTGGTCTCTCTTGCAGAAAAACTCGACAGTCCGAGATCATGGAGCAGCAACGAAAAAGCGATTGCAAAATTATTCAGGCCAAGTGAATTGTCGCGCAGCAGACTCCTTCAGGCCGCAGAGAATATTCGTGTTCAGCAGGGGCTGAAGTCGCGTTTCGATGCCGGTGTGCGCAGATCGCTGCAGTACCTGCCGACGATAAAACCTATTTTGCGGCAACAGAATCTTCCCCTTGAAATCGCGTTTCTGCCGCATGTCGAAAGCAGTTTTGTGAACCATGCACGCTCGAAAGTCGGCGCTGTTGGGCTGTGGCAGCTGATGCCAAAGACGATGCAGTTGCTTATGGGCAAAAAGGCTGTCGGCAGAAGAACCGATCCGGCAATTGCCACCGAGGCTGCCGCAAAGCTGCTCAAGCAAAACTTTCAGGCAACCGGCTCATGGCCATTGGCTCTGACGGCATACAATCACGGTTTGGGCGGAGTTCTGCGGGCCGTGCGGCATACTTCCAGCTCGGATCTCTGTCAGATCATTGAGCGCTATAATTCAAGGTCGTTCAAGTTTGCCTCGAGTAATTTTTACGCACAATTTTTGGCTGCGCGGCAGATAGCATTGCAACGTTACTCGGAACTTTCTAAGAACAAGGAGGTTAACCGCATTGTTGCACCGCTGATAGCCAGACGTGAAAAGGGCGCCCTATGAAGGTTGCATCTCCGGCAGCGTATCTTTTGAAAAGAAAAATTATTTTGCTCAACAAGCAGCCGACTGACTTGTCCACGACCGCTCTGGTCAGGGTTGTGCTCGAAGGCGAAGAGGATCCTGCTGTTCAGGCTCTCGTCGAGCGGGTCCGGCCGATCCACGGCGAGCCGAAGGCCAAACAAATTTATGCACTGCCGGCATTGGAATCCGATTCTCCGCGCTATCTGGTCGTGCTTCCCAAAGAACCCGCACGTCGTCTTGCTTCGGCGGCTGCGGGTGATTCTCATCACGCGACAGTTTGGGGAGCGCAAATTGCCTCTCTTTTTATGTCGACGCCTGCGCTGACCGAGTTTCCTTCGATATTCGTGGTTTTTTCCGAGAGTCTGGCCAAACGTCTTGATGGCGTTCAGCAGCAATATTTCTTTGTCGGATTGCTGGAGCGATCGGTCAATCTCAAAGTCAGGGAGTCATCCAACTTTGAAACGATCGAACGCAAGCCGATGAAAATCTGGATCGACGGAATGAACGAAGATATGCGCGGCGAAGGGGAAAAACTCGCCGGTGCGATGCTCATCACCCGCAGCCTTGTAAACATGCCGTCAAATATTTTGAATCCGGAATCCTTCGAGGTCTTCGTCAGAGAACTGGTCAGGCGTGAGTGCGACATTGAAAATGATCCCAACCGCATCGCAGTAGAGGTTTTTCACCGCGAAAAGCTTGTGGCTGAAGGGTGCGGACTCATCAACGCAGTCGGACAGGGCAGCGACATTCCTCCGCGTCTTTTGCGCCTCACCTATTTTCCCAAACTCAGCGGCAAGGCGCTCAAACATGTTGCTCTTGTCGGTAAAGGAATAACCTTTGACTCCGGCGGTCTCGACATCAAGGGTTCGAGCTTCATGCGCAATATGAAAAAAGACATGGGCGGCGCGGCATCGGCTCTCGGCGTATTTCTTGCCATCGCAAGACTCGGACTTCCCGTGCGTGTGAGCTGCTATCTTGTTCTCGCGGAGAACATGGTTTCAGGCCGCAGCATGAGGCCGGGGGATGTGTACAAGTCAAAAAGCGGAACAACGGTTGAAATTGACAACACCGATGCAGAAGGCCGGCTGGTTCTTGCGGACGCCTTGAGTTACGCGGTCGCCGAGAAACCTGATTGGGTTGTTGATTTGGCAACTCTGACCGGTGCTGCGCGGATAGCGCTCGGACCAAGCGTGGATGCACTGTTTTGTACTGATTCCGCGATTGAAAAAATGCTTGTCGACACAGGACGCCAGCTCGGTGATTGGGTTTGGCCGATGCCTTTTGTCGAAGACTATGACACGTGGCTTGATTCAAATGTTGCCGACATGACGAACTCTGCATCTTCGGGGCAGGGCGGAGCGATTACCGCGGCGCAGTTTTTGAGGAAGTTTGTCGGAACTGCCAACTGGACGCATATCGATACCTACATGTGGGCTGACAAGCCGACCGACTTGACTCAGGAAGCCGGCGCAACTGCAAAATGTGTCCGGTTGATGACACATGCGATTGGACTTTGGGCCAATCAGGCGTGAATCTTCTTGATGAAGATTGCTGTGCGCGGGGGAAGTCATGGAACAGAATTCAAAGGTTACCGTTGGAAATATCAGTCATCGGTTGCGTGAATGGATTCATGAGGTCAACAACGCACTTTTTATTACCAAAGGGTTCCTTGAAGAAATCGAGGCCGACGCAAAGTCCCGCTCCTATCTCAAGAGCCATTTTGATCACGATAATTTTCTCGAAATGATTCAGACGATAAACCGCAGTGTCGATCGCATCGATCGCAATGTTCAGAAACTTCGCAAATACGCACGCGAAGAAGTTTTCAGCGAGAGCGGCATCGAGCGTCCCAAGCGCCGGTCGGATGAAATTCTGGGATAATACGCTGTACCAATCCCGTTTGAACAACCGGAATCACAAGTAAATTGCGCGAATAAAAATGAACTGGCGGGCCGTTCGGTGCCCGCCGGTTCTGTCGTCCCTCGGAGGAGGGAAAGTGATTGGTCTCTGAATGTGAGGATAATTTAAAGGCTGGAGTTCAAAAGGAAGGCCAAAGTTTCGGGAAGGCGAAGCGAGCATCCGAACGATGCTTTCTTCGGGGAAGTCCGTTTATTGGGAGTTTTCCTGAACGAGGCTGTAGCATGCAGGTTTTGGGGCTGCAAGAGATTTTCGAGAGGATTTTCTCTGTTATTTTAACCGGTCAGCCAATTTTTTCGGTCGCTGAACTTACCGGATCGAGTTGATGTTGGAGACAGTCGAGGCACCGGCAGTAACCTCGCGTTTTGCACGGATTATGACCCCGACAGCGCTCTCGGGGCTGGCATCGACAATACGCGCGGTAGCCACGCTTTCCCGTTCGGTCAGCTCTTTGTCCGTAAATCCGAACGTACTCCCCGACGGCATGAACAGCTCAACTTCGTCGCCGACCTGAAAGGGATTCCTGCCTTCTGCTCCTTGCAGATAGACCGCAATTCCGGGGCCTGCCGACTGATAACTTCCGCCCTCGGTTGCAACGACGTAAGCCGGAGCCTGATTCGGACGCCCCCCGACGGTCGGGTTTATGGGAACGTAAATGTTTTTGTTCATCGGAATCAGAAGATCACCGGGGGCCATATGGGATGATGCGTCTTCCGCAACAAGTGTGGCGTAGCCACTTGAAGACACCCTCACTACGCCGACGCTGCCCGTGTGCGTGAACAAATTTCCGTCCGGACTGACGGGAATCAGATTCGAAAGGACGGGTGTTTCTCTGACGACCATGAACCTTTCGCCGGGGCGGGGGTCCCGCGAGTCAAAGCGGGCGATCAGGTTTTGCCCCTGACCTGAAATCAGCGGAGAATTCGCGTCGGAAACAATCTCGCCGACGGGGTCTACACCTGAGGAATAAAAGCCGGGAACTCTGAACATGTAGGTCGCCGTTACGGTCGGGTCACCCACGGTGATGATGTTCTGGTACCGGTCGACGCTGCTTGGATCTATCAGTTCACCTTTCGGACGGTTGTCAGTTTTGACATCCATGTTGAAGGTTTGAAGGGTTGCCAAGTCGACTTTGGGCTCTGCAAACGGGTCGGGCGAGTTCTTTGCCGCTAGCTCGGGACCTTCGGTTTTGGTCGCAGGATAAAACAGCAGGCGTGTTCCCGGTTCAATTTTATCAGGGTCTGTGAGTTCGGGATTCAAAACCCAGAGCTTTGGCCACCACGAGGCATCGTCCAGCAGCTGGTCGGAAATGTCCCAAAGCGTATCGCCAGCCTGAACCGTGTATTCGAGCGGCGCTTCTCCTTCGCGCAGCGCGGGAATCGACTCTGCGAGTTTTTTCACAAATTCCAAACGAGCTTTGCGTTTTTCTTCGCGGGCAAGTTTTCTTTGTTCCGCGGCAGACAACGGAGCAGCCGCGGGTGCCCCGCTACCGGCAGCGGCCGGAGGCGGAGCGGCATTTGGGTCCGGAGGAGTTGTTTGCGGCGGGGGCGGTACGCTTCCTGCATCCGGACCGGCAATTGTATTTTTGGCCGGCTCGGGAGGAGCAGCCTCGGGTGGCGGTGTGGCCGATGCAGCATTTGCAGCCGCAGGATTTGCGGCTGCCGGATTTGCGGGGGCTGCATTCGGAGGCGGCGTGTTGGCTTTTGAGTTGTTTTTGTTGCCGCCGTTGAGATTTAAGCCCGTTCCGTTGTTCAGCGCGCCGCCGTTTTGACCTGAGTCAGTCGACAAACCGTTTCCGCCGCCATTCCCCAAATTTCCGCCGCCACTCCCCAAATTTCCGCCGTCGGACCCCAAATTGCTGTTGAGATTGTCGCCGGCATCCGATGACGATCCACCCTCGTTGAGATTGGAGGCATCCTGAGAATTTCCTTCAAGGTCGCTGTTCAAATCACTGTTCAGACTGTTTCCGCCGGCATTGCCTCCGGAGTTTTCAATGTTGCCCGAATTGTTGATTGAATTTTGTTTGTTCGACTTGCCTGAATTTGAGTTCAGTTCTTCGCTGTCCAACACGTTGTCGGACTGCCCGCCCGACGAATTTTTTGAATTTTCAATTGAATTTGCGCCGTTGATATTTCCAAGGTTGTCCGCGTTGTTTTGTCCGGCGGCCCGACCGGCCGTGATCAGCGCAACTGCAGCAAACAGACTGACACCGGCGCGGATTTTCATTGAGCACCGCCGGCACTGAGTTTCTCAAGTGCAGCGCGTGCGCGAAGCGCCAGTTGTGCCTGCGGATTCAGGGCAATGACTTCACGGTAAAGTTGGGCTGCCCTTTGCGGGGCGCCGAGCTGTTCCTGTGACATTCCTTCCAGCCACTTGGCGCGGTTCAGCATAGGGTCATTCGGGTGCTGAAGATAAAAAGTCCTGACGTGCGTCAGCGCCTGCTGCGGAGTTTTAAGTTCCACATAAGCTTCGGCGAGCGTCAGCTCGGCAACGGCACTGAACGCGTTGTTGGGAAAGCGCTGCTGAAAGTTTTCGAGTGCCTGAGCAACACGGCCGAACTCACGTTGTTCCAAAAGCACAAGAGCTTTGTCGACAATTTGCCTCGGGCTTTCCACCGCGAGTACGTTTTGGCGTTTCGCCGGATTGCTTTCCCCGTCCGACGCTTCAATAGGGCCCTCGCTGACAGGCGGAGGAACCGGATTGTTTTTGGGCGGCGCAAAGTGTGACTGAATATTCGACGGAAGTTGAACGTCATCGTAAATACCGGACCTCTGTCCTTTGAGAATGACTTCGAACTTGCGCTGCAGTGTGGCCACTTTTTCCTTAAGTGACATCACCTCCACTTTGAGCAGTGCAAGCTCACCGCGGGACTGTGCCGTTTCTGCTGCAGGCTGATTTGCTGCAGACGGCTTCGCAGCAGCTGCAGAGGCAGAATTTGCCGCTCCCTGAGTTTGATTCGAACTCTGGTTTTGCGGTTGCGCGGCAGGCTGGGCATGTGCCTGAGTTTGCGCTGCAGAATTTGCAGTTCC
>RFOM01000101.1 GCA_009926615.1 Pseudomonadota bacterium
CCCCCGGAAGCGTCAAGGACGTATTCGTCAATATCAGGAGGGGGCGGCGTGCAGCACGACAAATCGATGCTCGACGGGACGTTTTGCTGGGCTACTGGAAGTTACACTTTGCCTCAATGGATGCAGATTGATCTCGGCAGCAGCTTCCGGGTTCATGGCGTCGTGACACAGTGCCGTTTTGACGCGGACCAATGTGTGTTGGAAATGGAAGTGCAGTATTCGCTCACTACTTCGAATTTCGTGTCTGCGACAGCGGTGGATGGGACCACGCGATTTTTCCTGCCCACGTCGTACTCGAGCACAGCAAAGACCATGAGCAATTTCAGCCAGCCTGTCACTGCGAGGTACATCAGGATCTTACCTGTCCATGCGCGCGGGCGTGCTGACCTCGCTGCCCGGCGCCGCGTGGAACGCCTGCGCCGACTGCGGCGCCGGCAAGTACTCGACGGCCACGGGCGCGACCGTGTCTGCCACGTGTGTCGACTGCGCCGCAGGCAAGTTTTCCGCGACCGCGGCCAGTTTCTGCGCCGACTGTGCGGCGGGTAAGTATCAAGACGCAGTGACTGTCACAACAAATCCTGCCGAGTCATCGAGGACGTATTCGTCAGTTTGCTGTGGTGACGTTGCTGGTGGAGCGCATGGATCGTCGATGCTTGACAATCCAAACTCATGGTGTCCTGGGTTTCTGAATCCAGCGGCGTATGGTTCGTGGGTGCAAATCGACTTGGGCAGCAATTTAAACGTGCTCGGTGTTGTGGCTCAGCCTCGAGGTGATGCGTATTCGGCATCGATGCCCTGGTACTACAGTGGTAACGTGGAGTGGGAAGTGCAGTATTCGCTGTCGACGTCAGGCTTTGTGTCTGCGACTTCAACGTCTGGGAGCAACAGATTTACTTCGGTTGGGACGGCTGGGACTCAAGTGAAGAGTGAACTTTATTTCAATCAACCAGTGGTGGCCAGATACATTAAGATGATTGCACAAGTCATAACCAATACCCATCTGTGCGCCCGCGTTGGTGTGTTGACTTCCAGCGTGATAAGTCCGATTTCCTGCACCGACTGCGGCGCCGGGAAGTACTCGACGGCTACGGGCGCCTTGGGCGCGAGCACCTGCCAGAGCTGCCCCTCCAACTCCCTTTCAGCGACGGGCAGCGACGCGGCGACTGACTGCGAGTGTGCTGCAGGTTTCTCGGGGCCGGCCGGCGGGCCGTGCACGGCGTGCGCGGCGGGCAAGTACAAAGCCGCCGACGGCAGCGCCGCGTGCGTCGACTGCGGCGCCGGCAAGTACTCCTCGGCTGTGGGGGCTGCACAAGCTTCGACCTGTGTCGATTGTCCTTCGAATGCGAATTCGACGAGTGGAAGCAACGCCGCGAGCAGCTGCAAGTGCAACCCAGGTACGCGTGTTGATGTTTGCGCTGCGTGTGCTTCTTGCGCGTCTGTCTGTAGTCTGCCTTGCCGCGCGCGCCCGAGCCGCTTGCGACGTTCGCAGTCCCTGGCGAGCGCGTCGCGCGGGCCGCGGGATCGGTCGTTGAACAAGGATGTCTATTTACGGAGCACGAAGCATGCAACGCCGCCGCGCGCTCGCCTGGGCGCCGGCGCTCGTCCTCCTGGGCCTCGCGCGCGAGGCAAGATCGCAGAGCGTCCAGTGCCCCAAGAACGCGCAGCTGCCGGGCGGGGCGACGCAGTGGCCCAGCTGCGCCTGCAACGCGGGCTTCACCAACACCTCCGGCCTCGTCAACCTCGCGCGCGCGTGCAGCGCCGGCGCCTGCACGGTCACGGGGATTTCTCAAATGCCCGATTATTATCAAATGTGGTTGTATCATCTGACAGATGGAAATATTGATAGTATTGCACATACTTGGAGTAACACTAATGATTGGATGATGGTTGACCTGCAACAATCGGCTTTTGTCAACCACGTGCGCATATTCAATAGACCTGATTACGGATCGGGTTGTTGTGCACAAAGACTCAACAATTTTCAAATCCGCGTCGGAGACTCTTCAACGTTTTCCAATAACCCCGCTTGTGTTACAGGCGATGTCAAAAACTTCACTTGTCTTTTGACCGGTAGGTATGTGTCAATACAGCAATTCAATACGGAAGTTATGAACCTGCGTGAGCTTCAAATCTACGGGCTCAAGACCTCGAACCTCGCGCGCGCGTGCAGCGCGGGCGGCTGTCCCGTCACAATACCTGGATCAATTTGGGACATTTTCCCCCCGAGCCATCTAGTTGATGGAAATGTTGGAACCTTTCATCATACCCTTGTAGGAGCAAATGACTGGAGTCTGATCGATCTTCAGCAAATGGTATTTATCGCTATGGTACGAATATATAACCGACAAGATTGCTGTGCAGGCAACTTCAATAATTTTGAGATCCGCGTGGGAGATTCATCTACCTTTTCCAATAACCCTGCTTGTGCTTCAAATCAACCCACGTTTTCAGGATCTAAAGACTTTATTTGTGTATTGAGCGGCAGGTATGTGTCAATCCAACAATTTAACGGCGCAGCTCAACATTTGGGGGAAGTCGAAGTCTACGGGCTCAAGGCCTCGGAATGGTGCGCCGCCTGCTTCGCGGGCACGTTCAAGACCGCCACAGGCTCGGCCGCGTGCGCCGACTGCGCGGCGGGCAAGTACCAGGACGCGGCGGTCGTCACCACGAACCCGCCGGAGGCGTCGCGGACGTACGAGTCAGTGTGGGAAAACGGCGCTCCTGGCTCGACGTTTGCGCGCTCAATGCTTGACTCGGCACAGGCGTGGAGCTGGACTGGAGCTTTACCTGAGTGGATGCAAATCGACCTGGGCAGCCAATTCCGGGTACAGGGCGTTGTGACGCAGTGCCGTGCCAATTATGAACAATGTCCTCACGAGATTGAAGTACAGTATTCGCGAACTGCGTCCGATTTTGTCTCTGCGACGGCAGTCGGTGGGACCACACGCTTCTTTCTGCCCACTACGTGGTCAAGTACACGCAAGACCTCGAGTATTTTCAGCCAGCCTGTCACGGCGCGTTACATCAGAATTGTGGTGTATGCCGGCAGTTCATTTCGCGCGGGCGTGCTGACATTGTCGCGCGGCGACGAGTCGAACCCGCAATGTACCACTAGGAGCAGCCTGGTGGCCTATTACAGTTTTGATGACAGTAGCGACGTGGGCAAAGATTCCAATCCTTCCGCCACCAAGTACCATTTGACGCCCACTATTGTGGGAGGCACGGGTGGTTATGACGCAGCGCTGAATGTCAGAGGCGGTTCCTTCAAGGCAACAAACGACGGTGATTGGCTGGACGGTAGTTTTCCGATCAAAACCATTTATGATAATTCAGTATCCGGTATATCGGTCAGTGTTTGGTTTTACAAGAAATCAGGAACAACATATGGCAATATATATTTTACTCGGCTATTCCAATTTTATAAACCGGGTACAGTACTAGAGTTTGACGTGACTCTTGGACATAATAACGGAATTCACTGTCTAAATTGGGCGACAACATATTCGACAGGCCAAACATATAGTAGTTGCTGGGACCAATATCAAACACTAGATACATGGCATCATGTAGTTGTCTCTTTGAGCAAAACTGGGATTTTCAAGGCGTATGTGAACGGTGTCAATCTTAATTTGGTTCCTGGATCTGCACAAGCAGCTATAATAGCTTATGGTGGCTCTGTGTACCCTGTACCGCAATTCGCAGACGTAAACAAGCTGCGAATATTTATATCAGATGATGCTAAATTCAGTGGCAACGTAGACGAGTTTTCAGTCTTCAACAAAGAACTATCGCAGTCGGAAGTGACGGAACTGTACGATGGCTGCCAGCTCGGCGGCGCCGGCACGACGTGGAATACCTGCGCCGACTGCGGCGCCGGGAAGTACTCGACGGCCACGAGCGCGACAGTGTCTGCTACGTGTGTCGACTGCGTCACAGGCAAGTTTTCCCCGACTGCGGCCAGTTTCTGCGCCGACTGCGCGGCGGGCAAGTACCAGAACGCAGTAGTGATAATCACGAACCCTCCGGAGGCGTCGCGGACGTACGAGTCGGTGTGGGACAACGGCGCTCCTGGCTCGACGTATGCCAGGTCGATGCTTGATTCAGCAGCTGCTTGGAACATCGGAATCGGTGCCACTGTACCTGAATGGATGCAAATCGACCTGGGCAGCGAATTTCGGATACACGGCGTCGTGACACAGTGCAGAGCGAATGACCCGCAATGCCCCTACCAAATTGAAGCACAATATTCACTGAACACTTCAAATTTCGTCTCCGCAACCACGGTCAGTGGCACCACGCGTTTCTTCCTGCCCTTAGAGTATTCAAGCACACTCAAGACCCTGAGCAACTTCAGTCAGCCTGTACGGGCGCGGTACGTGCGAATAGTTATACATGATGGCGGTGGAATGCGCGCGGGCGTGCTGACCTCGCTGCCCGACGCGTCGTGGAACGTCTGCGCCGACTGCGGCGCCGGGAAGTACTCGACGGCCACGGGCGCGACGGTGGCGAGTAGCTGCCAGAGCTGCCCCGCCAACTCCCTTTCAGCGACGGGCAGCGACGCGGCGACTGACTGTGTGTGTTCTGCAGGTTTCTCGGGGCCGGACGGCGGGACGTGCAACGCGTGCGCTGCTGGGTCGTTCAAAAATGTAACAGGCAGCATGGCCTGCACTTTTTGCGCGGTCAATATGTATAGCACCACTGTAGCTGCAGTTTCTGCGGCGTCGTGCGTGGCATGTCCAGGGAACTCTACCTCCGTGGCCGGTTCTGGCAGCCTCGACCTGTGCTACTGCAATGCCGGATACAGACAGACACCCACGCACGATTCGTGTATTGTGTGCACCCCGGGTCACTACGACAACATTACAAACCGGTACGAGTGCTCCAAGTGTGGCGGGGGCTTGTATTCAGAGGCCTTCGGCGCCACAGGCAGCGAGACGTGCAAGGCATGCAGACCTGGGACGTGGTCCGAGATAGGCAGCCCTACATGCCAGCTCTGCCCCGCCAACTCCAACTCATCAGCTGCGTCTGGTTTTCTCACAGACTGCAAATGCAATCCGGGGTTCACGGCACCCGACGGCGCAACCTGCGTCGCGTGTGTACAAGGAAAATACAAGACCAGCTCTGGTTCTGCTGAATGCACGCTCTGTCTCGCGAACTCTGTTTCCCCGTCAGCCTCTATACACCCCAGCGCTTGCGTATGTCTTCCCAACTTCAACATGAGCGCCGACAGAGGCACCTGTGCCCGCGTGTGCGCAGCCGGCTTCGAGGCCGGAGGTAACAATATGACAGAGTGCGTCGGCTGCCGCCCTGGGTTCTATAAGACATTCGAGAGTGACCGTAACTGCACCGCGTGCCCGGCCAACGCCTTCTCTCTTTCTTCGAGCCAGACCTCTCTTGCATCCTGCATCTGTCAGCAAGGCTACGTCTGGAACCCAACCACGCTTCTCTGTGATAGCTGCCCGCCCGGGACCTTTAACAACCAGGCCAACGAGAGCCAGTGCTTTACATGTGTGACGGTATGCTGAATAACATAGTGAATAAGTGGTCTCGTTATGTTTTGAATCGAGAATAGTATCCAATTGTTACTAATAAACAAAACGTGCATTCCATGCCTCGCGAACCCATAAATCAAGCGACTATAAGCAAGTTCGCCGATGGATTATTTTCGTATATTGAAAGACCACGTATATTAGACTAAGAGGGCATGCAATTCAGCACAGCTCTCGGCTGGGTTCTGCTATGTTCCTTCGCGCACGTCGCAAACTCACAGTGTCAAGCAAACTACTATGGCCTCAGTGTTGCATCTTGTGTACTTTGCCCTGCGAATACGACGTCGGCGTCAAATTCTGCGTCCATTACCGACTGTAAATGTGCTCCTGGCTATACCGGAGCAGACGGTGGACCATGCACCGTGTGTGGAGTCGGTTTTTACAAGTCTACTATCGGCTCCGCCGCCTGCACTGATTGCAGTGTCTCTTCAAGCTGCCAGTGCGCCGCAGGTAGCACTGGAGTAGTTGGCACTTCTCCGAGTGTAAATTCGACACGCGACGCAGTATTGCCAAACTACTGCACGGATACCAATGGCGCGCATCTTATGAAAGTAGTCCAACTCGTCCCATACGCAGTAAATTCGTTCATTGTAGACGCTTGCATTCCATCCCAAGTACGAAATGTTATGACAAATTCAACAATATGTTCTTTTACAATCATTGCGTATAACACCAACGAAAACAATAGAGTATTCCTTTATGACAGACTATGCACAGACATTCTGGTCGGTGACGGTCACATTAGAGTCATCCTTAACGATACATTAGCTCCTATTATGAGCAGAAATCCCGGTAACACTGCAACTCTAGGCAAGGTGCCAGCACCATTTAATTATGCAGAATTAGGTTGGAGTCACCGAGTTTTTATGGCATATTATAATAGGACCCGAACATGTGAAAACCAGGGAATTGTTTGTGCATGCTCAGGCAATTGTTTTCGCTACTGTACGACTGCAACATTAACAACAGATCATTGTCATACCAATTGGCTTATTACTGGTTTTTCATACGTGATGAGACTTGCAAATCCTCCGCACACTATTGGAATCATACGACAAAATCCTGATCAGGTACGTGTCACGTGGGGTACTCTATATCTACTTGACCGAGGATTCGGAAGTTCGCCTCCAACTACTCAACATCCAATTAATGCTATCGTGGTTGAGTTAGATACCACTCCTAAGTTTAACGAGACAACACGTATAACTGCATTTTGTCTTCCTGGGGTTATCAATTCTATTTGTGACTACGACGCTAGATTTTTGGTTGTTTCTGGACTAAATGCTACTCAAAATTACTTCGTGCGGGTAGCGGCAAGAACCATCCTTGGCAATGGTAATTCTCATGGGCCTTTTTTGTCTGCTGTGGCAAATACAGAGGTTGCATTTTTAACAAACCAAAGATGCGAGAATTGCTTCGCGGGTACATATAAACCCTCTCTTCAATCTTTCCATGTGTCTTGTACCAACTGCTCTGCAGGCAAGTACTCCATAGACACTGGTGCTACATCCGTAAACACCTGCCTCGACTGCTTTCCCGGGACTTCGTCACCGACAACAGGGTTGTCAACATGCTTAACATGCTCGGCAGGCACATTTTCAAGTGTGTTGGCAGCTACTGTCTGTACCACGTGCGCAGTCAATTCATTTTCCGCGAATGGCGCGAGCACGTGCACGTGCAATGCTGGCTCCACCGGGTCGGATGCACTTTCATGCGTGTTGTGTGCAGCTGGCAAGTACAAGACAGTTACTGGCACTGGTCCGTGCATCGACTGCCCTCTCAATTCATATTCTAATGTTGTTGGAGCTACAACAGCCTCCACATGCACATCCTGTGCTCTATACTCGGAGACATCTAGCACCGGACAGACTAATATATCTACATGTCTTTGTATGCCGGGGAGCACGGGACCCGCCGGGGGGCCTTGCACACCTTTTGTGTGTTTACCTGGCACTACAGGGCCGGACGCTCAATCATGTGTCTCGTGTCCAGCGGGAACGTACAAAAAAGACCTGGGCTCTGCCCCGTGCACTACGTGCCCGGCGGGCTCCAATTCTCTTGCGGGCAGCACATCTCTGGCAAATTGTTCGTCAACAATATCATGCCCAGGGCTTTGCCGCGCGCCCGCGGGCTACAAGGTGACATCGTCGGGTGTCAATATCGAGGCATGTCAGGCGAATGAGTATAACAACGGCTCGGCGAAGGCTTGCACGACGTGTCCGTGGCCAGAAACGTTTACTACTGCGACGGGCCTCACTAGCCTCACGCAGTGCACATGCCGGCCGGGCTTCACGAGGCTTGCCGGCGTGTGCACAGCGTGTGCGCCGAACACATACAAGACGGAGGCGGGGGACGGCTTATGCACGACCTGTCCCGTCAACACGACGTCTCCTGCTGGTAGCAGTCTCTTGAGTAGTTGTCAGTGCAACACGGGGTACACTGGATCAGACGGGGGGCCATGTTTGGCGTGTACCGTGTCAACGTACAAGACCGCCGTGGGCTCTGCCACTTGTTCTGCATGTCCGTCGAACTCGGTCTCCCCGACTGGTAGCACTCTGTTGACCAGCTGTCAGTGTAACGCGGGGTACACGGGATCAGACGGGGGGCCATGCTCGGTGTGTCCCGTGTCAACGTACAAGACCACAGTAGGCTCTGCGAATTGTTCGGCATGCCCGCAGAACTCAGTCTCTCCGAATGGTAGCACTCTCGTGACCAGCTGTCAGTGCAATGCGGGCTTCCAGCAGGACAACGGGACGTGCACGGCGTGTGCTATGGGATTCTACAAGGCAGAGGTTGGCAGCGGGTTCTGCACAGTCTGCCCTGCAAACACAGTAACAACGAGCACAGGACAGGCCGCCTGTGTTTGTAAGGTCGGCTCGTACGCAAGCCCAGGCTTGCCAGCTGGAGTTCAACTGTCTTATGCTACTTCATCTGTTGAAAACGTCGGATGTACGCTGTGTTACGACCAGCCTTATTCTCATACCACGACAACTTCAATCATTGACAATTGCAAAATGTTGGCAGGTTCTGGATGGGTAGTAATGGGTGCAAAAGAAAACAGTAACGCAACCACCCTTTCTTTAATGGCATCTATAAAAGCAGTTGATTTGGTGACGGCATTCACTACCATTTCCGCATACGGTCCTCATAATGGTGCCTACTGGTATTATAACCCTTCTTATGCAGTTGGATTTTCACTTGCGCAATCCATTTATCTGATGAATACAGATATATTAAGTGGTCAGTGTGAATATAGATTGTCATGGTCGTTGTCGATAGGAGGAGCGCGGGCAGGTTGCACTACCGGTCTTGCGAGTAACACAGTTTGGAGAAAAATCATGTATTACTGTCCCAAGCCATCTGATGTATGTGTAAATTGCCCTGCCGGCAAGTACTCAATGACTGTGGGCGCTACCAACGCTTCAACATGCGTGGACTGCGCAGCAGGCAAGTACTCTGAAACTCTGGGTGCATCTCAGCCTGCCACTTGCCTTGACTGCGCCCCCGGCTCCTACGCGCCGACGAGCGGCATGAGCAGCTGCACGCCGTGCCCCGCGAACTCAGTCTCTCCAAGTGGTAGCAGCCTCCTGACCAGCTGTCAGTGCAACGCGGGGTACACGGGATCGGACGGGGGGCCATGCTCGGTGTGTGCCGTGTCGACGTACAAGACCGCCGTGGGCTCCGCCACTTGTTCTGCATGCCCGCCGAACTCGGTCTCCCCGACTGGTAGCACCCTCTCGACCAGCTGTCAGTGCATCGCGGGGTACACGGGAATGAATGGGGACGCGTGCTCGCTGTGCCCCGCGGGGACGTTTAAGACCGACACCGGCTCTGCTCAGTGCTCGGGGTGCCCGTTGAATTCACTCAGCCCCGCAGGCAGCACAGCAAAATCTGCCTGTCTTTGCAACGCGGGCTATGAAACCTCGCTCGACGGCAGCGGCGTCATCTTGGCGTGCTCCGCTTGCCCGACGGGGAAGTATAAGGCGACCGCGGGCTCGGCGAGCGGCTGCAGGCTCTGCGAAAGCGACCTGCCTTTCTCGACGGGCGCCTTCGACTCCGCGTCTCCGTACTGCGTGTGCCGGCCGGGCTACGTCCTGGACGCCGGCGCCTGCCGGGCGTGCCAGAAAGGGACGTAC
>RFOM01000102.1 GCA_009926615.1 Pseudomonadota bacterium
GCGAATGCCTTTGCGCATGCATCGGGCATTCATCAAGACGGCATACTCAAGGCGCGTGATACCTATGAAATTATGCGTGCTGAAGACGTGGGCTGGAGTGCCAATAAAATTGTATTAGGTAAGCTCTCTGGTCGTAATGCATTTAAGCAGCGACTTGAAGAATTAGGCATCACGCTTGATTCAGAAACCGAAGTGAATGCCGCCTTTGCGCGATTCAAAGAATTAGCGGATCGCAAATCAGAGATATTTGATGAAGACATTATGGCGCTCGTATCCGATGAGCAGCATTCACATGATCGTGAACACTACAATTTTGTATCGCTCTCTCAGCAATCCGAGACCGGCGAAAAGCCGACTGCCCGTGTGACTTTTTCGATAGAAGGTAAAGAAGTTACCTGCGAAGGTAATGGTAATGGCCCAGTGGATGCGATTGTGAATGCCATTGAAACTCAAACCCAGAGCGGCGCGGAGTTGTTGTTATTTTCGGTGAATGCTATTACCACCGGCACGCAATCACAAGGTGAAGTTACCATGCGCTTATCAAAAAGCGGGCGAATTGTGAATGGAGTGGGGGCCGATTTAGATATTGTGGTGGCGTCAGCTAAAGCGTATCTGGCGGCATTGAATAAGCTGCATTCAAAAACTGAAAAACTTAATCCTCAGATGTAAAATCGTAATTGGTTTGCTGACTCAGAAGATTTTTTCAGAGTCAGCAAACTTGCGTGTGCAAAAATGCTTCAATGAGTTGTGCTTATTTTAACTCTTTGCAATACTATTATTGGTTTTAATTCATTGTAAGTTCTTGGATTTTGCTTTTGGGATTAGCTTTCTGTGCATCAAATATTGGTTTTCTTTCTTCACTTTGTAAGTTAAACCTCCGAAATTCTATTTCTTTGATGTCGGTGTTCAGAGAGTTTTGAGTGAAATGCTCGAGGTCAAACCTGCACCGCGCAGCTCGTATTATGGCGACTTGTTTGAAGCATTTGTGATTTCAGAAATTCACCGGCGTATCGATTACGCAGAAAAGCAAATGCGCATGAGCTATCTGCAAACGGCTGATGGACTCGAAATCGATTTGTTAATTGAAAGGCGAGGACGAGTCGCTTTTGCTATTGAAATCAAATCGAAAAAAAGTCTGACTGTTGATGACTTCTCGGCGCTTCGCCGTGTCGCGGACGATTTCTCAAGCGCCCGCAGGCTTGTGCTCTGCCAAGAAGAAAGGCCTCGCATCACCGAAGACAACATCGAAGTGTTCCCTTGGGCGGAAGGAATTGATGAGATTCTGGCGTGAGGTGAATCTTATATTTTGAAGTGGACGCGCGTTTTCTTGGAGATGCCCGAAAATTTCCGATCACTTGATGGGCTGCATCGCTCTTCCATCGACACACACGCATTGTGCTCGATATACACATCGTTTACGAGCCCACACTTTAAAATTATCCAACCTCAACTTTCAGGGTTCTGTCAAAATATTCTGAAAGTTTGAGGCTATGTGCAAAGCTTTCGGATATTCCAATGAGAGCACCAAAATAACGACCGCTCACGACTGAATCGTAAACCATGTCACCTTTACTTGAATTAAGGAAAAAATCTAAGACTGAATCCTTTACAAGAGGATCTTCCCGACCGTGAAGCCGAACAAATCTGCCCCTCCGGCAGGGGTTTATGTAGTAGAGAAAAACCGAGTGATCGGAAAGTTCATCAGCAACGGGTGCTCTCTGATTCAAAAATGCTTTAAGAGGAGATTGGCCTGTCGCACGCTCAATAACGAGTGAATTCAATCCGCCACCGGCGAGCCTGTAGGCTGCATCAACAACACAGGGTCGAGTTTCACCCTGACCGTCAACGATCACTTCGATTTGCATCCAGCCCGAGCGAACCTCAAATGCATCAGCAACCTTTTGAGCCGTGCTCGCAAAAGAAGAAAGATATCTGGACCGCTCGCCTTTTGTCAGTCGGGCATAAAGCTGATCCGGAAAATTTGAACTGCAAGCCGGGTTTCGACCAAAAATCTCCAGCCATTGAACACGGCCATCGAGCACCAGAAAATCAACTGCAAATTCAATCCCGCGGATATACTCCTGAATAACAAGCGATGATCCAATACCCAATTCTGCATTCAGTTGACCCAAACGCACTGACGAATTCCTGCGAATCAGGGGTATAACACGTTTAAGTTCGTCAATGTTGTCTATTTTCTCCACGTTCATACTGGCAAAACCGGCGGCAGGCTTTACCACACATGGAAAGACAATTGTGCCCTCCAAAAGTGAATTTTCAGAAACATCCTCGTTCAGGTGATAACTCTCCGGACAACGCACACCAGATTGAGTTAATCTTTTGTAAAGCTCCACCTTGTTACGCATGATTTTTGCGTTCTCGGAACTCAAAAAAGGAAGTCCGACCCGCTCGGCCAGTCTCGCACATGACGGGACAAATGCTTCATTCGTGGTCAAAATAAAATGAATCTCTTCGGGAGTCGCCTTTTTATCGAGAATAGACTTAACGATCCTATCGAGGACAGATGGATCTCTAATGTCTTCCGCGACAAAAAACGGACGACAGGAACTCGACAAGGTTCTGACAAACCAAGGATCAGACTGAGCGATAACACAGACGTTATGACTGATCATATAGCGGCTTTCCGCGCGCCATCGTTCAATGCGGCACTGATAGGTAACCAAAGAAGTAAAGCGAGTGCTGCCGCAAAAATGTAAGCAGACTGAAGGCTCACCCGATCTGCAAAAAATGTACCCACTGCAACAACCGGAACTCCAACCAAGCCGAGTGTTATCCCCCGAAACCCGCCAATTCTTCCCGAAATCTCATTTGGAATGCTCGCGTACAGTTTTGAAGTTGTCTTCGAAAATAGTGAAGAAAAAACGACCGACATGAGGGCAACGCAGCAGGCGGTCATCGGAAGATTTGAGCTTTGACCTATGCAGATAAAGACCAATGCCAGAATTATCAGGGACACGGATGGAGAAGGTAACATCTGCCTAAACCACGAAAAGCGATCCGTCATGACAGTCAAAAAAGCAATCCCGCCTGCATAAATCCCCTCAAACAACGGCAATGCCGACGGAGTCGATGAAAAACGCTCGCCAACCAGCTTAAAAAGAAAAATGCTGTAAAGGTCGAGCAAAACAATCAGCTTGGCTATCGAAAACACCAGCCAAGCGACATCCTTTCGCGTCCTGCAAAACCGGAAAACTTCCGCCAACTCCCGAAGAAAAGATTTTCCTGCAACTTGTGCACGCCCCACGTCAACAACAGATGATCCATTCTCAAAGCGTTTATCATGAGATGACCTGATACCTGAAGTCTGTGCTGTAACGTTCGAAGAAGCTTTTGCCAAACACAGGGCCGAAAACAAATACGATGCGGCGTCAATGTAAAGAATCGTCGTGGGACGGAAGTAATTGAGCAACACTCCGGCCACGAGCAGCCCAAGCACATATCCTGCCTGCTGAAAAAAAGCCGCACGAGTATTGAATTCAAAATATTTTTCCTCAGGGGCAATTGAACGGACCATTGCAAACGTCGAAACCCGATAAAACGGCTTGGCTGCATTGATGAAAAAGGCGCCAATTGCAGTTACCGCGGCAGCCCAAGCATCGGGGAGACCCACAAAAAGTGCCGTTGTTACAAGCAAGCCCACCATTGCAAGGACAAGGTCTGAAACAACTGCAACACGACTTCCAGAGTAGCGGTCTGTCACGACTCCTGCGTAAGCTGAAAGCGTAACTGATTTGATGTGCTCAAGAACAACCAAACCTGCAAATGCTCCGACTAAACCGGAAAAGTCGAAAAGCAACTTGCCGCTCACAATAAAGTGAATGCTGTTGCCCAAATTGGTCGAGAAGACCGAGGAATAATAGAGACGGGCAGACCTGTTCATGGTGTTTTAATCCCGCTTATCATGCGACATACTCCACCGACCGTAGTCAGGTTTTCGGAGGTGAGCCTGTCCGCAGGAATCATGATGCTCAATTCATCTTCAAGCATAAGAACCAGATCCATGGTCAACAGCGAGTCTATTGCAAGATCGCCACGAAGATGAACTTCCCGTGTAATTGTCTCCATCAATTCCGGCTTGTTGAGCAGGTCCGAAATAACCTTTTTTACCGTTAAAAATGTTGAGTCAGTCATAAATTTATGGCCTTTCTGCCTTTAAAGAGGATATAAAGTCACGGAGAACCTTTTGCCGCAAATCTCTTTCAGGCCATCTCAACAGCACGCACTGTGCCAATCGTTCAAGGCCAAAGCCGATACAAAACGAACCGGCCATTTCAGCCGAACACCTGATACCAAAAGACTTGATAAAGTGATCTTCATGACGATTAAACGATGAAACCGATAAAGGGCCGGATTCAAGTTGAACCCTCAACTCCAATTTTGTGGAATGCATCAGTTGATACATAGCTTGCCTTGATTGCTCGGCATGGAAGAAAATGTCCGTTGCCGTGCAAACCTCAAAAGGCAATTCCAAAGCAGTCGAAATCAATTTCCAAAACTCAAGGAAAATTTTCTGCATGCCTTCTATCCATTTCGGAGACCCAAAACCGATATACTCGCGTACCCTGAATTCTCTCATTCGGCTTAAAGAATGATCTTTGGAAAAGCGACCATTCTCAAAACGATGAACCATACCTATTGATGTATAAATCCGTGAATTCTGATCCTGACCGCTTTTTGCAAGACACGGATAGGCCGAAAGACACAGAGCCGGAGTCAAACAGACATGTCCGTAACCTCTTCGCTCGCCGTCGAAGAGCTTCAGGGTTCCGACCTGATGCGCATCCCGCGGCAGGTAGCCTGCCTTAATCAAATTCTCCTCAGAGATCAGAGATGGAATGTGCACTGCCTCGGAAGACAAGTGCTCAAGATGATTTCTGATTCCCTGATCCAGCAACTGAATGACTTCCTCAGCCCCTTCGCGAAGAAAAAACGTTCCATCCACATCGTGACCGAGCACAAAGTCCGAAAGATCTCCGGACAAGGGTGCAAGCTGTTTACCCGATACGAGGCAAGCGGACGAAACACGATCTGAAAGACGACCGCCGTGAGACAAAAATGAAGACACAAATTCCTCAACTTCACGCTCCGGATGATTGTGTTCGATGACCTTCTGGGCATCATTCCAATAGAACTCCGAGCCCGGAAAATTTCCCTCAAGGGAGTATATTAATGAACGGATAATCTCTGTATTGCATGTGTTTATCATTGTCTTAAACATATTCGACACCGACCCCGGACTTTAAATTCTCAATGATTTCGTTCAGCTGAAAAGAGTCATCCGCCACCGCAAGCACGACGGCAGGATAGTCAGGCCCCTTTGGATAGGGAATCAACCTTTCGCCGGCTTTTTTGTGGAAAAGGAAATAGAAAACGGATGAGTGTCCATCAAGAAACTTCTCACCCCTGAGGGACTGAATAACACCGCCTCTGCCGCCCTGAGGGACGAAAAATAATCCGTAGCGATGAGGCAATATCTCCGGAAGGCTTTCCCACTCAAAAGCGGAAATCATCCTCAATTGACTGCGTACTGCACACGCGTTGTATGAAAACCCGCTCGTCTTCTCGATGATTGCACCCATACAGCCGCCGGCACCAACGCGCAGAGCACATTCAAGTACAACCGCAATACCATTATCTTTGTGAAGGCGAATTTCAGTGTGTGAAGGTCCGTCCGTGTAACCAATTTGATCGAGATGGGTCGATACGCACTCTTCGATTTTTTTCCTTAAAGCAGCATCAAGCAGTGGATCGAGGACCAGAATATGGTCCTGAAAATCATCTTTGGCGACAAAACCTCTGCTGAAAATTCCAAAGACGCGAGTTTTTCCGCCAACTGTAATTGAATCAACCGCAAATTCCGGCCCTTCCAGAAGTGTCTCGCACAATACAGCCGGAGACACGGAAGTAAATGTGTTTCCGAGGAAAAACCGATTCATCTTCCGTATCGAACGAACGCTATCCTCAAACTCTTCTGTGTTTCTGACAACGCTGACTCCCGCACTGGCATAGCCAAGGTTGGGTTTGACCACAAAAGGAAATTCAAATGGAGCCTGCGGATTTTCAATTGAGTCTTCAATACCCTCAAAACTAAAATTCGATCCGGCAGGCAACAGAACCGACGTTCGCATAAATAACTTATCCCTCGAGCTGCGAAGAGTCTGCTCATCGGGATGAGGTAAATTCATCCTTTTGGAGATATTAAACTCAATTTCTTTCAAATTTTCGGAGAGACAGAACGTTCCGGCAACATCTTGTTGACGAAGTGCAGTGAAGTCGTCCTCCGTTTCCCCGCCTGTCAAGAGGACAGGATCAAAACCGGCAGCCAAAATAGCATCCAAAGTCTCCGGAGACGACGATTTTGGTGCAAGAGCAAGAACGACTTGCCGCTTTGCGGACTGTCTCGAATTACCGGAATCAATCCATATTCCTTTTAAAAAAACCGTCTCTAGGCGCTCATATTTACAAAGGAGCTCTTCCATTTGATTTGTGAATCGGCAGTAGTTTCGTTCGCTTGAATTCTTTCCAAACAGGATACCCAAGTTCGACAGAACCTGTGCCTGTTTGCGTATTTCGGAAACTGCACGGCACAAATCTTCTCCGTCACCTGTCCATCCGATTGCGGGAAGCAGACCCATGCGGGATATGTAGTCAATAAACACAACGAACGGCTGATAGGAAAATTGAATTGGCCAAAATAATTTGACAAGAAGAGCGTTGTCAAAACCCTCGTTCACCAGACTTTTCCAATAGTCAAAGTTGCGTTCAAAGTACCGGAAGGCGTACTTTGCAGCAACTGAACCAACCGGATCCGCGTTTGAGTCCTCTCTCAGTTGGAAAAACTTTTTAGCCGTATCTGTGACTATTTTCCGGACATCGAAGACGCCAATCATTTCGCGTGGTGACTTCAGTCTGTCTCTCAGAACGTCAGCTTTCGGTTGAAAGCGAAAATACTCAAGAGTCAAATTTTCAAGATGAATCAAATCGGTAAGATCTTCGAGACTTTGCTTTTTTCGTATGAAGAAGTTGTCACCTCTCAGACACGATGACAAATACCCGCTGCGATCAGTCTCAATCTCCAATACGAGCGTCGAAACGACTGTCGTTGATCCAATCTTAGAAAAATACGGAAGAAACAGAGCTTCGTGAGGGCCGGCGTCCCTCAGATAACCGCACAGCCAGTTTCGAAGCTCATCTCTGCTCTGAAACGTAACCGCCATCGATGCAACGGTTTCGCAGCTCTGGAGATATTCAGATAAAACGTTCGATACGGACTTGAGTTCGTTCGATTCGCTGCACCACTTAAAATGGAATCTGTCTGCGAGCAACAGTCTGCAATGATGAAAACCGTAAAAGTAATGCAACCAGACCGCCGCCGGCCGCTCAAAGCAAATCAGTTCGCGGTAGTCCTGATAATCAGGATGATCAATCATAATTCACCCCGTCTCAGATTTTCAATGCAGTAATTCAAGGATACACCGACGGGCTTAAAAATTTCAGGACAAGTCTCATCGATGAATGCAGCAACGAGCTTCATCGTTTCAAGAAGACTCGTTGAATCGTGAACCGCATATTTATGAACAACGGTTTCAATGGCGGCTGCCCACTTCGCAAAGATCTCACTCTTTCGGGAGTTTTCAGAAAAATGATACCAGCCATATGCGAAGTAAGCAGGATCCAGAGTTTTGCGAATTAAATCACGGAAGGCGCGGTGAAGCATAACCGTTTCCGAGTGGTTGAGAAGTGTTTGCCCGCGTTTGATCCTCTTTTTGAGAAGATGGGCAAGGACGACAATTTCGAAAAGAATTGATTCCTGTGTCACCGGAGCAGAGATCTTTGAGCGAATGTATTCATCATTACACTCCGGAACGGAATTTGAACTTGCTTTGACATTGTTCTCATATACGCGGGTGACACCGCGCACACTTAAAAGCTTATTCAATCGGTCGGAAGGAAGAAGATAAAGATCTATCTGAAGAATCTTCTCTCCTGCCTGTATCAGGTAGACATACCCCAATCCGCCAAAATCAGGAACAATTCTGTCGAGCCAGCCGGAAAACAGAGTGCTGAACGACTGTTGCATGATCGTGTCAAGTGATTCAACTGCACTTGCAAAGGCCTCCGGTTCAAACGCGAGGACCAGATCAATGTCTGAAACACGATCGTAGTCGTTGCGTGCAATTGAACCGCGAACATAAGCTGAATGCAGCTTTGGGCTGACGGAAAATATTGTCAAAAGCTTTTCAAGATACACAAACTGAACAGGCGGCTGAGCAAGGAGCAGTTCTTTGATGGGGATCGTCGGCATCATGCTCTCACCCCTTGATTCAAAAACACCTGTTTTTTGCTCATCCATTGTTTTGCGAGACCTGTCTCTCTTTTATCCTGATAAGACTTAATGATGTAGTCGTAGCTTTTACCCTCGTCCTGAAGACTCGAATGAAACGTTTTTAGCAGAAGAGATTCGGCACACGAGTTGAAACCCAAGTTCATCAGAGCGGAAGCTTTTGACAAAACCGGATTAACATCGGTGACGGGAAGTTTTTGAGTCAATGAAGGATCGAGACGTTCGGACTCAAGCCAGCGTCGGAGGGTTTCATTCACGTAGCAATCCAGAATCAAATGCAGTCTTGTAACGGGACCGCGATTGCACACTCCGTGCGGGAATGTCGGGTTTAATTTCCAGATAAATCCGGATTTCATGAAAATTCTCTGCCCGGCAAGGACCAGATAGCTATCAGGATGTGTTTGCAACGGAATATGAAGACGCAAGCGAGGAACTTTCTTCAGCTCCGCAAAATCCCGATGCTCCCAAATAAAGCTGTTAGGCTCAAGCCGTGCGACTCTCGCCCACATAATATCCAAATTTAAAGAGCGAATCAGATTCTCCGTCGCCGGCATTAACTTAAGTGCTTCTGTTCCAACGGCTTTGCAATCGGAAATAACAACGTCGCGTGAGTGGCCCGAGGCGTTCAAAAGGGAGGCTGTCTTCCATCCTGATGACTGATAATCGCTATAGGCCTCCTTCCATGGGAGTTCAGCCATAAGGATTTCGTGAGTCAGCCGCTGAACGACGTTCTCAGGCAACTCGTATATCTGGGATACCTGCTCCAAAAGCGAGATGGGTTCAAAAAGTTTCATACGCGGGACCTGTTTCTTAAAAGTGGACGTGTGCTGTTTGGCCTTTAGACTTCACCGCGGATGCTCCTTCGGTGTTTTTCCACTCAGCGAACCTTTGTTCAGCAACATCTGTGCCAACAGAGAGTGAGTTTGAACTTTTTCAATAGTCCCTGAATAATTGATTTTTTGCGTGGATTTTTCCGAGGACCTTTGCCTCATAGGAATTTGGCATGGCCGATTTTCGACCAATCTTGACCGAAAATCAGCCAAGGTTCTGGCAGAAACAGAGTGTGCGCTTACGACTCGCCCGTTCTGAGCAACCTCGGGAGTAGCGTGAATGCCACGTCCTCACTCCCAGAACTCATGGCCCTTGCCGAAGGCCAAACCCAAGCAGCCCTCGACTTTAAAACTCCTGCGGACTTCGAAAGCTGGCTCAAGAAGAACGGCTGAGGCCAGATTCAAATCAAACCTGA
>RFOM01000103.1 GCA_009926615.1 Pseudomonadota bacterium
TTTTTTGGAATCACCTGCATCGCAGTAAGATTTTCTCCTTTATTAACTAGCGGTGAGTTGATTGGTTTTGTGAGCAGCCTTACAAGCTCAGTTCCCTCAGGCAGTTCTCCTACAATCTGAGTCATTTTTTCATCTGAAAAGGCTTGTATCGTTTTGCGCTCGGGAATTTGACTTTTTGTTACGGTCATAATGTTACAAAGCTCGGCGGGATTCTTTTCCGGCGAAACAGCGGCTGAAGGTGACCAACTGCTGCTGTACAAAAGCCGAAGAGCTTTGATGTCTCCGGCACTGAGCTTGAGGAACTGACTGAAATATCCTTGAATACAATAGTTCATGATCGACATGCGATCGAATTCTCCGAGTTGCTTGGGCAAAGAACCCGGCAGCCGAATTTCGAGCTCTTTGAAATTGCCTTTTTCCTGTCTCGAACAGAGTGAGCCGTTGAAATTTTCGAGCCGGCTCTGTTCGTGAAAGAGTCCGGCAAAATGTCCGAACTCATGAATGGTTGTATTGTAAAGATAGGTCTCGTCTTTCTCATCGGGCAAAGCGACAGTTGCACCTTGTGAGTCATACGGCATTTGGACGTCGTATTTGTACCGCCCGACATATTTCGAATAGGCGCTGCCGTTCTCGTCGTTAAAAAACCAAACTTTGGCAGGAGCATTGGGGCTGGCTTGGCATGATTTGAAGCCGGTGTATTCCAACCCGACGACAGCCTTCTGAAAGTTCCCTTTGAGTGCCATCGAAACAATGTCGGTCACAGAACTGTTCGTGGGAGTGTTGAGGTAACAAACTTCGACCGAACCTCCCTGCCAGCCAAATCCCGAATTTACAATAGATTGAGCATCTGCCTCAGAGCCGCCGTTATTGCTGACTCCGCTTCGGCATCCGGTGAGTAGAAGAATGGCGGCACAGACCAGAACAACACCCGAGGAATTCATCATGTCGCGCGTCCTTTCGAAATATAATTTGGTTCGGAAAAAACATCTGAAAGCATGAGTTTTTAAAATTTCAAATTAAAGCGGGAGGTTGTGTTAAAATTGGAGCATTGCCGGCACCGGTTTGCAGTGTCTCGGTTCGGAAAATGAAACCGGAAATGCTCTCATTCACCGGCCTGATTCCGACGGGATCGTTTTTGGGTGGATAACATTCATCATTCCGGTCGGTTAAAGTAATTTAGAATGGATTCTCTCAGGTGAGGAAAAGGGTCCGCCGATACGAATGTTATGACTGCAGAAATCAAACGATTTCATAAAATAGGGACTAACTTTGGCGCTCGGGTCAGTGGCGTTCCGCTTTTTCTGTTGGTTGCAGCGTGTTCGTCATCGCAGTCGAGTGCACCAATGTGTGCGAAAGTCAGTTCGGTCATCCGTTTTGATATGCCGCAGGCGCCGTCTCTCGATGCGAGTAAAAACTTTTACAGCCACGGCGGTTTTCTTGAAGTGACAACGAGAAAGGAAATTCTCGGGCCTGTCGACAGCCAAAAGATGTGCACATTATACGCCGAATTTTCGGATGACCCACTGTCGGGAAACCTGCCGGCAAAAGAACCATACGGAATGACCCTGTACAGTTCGGCGCATTGTCTGGACCTGTCCAAGGATCATTCGATCAAAGTGCACATGTTCGATACTTCGATCGGAACTTATTTTCCTTTTCCGGTAAAGTACTCCACTCTCGACAAAGTAAAATTTCTGCGTTCTGCCATGAAACAGAAAAAGATTCCGGCTGATCAGCAGCGAAATTTGCTCAACGTCTTCAGAACCAACGTGCAGACACTGGAAGACTTGTTTAATCAGCCTGTGGTAAGTTCTGCGACAACCGGCAGCGGCAAAGCCGAGATCGCAGCTGAATTGTGTCTTAAGAAGGACGATTTGCAGTTTCAACACGTCTGTTCGACCTATCAGGATTTGGTTGCGTTTTCGGTTGTCCTTGACCCTCTATCGGCGCCTGCCGCAATCGAATTGTTCACTCAGTTGAGGGCGTCTTCAGCAGGCAAACTCAGGGAATGGATTACTTCAACCGAACTGGCCAAAAGATTTTCCGATCCGAATTTTAGTTTGTCCTTCTCAGACGAGCCTGACAAAAAGCTTGACCTGTCCGCGTTGCACAAAGAATTCAGAGCGCGGGTTATAAACTATTCGAAGCTCAAAATGCTGCGTTTTCTTCCCGATGAGCTTTTACCGCAGTTGTCCGGCTGTACGGACGGAGCACAGGGAGCGTGTCTGTTCCTTGATGAACTTTCTCAAATTGTCGGAAGTGAGTTGTCGGGGACAAGGAATGCCGTATTTGAAAAGGCTCAGCTGCCGTCAGTCATCGATACGATTAAATCCGGATATACGGTTGCCCAAAAACGAATGGACCTGATATTTTCGGTTTTTAACCCGCTGATTCGCAAAGATGAGCAGGGTGCAATTATTTTGCCGTATACCTCGCGTCTGCATTCCAACTTCAGGTTTATATCCGCTTCCGCACCTTCGCAGGACGTGCCTGATCCGCGCGATGCGGCGAGAGCCTTTATGTCATTCAATGTAAACAACATTGCCGGTGACTCAAGCGGGAAAAGTGTTGCATTTATCCAGTGGAATACTGACAAACAAATTGGCCGTTTCAGTCATATTTTGATTCCGAGAAACATCACTGAAGAAATGAGGCAGCAGGCTGCCAAAAAAGAGGCTGAAACCAAAATACCGACGCGCGCACACATGGGAATTCTGCAGGCCGGCGACAGCGGCTCAATCGTCGTTGTCGAGCATCTCCCGTATTTTGCAGTGACGAGCGTCGACGGAAAGTCAACCTCCGGCGGTGCGAGCATACGGCCTTTGCCGCAACCGGTAAGCGAAGATGAAAATACTGAAGATGCGAGGGCGGCTGCAAAAAAGAAGCCGGCCGATAATGCGTGCAGATGAACCTTTTTCGATACATTCAAAACCGGAGCAAATCGCCGCTGTGTCTTGGCGCGCGGAGTTTTGAAACAGCCTGATGTTCCGCTCTGATTGGTCAGATTTCAGATTAAACATGCAAAAAATGAATATCAGCACCTACAAAATTTGTATTTTGAAAAAATTATTATTTTCATAAATAGCTGAAAATAAACATAAATATTTTCGGCATGCAGCTTGCAATGCGTTGAAAAGGAAGGCGGGCCGTTGTGGCTTTGCCATCCCGTTCAGTTTCATTGCAAGGAGTCGGAGATGCGTTTCAAAATTTCAAAGTTTAACTGTTTTCTTTCTGCGATCGTTGTGAGTGCCTTTGGATTGCAGGCTTGCGGAACGTTCGAAAACAATGACCCTTCGTCGTCCCTATCCGGAGAAGAAATTTCTAAAAATTCACTTTCAATGGATTCGGTCGACGGAACGTGGATCCGCAAATGCAGCGCGGATGTCGGGACTGAAGTCGCCCTGACTTTAAAAAACGGACGCTTCACAACAGCAACAAGTCAATTCACAGACGGATGCAAAATACTTAAAGAACGCTTTATCACCGGCGGAACCTTTGTTACCGGCGGCGCAGCTTCAAATCCGCGGGAACTGCAGTACGGAAAATCAAATTTTACGCTTATACCGTCGTCACTTAACGGAATCCGGAATATTGATTTTACGATTGATGAATGGACTTTTGAATTGAATGAACAGGATGTCGGCAAGGACAGGTCAGAGCTGAAATTTATCACTGAGAAATGTCCTGCTGCAAAGGTTGAAGACTCAGGAAAGGTTATCCGCGTTTTGCGCAACGGCTGTGAACTTTCGGAGCTTGAATTTCGGCAGTACGACATTATACATGTCTCCGGCGAACAACTCAGGCTCGGGTTGTATATTGACGATTTGAATACGTTTACCGGCGGATCAACAACTCCGGAGCGCCGCAGCAATGTAATTTCAAATCTTCCTTTCATTCGCACACGGTGAGTCTTGCTCTCAATGTTTGTCGAGACTCGAAAGAAATTCTTTGAGGCGAGGGTGATCAGGCTGACTCAGCAGTGTCGGGGTCGGGCCTGATTCAATCAGTTTTCCTGCATCAAAAAAGAAGCAGTTTTTTGAAACTTGTTTCGCAAATCTCATTTCGTGAGTCACTATGATCATGGTCATTCCGGTCTCGGCAATGCTTCTGAGAAGTTGCAGGACTTCTTCAACAAGTTCCGGATCAAGGGCACTGGTCGGCTCGTCACACAATAAAATTTGCGGTTCGACTGCAAGTGCCCTTGCAATGGCAACACGCTGCTGCTGCCCGCCGGAGAGCATGCGCGGGTACTTTTCGCAGTGTTCTTTGAGACCCACGCGCGCGAGCAGTTGCCGCGCTTTGGCGGTTGCATCTGTCCGGTTGAGCCCGCACCGCAGATGAGGAACAAGGGCAACGTTCTCAAGAGCATTCAGATGCGGAAAAAGTTCGAAGCGCTGAAATATCATAGCTGTTTTGCGGCGCAATAAATGCGCTGAAGATTGTCCCGAGTAGCTTTCACCGAAAATTTTAACACTTCCCCGTGTAATTGTTTCGAGTCCGTTAATGGTCCGCAGGCAGGTGCTTTTTCCGGATCCCGAAGGTCCCACAAAACAGCAGACTTCTCCAGCCTCAACCTTCAAAGTGACGTCGTTCAGCGCGTGGGTTGTCTGGCTTTGCGAGCGAAATATTTTGCTGACGTTCAATAATTCGACTGCAGCTGTCATCGTATTAAACTTTCCGCTTCAGGCTGTTTTCAGATCGCCGGACATGCGCACTTCAATGCGCCTGCCGATCTGCGAGAGTATTGTGTTGAGAACAAAGTAAACAACGGCGACCAAAAACCACACTTCAAAGCTTTTAAAACTGATGGCAACCATGTTGGAGGCTGATTTGGTCAATTCCACAATTGAAATGACGCTGACAAGGCTGCTGTCTTTGACGAGGCTGACGTACTGTCCGACGAGTGGCGGCATAAGACGGCGCAGTGCGAGCGGTGCAACGATGTGTATCGCAGTTTGATAGCGGGTCAGCCCGAGACTGAGGGCTGCATCCTGCGGTCCTTTGTCCAAATTATTCAGTGTGCCGCGGACAAGTTCGGCAATATAAGCGCCGCAAAAAAGGCTGAGTGTTGCAACGCCGGCCTGTTCGGCAGTCATGTGAAATGCCGAGGCAACCACAAAATACATCACATAGAGTTGCACCAAAACCGGTGTGTTCCTGAAAATCTCGACAAAACTTCGTGCCGTCGTCCGTGCAAAGGGTGAGCCTGCGTACAGAACCAGTCCGGTTGCCAGTCCGGTGACAGTCCCAAAGACAATCGACAGAATGCTCACCCAAAGCGTTCCCCACAGACCATGCAGCAGCAGGCCGGGGCTGTTGGACTCCGCAACCCAAAGGTAGTCCTTAAGGGAGGCAAAATCCCATTCGTAATCGAGCGACTGAAAACCGCGGACGACGGCAGTTCCTGCAACAAGCAAAAGCAGAGCGGTGATGAGCGTCCACAGGGGCGATTTCGATTGTTCCGGCATGGATCTCTCCGCAGTTTCTCTGCCGCAGCGGCTTTTGCAGGACAGAAATCGGTGCGCTTGTCGAATTTTTGATAGCTGCTAGAGTTTTGCAGAAAATTGGTGGTTTGAAAAGTTTTGCGGGTATTGCCCGTCCGGCTTTTTTGAGGAGGTTTGATGACCGGCTTTATGATTCGTTTTTATGCGAAGGTCCTGCGTGTACTTGTGCCTGTTCTTTTTCTTTCAGTTCCCGCCCGAACCGTTCTGGCTGCAGATACACTCGCCAAAATTAAGGAAAAAAAGGAGCTGCGCGTTGGTCTTGATCCGGGGTTTATTCCTTTTGAGATGAAAAATCCAAAAGGAGAAATGATTGGTTTCGATGTCGATATGATTAACGGATTTGCAGAGTCCCTTGGTGCAAAAGCAGTCTTTGTCGATACCCGATGGGAAGGTATTATTCCGGCACTTGTTGCCAAAAAGTTCGACCTGATAGTTTCCGGAATGACAATCACCGAAGAAAGAAAAAAGACGCTGTTGTTCTCTGATCCGTATTACCGTGCCGGACTGCTCGCCCTTGTTTCGGCGAAGCGTAAAGACGCCATAAAGTCTGCGAAAGATTTGGACAGTAAAGATGTGACTGTTGTCGTTAAAGTCGGCACTACCGCCGATCAGTTTGCTGCCAAGGCGTTTCCCAAGGCGGTGATTCGCAAGCTCGATTCGGAGTCCGACTGTGCGAACTCGGTTGCGCTCGGCAAGGTCGATGCGTTCATTTACGACAAGCCTTATCTGGAGCTTTTTGCGTCGAAAAATAAACAGAAAGTTTTTCTTTTGGGCGATAACCTGACAACCGAGGATTTCGGGGTTGCTGCGCGCAAATCAGATTCTGCGCTTATATCCGCATTCAATGCTTATCTGGGTCACTGGAAAAAAAGCGGAGGCTACGATCGCAGCCTCCGCATTCACTTTGTCGATATGCCGTGGGCATCTTCAATGCCACTGTTCAAATGAGCCGAATCCTGTGCCTGCAGGTTTACTTCAGGCATTTGACTTTCGGGTTGAGATCGGGCCGGCACTGTATGTGAGCGTCGACACTGATCGTGCGCAAGTTGGGAAGGCCTACAAAAAGCTCGTCGATTTGTGACTGTGAAAATGAATTCACGGTCAGAGTGAGATGAGTCAGCGACTTGAGCGCGAGGATTGGGCCAACATCCGAAAGCCCCAGACCGTCGAGTCCGAGAATATCCAGTTTGCGTTCGGCAAAACGCGCTGCTTCTTCGGCATTTCCGGTCGGGCCTCCCATAATTGAAACGTAATCCAGAATGGCATCTACAGTTTTGATCTCTTCCGGTGTGAGCCCCTGTTTTGAAAACCATTGCGCGAGGCTGAGACCTCGGCGTGTGTTCATCACCTGAGCATCGCTGCCGGTGTTTGCGGAATAAGTGCCGCAGGCTGCGAGCAGGGTTGTTGCACAGGCGGCAACTGCTACAGATTTGCAAACAGAAATTGTGGAATGAAACATGACCTTCTCCTCGGGCTCTTCTGAACGACAGGGAGACGGGTCTACACTGTTTTTTTTTGCAGATCTCTATTTATTCGCAGACTGGCCGGCTGTTCAACGATTAAAGTTTGAATCCGATTCCTGCTGAGGGGAAGACAGTTCTTGAGTTGATTTTATAATCCGCTGTCAGGTGAAAAATAACACTCTGACCGCTGTGCATGATTCCGCCCCCGACAAACGGGCTTCCGACACCGACTCCGCTGCCGGAGGTGGTGCTTGAACCAAGGGAGACCGACAAACCGACTTCAAGGTAGCCTTTCCAAAGTCCGGCCGAGGGAAACCATTTGATGTCCGCATCGCCCCATGTCGACAAGCTTTTTGCGCTCTCGGTTGCGGTGCTGTAAAGCCCCCCGACACCAAATTCGAAACCCCACGTGCTGCCGGAATCGTAGAGAAAATTGACTCCAAGATTGGAGCCGGCAGGGTTGTTGTATCCCAGCAGAACGCCCCACGGTCCGGCCGCGGCTTCAGCCGAGAATCCTGACGCCAAGCATAAAGCCAGCAATTTTAATGCTTTTTTATTGAAGTAATTCATCGTCGAAGGTCTCCTGCAACAGAGCATCGTGCGGCGGTTTCAGCTTGCCCGAAGACTCTGGTGTTCGCGAAAGACGGCCATCACGTTGAGAAATGCGTTGGGGAGTCTCCTCAGGGTTTCCTGCTTCAGAGTGTCGGGAATTCCGAAGAAGGACTCCGCCACGGCACCGGCAATACTCGCCATGGTGTCGGCGTCGCCGCCCAGTGATACGGCATTGCGGATTGCGTCTTCCGTCGTCCGTGCGTCGAAGGCGCAAGTCAAAGCGAGCGGCATCAGGGCAGGGGCCGAAGAGTCGAATTCAACCTTTGGACGCATTTCCGAAAGGTCGATGTTCAGGTTGTAGTCGTAGGTCGAACCGATAAGAGTTCTGACCTCGGCCGGAGAGTGACCGGTCCTGCCCAAATAAATCGCGTGAACAACGGCCTTTGCTGCTTTGATTGCTTCGGGATGCGAGTGGGTTGCGACCACCGATTTTTCGGCTTCATTCAACGTCAGTTGCAGATTGTCGAAAGCCCATCCGATGGGACTGACTCTTGCAGCCGGTCCGGCTCCCAGACTGTTGTAGGGTTCAGAGCCGCCCGTGTAGAGCCAAAATTTAAAGTTGGTTCCGTATCCCGAAGGCACATCGGGATAGTTTTTTGCATACTTGCGGATGTTGTATTGATAGCCTTCGGAACTGTTGATGGCGTTGGCCACGGCAACAGTCAGGACAGATTCGTCCGTGTACCGGCAGCCGGCCCCGAAGAAATCAAATTGAGTGGTCTTTATTGGATTGTGTTCGTAAATCGAACCGACAATGTCTCCAAGCAAGGCGCCAATCATGTGAAATCCCTCTCAGCAAATGATGCCGGAACGCATCCGGCCCGTTCAGCTGACAGCCTACCGTATTCGGCGTGCAGTCGAACTGCAGCGATTGCATGGGAAAAAATGTAGAATCAGCGGGATGCGGGATAGTCAATGCGGGCTGTGAATTTACGTAATGATTTTCCGTCTTTTCTCCTGACAATCGCCGGTGTTTCAATTGCCAGAGGTCTGAATCCTTCCTTTGATTTATGAAAAGCCATGAAGACCGGTTTGACGAGGCCTCTTAGGAAAAAGTTTCCCGCAGTCATGTTGACGCAAAGATCGCCTTGGCCCTTTGCGCAGCCGGACGGCAGTGACTGGATTTCGAAATTAAACACCATTCCCTTTTCGGCTACGGCCAATCGGATTGGAATTTTTGATCCCGCTTTGACCTGTTCAATATAGCCGTTCAAATAAGCCATTATCGCACCGGGGGCGGTGGTGTTGTCACTGAGAGTGTCTTTTGCCGTTGAGGTTTTACCGTCTGCAGTAAACGACATGAGCAGGTTTTGTGAATCCGAATCGACGTTGATGTTCTCGCCGGTCTGGTGCTGGCGCATGGTGTAACTTTTAAACCTGCCGTCGGGCCCGTAAAGAGTCTGCTCTTCAACGAGCACGCTGCCGTTGAGATCATGCTGAACTATTTTGGTCGACACCGGTCTGCCTGAGATCGAAGTGTGCTCATAAGAGATTCTGAAAAGGACTCCGTCCGAAAGTGCATCGGCATCACGG
>RFOM01000104.1 GCA_009926615.1 Pseudomonadota bacterium
TAAATAAAGTCACATAACTGGTTAAAGAAATAAGATTAGCTAATTTAATATAAGTTAAATTATTAAAAGTAACTTATGCTTAGTTCAAGTTTGATAACTTGCATTATGTTGCAAACGGGAATCAGAAATAAGAAAAGACAAAAATCAGAAAAAAAACCGGAAAAACCGCAAAAAGCCGAAATCCCAAAAAAACAGACACCGCAACACCGCAGTCCGAAAAGTTCGTAAAAAAAACACAGGAGCCTGAATCCGGCCTTCCTTGAAAAAAATGCACAGGGAAACATGTCAGAAATCTGAAACGGGCACATCCCCGCCAAGAGCGTTGGGATAAAGTTATGTCATCCGTTTCCCAATCCGGTTCTCGTGTGGAGGCATCTTATGGCTTTGAATCTGACTCAGGCATCCGTGGGCCTTTTTACCGCTGCTGTTTTGGTTGCGGCCGCGTGCGGAAAAAAATCATCAAAGAATGACGGCGGTGACGACAAAACTCAGCAAATCACCATGAGCGGTCAGCTGGCCTTGGGAGCAGCGTCATCCTTTGCCGGAACCTCCTCGCCAAATACGGTTTACGCTTTGCCTGCGTCTGTCATTGAGAACATTTACTCCTTTGATAAAAACGTCATCAAAACTTTTCCGATCGGCACGGACGGCAAGTTTTCGGCCTCTGTGGATACGTCCAAAGGTGACGTGCTGCTGGTTGCTGTAGACAGCACTGCGGCAAACCGACTGGACGGCATTCGCGGTGTGCTGTCTTTGAAGGACGACAGCGGTTCACTGATGCGTCTGCCCGCCAAGGAGGCCAAGCAGGCGGTGGATTTGGGAACGATGACGGCCGACTCCTCCGGCAAAGAGTATGTTTCCGGTAAAACCACAGACAATGTGCAATCTTCGTTTTCTCTTGCACTGGCGCAAATGAAAGAACTCGCCCGCACGGACGACAACTCCAGACAGCTGATCAATGTTGTTGCCAACATTAAAGACAACGGTGACTACTTTTTTGTGAAGCCGTATGCGACTTTCAAATCCAACTTGTCGTTAATCAAGAATACCTCCGTCGCACCGGCAAGTATTTCCTATAACGGCTACGGACTGTACTTTATCGGCAAGTGGACGGGTCTCAGGCCCGAAGATTTCTGCAACGGTGCAAGCGCAGCTGCCAAAATCACGCTCACGCCGCCTGCAAACGTCACCCCTAAACTTTGCGACGGTGCATGTAATGCAAGCAGTCCCGTATTTACGACGCTGAGCAATTCAGGCACGGGTGCAATGACCTCCGAGGGCGGCGACAGGAGCTCCTGCGCCAGTCCGCACGGGTCGACAGACGGTCAGTTTTATATTGCCAAAGAGAACCGCGGCGGGGATACGAGTTTCCTTGGATTCAACTGGGGCGGCGGCGGATACGACGGCGCAATGCCTCCCGGAACATGGGTCCTTTCGCTCAATGGCAGCGAAGTAGGCCGGTATGATCTCAAGAGCGCGGATCCGGTCAATGCGGCCGGCAAGATTGTTATTTATGTTCCGAGTGTCAAAGCGGTCGTTGATTCCAACAACAAGGTCACAACGGTCGAAGTGGAATGGTATCTTTGGAACTCGGCAACCTCTTCGTACGAAAAAGTCACCGACACAACGGCCTTCGCCCGTAATGTGAATGACGGCGGCGTGGAGATGGCCGATTATACCGGCGGCTGTTCTCAAAGAGTGGTGTTTACACCCTTTCAGAATGTGAACTCTTTTCCTATGTCGGTTGATTATTCGGCACGCGGGGCTGCGTTCCCGCCGACCAATAACACCCAAACTCCGAACGCTGAGACTGTATGCGAGGCGGAGTCTATCGCTGTCGGATATTCGATGAACGGCGTCAGTTACAGATTCGATTTCCGGCCCTACTACTGATCATTGAACTGCGGGCCTGAATCCGAGCCTTGCCGAATCCTGAATGAACTCATCGCAGTTCAGCCGGATTCGGCAATTACTTTGTGATAATTTGTGAGTTCTTTCCGCCCATTCCGGAACTGCCGCATCCACCTGTGATACCTTCAGATTTTGGAACGGTTTTGTAGCCCGCAGGAATTGGGGATCCGAAACAAATCGTCTCCGTCTTGGCGGGGATTTTGATTGTCTTTGCGTTGGTGCCACCGTATCCGGATCCACCGCAAAAGCCTTGGTTAGTGTAGCCTATGACAACGTAGTTCGGAGGGATGGCCGAACTTCCGCAAACGGTTTCGGTTGTACCCGGTTTTTTGATGATCGTTGCGTTGTTGCCTCCAAGTCCTGAACTTCCGCAGAAACCCTGATTGGTAAATCCAATGACAACATAGCCCGACGGAATCGGTGATCCTCCGCAGATTGTTTCGGTTGGTCCCGGTACTTTTACCGTCATCGTGTTATTTCCGCCGAATTGAGTGCTACCGCACGAAAGGCTGGATCCGTAACTAATAATGACATTGTTGGCTGGGACTTGTTTTCCGAGGCATAAGACCTTTTGAGCGAAAGCCTCGGAACTGGTTAAAGAGCAAAAGACCAGAATGGCCGAGGTCTTAAAGAATGTGACTTTCTGTTTCATACACCCTCCCCGAATTTCAACCCACCGACCTCTCTGAGCTCGGAGATTGTTTCCGGAAACTTTACAGTGCAATTTCGGACTGTTATTTTGATATGCGGATTATTTATTCAAAAAACTGTATAAAAATTATAAAATACGATTTATAATGACTTTTTTTCAATAATTAAATATGCATAAAAAAAATCCGAAGAGTATTTCAAGAGGCAATTCTGCCTCCCAAAAAAAAGGGTTTTTTATATGAAAATGATCGGGTCAGTTTCTCTTCTTTCACTTGGACTCTTGGCAGCATGCGGCACTGCCGGAAACATTAACGATACGACCGACTCGGTCAATGCGGCAGCTGAGTTCTCTCACGAGGAATTGCTGAAAGATGCAGAGAGCCTTTCACTGAGCAACGGTTTGCCGGATGCATGTGAAATCAAAATGTCACAGCTCACCTACACCAAAGCAGCAGGAGCGCCTGTTCAATTTGGATTTGTTTTTCTCCAGCTGAGCGGTGGTGATCGGATCAGAATCATCGATGCCGCCACCGGAGAAAAGGTTTGGGGTTCGAGTGAATTGCAGCACAGTTCAGGCTCAAACACCTACGGCAACGGTACAGTTGTTACTCAGACTGTCAGCCGGAATGTGATGGGAAATCTTTCTGCAACCGGCAACGTCACAATCCCGATCAGCGCTCTTAAGGTCGGCGAGTACTTTGTGCGCGGTTATAAGAACACCTATGCAAGCGATCAGGAAAAAGACTGTGGTGCGGGCAGGAAGATTGTCATTCGCAGCCGTTGATTGGGTCTTTTGACTGAGTCTCCGGCAGGGGGCAGGAACCGCTTGTTTCAGGCGGTTCCTTTTTTTTTGGATTCATCGGAAAATAAATTTTTAATGAATCGGTAAATTCCTTCGGCAGACGCTTTTCAACGTCTTTCAGAAGTTGCGGAATGTCTGCCAAGGCAAGCGCCTGAACCCGCAACTGCATCGGAAAAACACTGACTGTGACACCCTGTGCCGCACAAAAGCCCTGACACAGGCTGCGGTTGACCCAAACGCGCAGTCCGAGTTGGGCTGCCCAAGGGATAATTTGCTGTTTGAGAAATTCAAAAATTTCGTTGCCGCGGGTGCTTCCGCAGCTCGGCAGCGGATTCTTGTCGGAGCGTTCGTTGACGCAGACATAAAACTGAAGGTCACAGCTCTGAGGGATGTGCTTCATGGATTTGGCGGTTCAGAAATTCTTCCGAACTCACCCTCCTCCAATTTTCTTCATCTGTATTTCAAAGGTTTCACCGTTCCGCTGTGGGATGATTTTGCATTTTTCATAGGTCGGTGCGCCTGTAAGCGGCGGGTTTTGGGTGAAACCGAACGGCTCATCGGGAACCTGTATTCCGAAAATTGAGCGTGTATCGAGTTTGCCGTTGAGATTCATGTCCTCAAAGAAGCTGACAACATAACCGTCCTGCGAAGGGGGAAGGTTCTCTATCAGGAAGGCTTCAACCGAGCTTGTGACATCCTTGCAGCCGTTGAGCACGACAGCTCTGGGATCGTTGGGAAAGCCTTGCGGGCCTGCAAAGACGGCGTAGCAGATTTTTGTTTTCTTTTCCTGAATAAACGGTCCGCGAAGGTTTTTAACAACCACCGAAATGTAGTCCACAGATTCAGTTGTACGCGAATTTATTCGCGCATCTTCGGCTCCGCCGCAGGCAGAAAGGACAGCGCAGAGTGCAAGGCCGGTCACGAGGGTTTTTGAGCAGATCATCGGAGCTCCTCTTGGAGTAAACTTTTCAGAAGTGTACACCCTCAGCGGTCTAAGGCACCAGCCGATGTTTGGGAAAACCTCATACTATCAGGGGAAATGGATCATGTTTAAGCGAATCGCTGCAGTTATCGTTCTGAGCGCATCATCTGCAACCGGTGCTGCCGAAAGCTTCAAAGGTCAGGCAGTGCCCTACTCCGCAGGCTCTGTGCAAATGGAGGGTTATCGCTCCGGTGACGGAAAGAAAGGCAGCGTTCTGGTTGTCCATGACTGGATGGGGCTGACCGACAAAACCAAAATGAAAGCCGACGCGATTGCTGCATTGGGCTATACCGTTTTTGCAGCGGACGTGTTCGGTAAGTCCGTTCGTCCGAAAAATCCGGACGAAGCACGTGCCAATTCGTCAGCGTATTACAAAGACAGAAAATTATTTCGCGAGCGGTTAAACGCCGGCCTGTTGCAGCTCAGAAGTATTTCAGGATCGCTTCCTGTTGCTGCCGTCGGATATTGCTTCGGCGGGACTGCCGTAATTGAGCTTGCACGCAGCGGTGCCGATGTTCGCGCGGTTGTTAGCTTTCACGGCGGTCTCGACAGTCCTTCACCTGCGGACGGCAAGAACATCAAAGCCCGTGTTCTGGCGCTTCACGGTGCAGATGATCCGGTTGTTCCGGCAGCGAATCTGGCCGCATTTGAAGATGAAATGCGCGCGCACAAAGTGGACTGGCAACTGATTAAATACGGCGGGGCAGTTCATTCGTTTACCGACCCTTTTGCAGGCAACAATCCTGCAAAAGGGTCGGCATATAACCGCACGGCAGATCAGCGCAGCTGGCAAGCCATGCAAAACTTTCTTGAAGAAAGCCTTGCAAAATAAACCCGCCCGCAAGGTTAATCAGCGGGGCTTTCTCAACAGCAGCTGGTAACCTGCGCCCATCAGGGCTTCGAGCTCGCACGAGCTTTTGTATTCAGCCACGTCGCCTGTCTTTTTGTTGAGAACATAGCCAAAAGTCTGTGCGCATTTTTTGGGTTTTTCGGGCAGGTATCCCTGTTCAATCAGGTCGTTGTATTCGCACAGATCGCGGGTCACAAATTCCTCACCCGTTTGCGGATGAAAAACGGACGACATCATATCAGCGCAAAAGCGCGGTTCGGAGCCGGTCAGGGCAACGTCCGAGGCGAGCGCGGGAGCAGGAGCAACGGTGGTCAGGGCGATAACGGCTGCACAAACAAAAGAAAAACGGACAAACATGGGAACCTCCTCAAGTGTTGCAGGCCAACATGGACTGCATTCAACGAGGGGTGTTCTACAGAACCTGATCGATAACTTAAATATATTTCTAGGAATGTGAGATATGCAAAATGATTATATCAAAGTTCCTTCGAGAGGTCGGCATTTCGAAATTCGCAGATGGCCAAGCAATTTTGCAAAGCATCGTCATAATTGATAAAGTGATACGAAATTGTATTGTTTGATTTTTAAAGAGAGAGATTTGTTTGCATGCTGAGTTCATTTGCAGATTCGGTGACCCTCGTCACACTTTCGGAAATGGGTGACAAAACACAGTTGCTCGCGCTTGCCCTGATTGCCCGATACAAAGCACCTGTGCAGATCATGCTCGGGATTTTTGTTGCTACGGTTGCCAATCATTTGCTGGCCGCCTACCTCGGTACAGCTGCCGCAGGATTTATGGCGGCCAACACCCTCCGCTGGTCGCTGGTTGTTCTCTACGTCGGTTTCGCCGCTTGGGTATTGGTTCCCGACAAAGACGATGACGATGCCGGCAAATCCCGCGGCAACGCATTTATGACTACGCTCATCACATTTTTCATCGCCGAAATGGGCGACAAAACCCAACTCGCGACCGTGAGCCTTGGTGCAGCCCACAAAGACCAGTTGTTGTGGGTCACCGCGGGAACAACTTTGGGAATGATGATTGCCGACGGACTTGCCGTGGTTGCAGGGCCTCAGCTGCTTAAGCGCATTCCGATGAACGTGTTTCGCATTCTTGCCGCCCTGCTCTTTGTTTTCTTTGCTGCGCGTTTGGCACTGGGCTACGGGCTTGGATAATTTCAAGGGAGGTAGACGCAGCGGAAGCCGATCACTGTGCTCGAGCCCGCTGTGGAAATGTTAAGTATGGTTGCGAACAAACCTGCGATAGCACCGTCGCCCCAGTGGCCACCACGACGTACCGTGTCGTTTGACCCACCAGCGCCATACATCTTTCCGATATTTTGAGTTGAATTAAAACTTCCATTCGGAGCAAACAAGAGGCGATTGATGCTTCCGGCAGCTGTGGGAAAATTGGTCGTGTTGCTGAATTCATCCCAACTCGAGCTGATGTAAGGGTTCAATCCCAAATCAGGATAGTTATCGCTCGTCCACTGAAACACGTTGCCACCAAAATCCCACACCACTTCGCCATTGCTGAGGGTTTGGGTGCGGCGTTGTTCCCAGCCCGATCCAACTGCTTGGCCTGCGTTGTTGGCTGTTCCCAAATAGCCATCGGTATCGGCACCATTGTTATCCAAAGCATTTGCGGGCGAATTGTCTGTGTGGCCGCGCGCCATCGACCCACTGCCCACTGCCCCGCCACTCCAGTTAGCACCGACGCTTTCGGCGTTGCGGGCGACAGTTTGCCATTGGGTATTTGAAATAACGCGGTAGTTTGCACCAGCATCTTTACATGCTTTGAGTGCGCTGCCTGCGGTCGTTTCATCTGTACCGCGAGGTATTGAAACCCACGGTGTGCCCGTTTGTGTGCTTGTTGCATATGTGGATGAGTTGTTGTCCTTGGCTGGATACTTCATCACACAAAAATCTTTGCTGGTATCAAGCCACCAGCTTGCGTTCCCGCTTGAGGCACTGGCATTACCCAGCTGAGCAATTCCACTGGCCGGAACACCCACATAACCGGCGGGGCAAGTTGAGGCTGTGCGTGAAAATGAAACTGCTCCTGAATTAACGGTGCCACCGCTGCTTGTGGATGTCACCGTAACGTTGAATGCGGCGCTTCCAGATGGCAAATGCACGACCACCGATAAAGTTCCCGATGTGCACGTCACACTTTGAACTGTTCCGAGTGTTGTGGTGGCCGTGTGAGTTGCAGCTGTGTCGCACGTTCCGCTCAAGGTGGGTTTGAAGCCAGCCACCGTTGCCGAAGTCAATGTGGGCGCAAGGCTGGACGTTTCAGCCCATATTGTTGTTCCGCCCGAAGCATTCGTGCCATCCCACGCGCAAACGCGGAAACCGTATTTTGTTTCGGCAGTCAGGCCTGTGTAGGTGTAACTCGTGTCGCCGGCATTCAGCACCGTTCCGCCGGTACAATTCGCAGCTGGTGTTGCAGTACCGCTTGAAGCTGGGGCAACCTTTACCGTGGTTGTGTTTCCAAGGTTGGCACTCCACGCGAGTGTGATGCTTGTGGTGGTTGCGGCAGAAATTCGAATATCCGGATCGAACATGCGGTCGCTGCGGCGGTAGACATAAACAGCACCTGAGTTGGATGCAGAGTTGTCCGCACTTGCTGTGGAGCCATTGGTGATGGTGGTTTGGTTTGAATCTTCAACAGCGGAGCCCACTGCGAGAGTGTCTCCTGACAGAGAAACAGACTGTCCAAATTGATCATCCGCCTCCGCATTGGCCGCCTTCACATAGGCTTCTTGCGCCCAAGTCGTGCCGCTGCGGCGGTAGACATAAACAGCACCTGAGTTGGATGCAGAGTTGTCCGCACTTGCTGTGGTGCCATTGGTGATTGTGGTTTGGTTTGAGTCTTCAACATTGGAGCCCACCGCGAGAGTGTCGCCCGAAAGGGAAACAGACCAGCCAAAAAAATCATACGCGTCGGAATTTGCAGATTTTAAATAGGCTTCTTGAGCCCAGTTCGTGCCGCTGCGGCGGTACACATAAACAGCACCTGAGGATTGCTTTGAGGTGTCGGCACTTGCAGTTGTCCCATTTGTGATGGTGGTTTGGTTTGACTTTTCTGCATAGGCACCGACAGCCAAGGTGTCGCCTGAAAGCGCAACGGATGCGCCAAAACTATCAGACGACGCATTTGTTGCTTTTACAAACGCCACTTGTGCCCAGTTTGTTCCGATGCGGCGATACACGTACACAGCACCCGAATTCGTGAGGGAGTCATCCGCGTTCGCTGTGGTGCCGTTGGTGATCGTGGTTTGATTTGAGTCTTCGTATAAAGCACCCACAGCAAGCGATTCGCCTGAAAGCGAAATTGAGTGGCCAAAATAATCACCCGCTCCAGCATTTGCCGCTTTGATGTATGCCTCTTGCGACCAAATTGAGCCCGTCCGACGGTAAACATAGACGGCTCCTGAGTCGGCAGCCGAGTTGTCTGGACTTGCGGCAGTGCCATTGGTGATTGTGTTCTGATTTGAATCTTCTTTGAATGCCCCAACTGCCAAAGTGTCGCCGGATAGAGAAACCCTGTCTCCAAAATTATCCCATGCCTCAGCATTGGAAGCTTTCACATATGCTTCTTGTGTCCAAGTTGTGCCGCTGCGTCGGTAAACATAAACAGCACCCGCGTCTTGTGCGGAGTTGCTTGAACTTGCCCCAGTGCCATTGGTGATGGTGCTTTGGTTTGATTTTTCGGTCCATGCACCCACCGCGAGGGAGTCACCTGAAAGTGAAGTTGAGTAGCCAAATTCATCAAGTGCCTCCACATTGGCCGCTTTCAGATAGGCCTCTTGTGCCCAAGTGGTGCCAGTGCGGCGGTAAACATAAACGGCACCCGCGTTATGTGCGGAGTTGCTTGAACTTGC
>RFOM01000105.1 GCA_009926615.1 Pseudomonadota bacterium
CTCGGGACCCCGTTGAAGGGCACGCTGCTGACCGTCGGCGCTGCTTCATCTGCTTTTATTCCCGAGAAACCTGTTTCCCTCAGCGGATTCGGCGGCATCGGCAGACGGTTTTTTCCGCCGCTTTTTCCCGCCGGCGGAAACACAACATTTTGCAGGCCTTATGAGCGCGTTGAAAATCCGCCGCTGATCCGCGCCGCAGTTTTCGGAACAAGGCGTGACGACGGAGCTGCCGAAAAATTGTTTCTCATCTCTCTCGATCTGGTCGCGGTGACCTCGGACCTGACCCGCAAAATACATGAACAAATTAAAACTCTGGTGCCGGATTCCGAACCCTCGGCAACGAACACAATCGTGGTTGCAACCCACACTCATTCCGGACCGGCGGGCATTTCGGAACATCCCTTGTGGAGTGCTTTTGTCTGCGACCGGTTTAACCCGAATCTGACCGACACCTACCTGAGAACTCTGAGTGAAACACTCAAAACGGCACTCCGCAGCTCAGAAAACATTCAAAGTATTGAAGTTCAGTCGGTGAATCAGCCGGAGTTGTTCAAAAGCCGTTTTAAGGACATGCAACCGGCATCGAATATCACACTCACATCTTTCAAATCAGCCTCGGGTGCGGTGCCGTTGAGCCTTCTTCAACTTGCAGCCCATCCCGTGTTTTTCGGCCCCCGTGATTTGGTTTTGTCGTCCGATTTGGTTTCACCCGTCGAATCGGCGGTGAAAAACTCTGCGGGTGCACAGAACGTGTTTCTTCTGCAAACGACCGTCGGAAACATGAATGCCCAGTTATCCGGAAATTCACCCTCAGACTGGGCCGGCAAGGTCGGCGAATCTCTCAAAGCCGGCAGCACGCAGAGTTTTGCAGATCTTGAAATCAGCGCGTCTGCGGGCGAGGTTCGTTTGGGCGAACCGGTAGTCAACTGGCAGGCCTGTGATTTGAACCTGACTCAGCACGTCGTTTCCCTGCCTTTGCTCAAAAGTTTGCCGCGGACCGCGCCCTACTCACTCTGGTCCTTTGCCCGAACAAAACATCTTTTTCTTTCCGGCGAATGGACCACGGCAGCCGAAGCAAAAATCAAAGAGGACCTGAAAGACGCGCCGATCACCCCTTCAAATTTGAAAATCTTCTCTTTGGCCCACGATTATACTGCGTACCACGTCACAAAAAATGACTACGGCAAAAAAGAGCTTGAATCATGCTCGTCGCTTTTCGGCGAATCCGCGGTCGATTCCGTCGGAGAACACCTGCGTTCGGCTGAGTTCAGTTCTCCCCGCTGAATCGGACCCGCCCGCTTTTGCATCTACCCTGATGGTCGGGTGGAAACCCCTCGCCATTGCGTGAAGACAGGGCAGCCAAAAATTTGCAAACCGCCGGTTTGCAGCAAAGAGCGTGGCTGCCGTTTCCTCCTCAGAACTGTGGAGGTGAGCGATGACTGCAGCCGGCTTGCATCGTCCTAAGTCTTTGGAGTCAGAAGCACAAAATGATAGAGTCATGAAAAGGAAATACCTGAGTTTAAAAGGAATTAACGGGAACTTTTCATGGAGCACATCAGCCGCACCTGTTTTGAAGCCCTGCAAAAGGGCGAGGAGCAGGCATGCTCAATCACATTTCGTCATTACCAAAAGTTTGCCCGTCACGTTGCTCTGCGTTGCGGGGTCGATCCCGTGACCGCAGACGATGTGATTCAAATGGCGTTCCTCAGGCTGTATGCCCACTCGGCCAAACTTGACGGCCCAAGCAGCATTGCCCAATGGCTGGCCGTGAGCATCCGGAACCTTTGTCTCGACGAGTTTCGCAAAACATCCCGCATGCAACGCAAATCCGACGCATTTGCGGTGCACCGGACTCTGATGCCGGACGAACCGGAGTCACCGTCGGAGGAGGACCTGTTTGAAGGACGGCTGTATGCCGCAGCCATTCGCGAGATTGACAAATCACCCGACGGACAAACACTGAGAGCATTTTATCTTGAGGGCAAAAGCATCAAGGAAATTGCAACCGAAAACCGCGAGGCCACGGGCACAGTCACCGCACGTTTGTCACGGATGCGCAAAAAACTTCGCGATTTACTGCTGAAAAAAATATCCGCGTGGGAGGATGGCCGATGAATCATAATCCTGAAAACCCGCCGCGGGCTGACAGAATTTTGAGTGACGCGGAATTTGCACAGCTGATGGTCGCGGAGTTTGACGCTCAACAGAATTCAAAAAGATTTCTGTCATACCGCCGGACTCAACTGCAGGCCGCACTCTGGGCTGCTTCACTGTTGATTTTTATCTTAATTCCCGACGGGAAAAGCCTGAGTCCGGATGATGAATTTGCAGCCGGCACGGAACTGCAGCAGGACGTTGCCGCCTCGTTGAAGTCGAACGGAAGGAACAAAAGCGGAACAGGACAAATTTCCGACCTGCCGCTGATCGATGCCGACTTTACACTGATTGGTCCTGAAACCGGAGAAAGCTACGATCAGCAGTCCGTCGATCTTGTTACGATTCAAATCAAAACTCGGGGTATTCGTAATCTGCGCGTCGAAGTGCACGAAGACGGAAGACTCAAACTCATCCGCAGGCTCGACCCTCTCACTCCGCCGCTGGAACAGTACAACGAGGCCACCCTCGGGGGGCAAACGTGGCGATATGCACTCGAAAGCGGGAGCGCCACCCTGATTTGTCTTAAACCTGCGAACGGCGGAATGCCGCCGGAACGGCTTTCGGCTGCAGAAATGATCGGCCGTGCCGAAAAATACAAGAGTCAGTGTTTTTACAGGAGCCTTTAAAAAATGAAAGCGCGGTCTGCAAACAGAATTGTATTCCGCGATTCCGCCTATTCGGTTCTGCAAAAATTTCTGAACAGTTGCAGTTTCGGATTCGCTCTGACTGTTCTGTTTTTAGGAGTCTGCGCAGGAAGCGAAGCATCTGCCGCCGAGGCAATCCAAAAAACGCGCAAAGCCACTCTTCATCTTATCACGGCAGGTATCTCCAATTTCGAAGATCCGTTTTGGCCCGCTTTGAAATGGGCTGAATCAGATGCTTCCGCCCTTTTGCAGAATTTCGGAAACGAAACAGAATTTAAAACGGTAAAAACCAGTCTGTCGGGTGCAAAAGCGACACTTGCCGAAGTCCGCAGGCAGCTCGCGGAGATTCAAAAAAACGCAGCTGCCGACGATGTTGTCCTTTTTTATATTTCCTCTCACGGAACTCTGAAAATGGGACCTGCCAATTCTCTGGAACCCGTCATTGTTCTGCATGACACTCTCAACAGAAATCTTGCCCGCACCTCGCTCTCGCATGCCGAACTCCGGCGCTGGATGGACAGCCTGCGGCCGCGGCGAAAAGCACTGATTTTGGCAACCTGCCATTCGGGAGCCGGAAAATCCCGTTACACGCCCGAAGTTGCAGAATTCCGCAGAGGGGAAAAAGGAACACAAATTCGTTCTCTCGATAAAGTCTCGGAAGGAACAGTTATCCTTGCAGCGTCCTCGCGCAATGAAACTGCTCTTGAATCTGATGAACTGAAGGCAGACGTCTATTCGCATTTTCTTTTGGAAGCGCTGACTGCGGGTGACAAAAACAGCGACGGCGCAGTCTCGATTCTCGAAGCACATGATTACGCAAAAACACGCACGTACATTTTCACACAGGGCCGGCAAAGACCTACGCTGGAAGCGGAATTTATCGGTGACGGCGATTTTCCTCTCAAGGGACAGCGCAAGGGCGACGGAAGACCGGTTTTGGAGGCTTATTCGCAAAGATTTGAGGGCTACTCGATTGGTATTGCCAAAGGAGCACCCGTCGAACTCCCCTTTGCAATTCCGTTGCAGAACGGCGACAACGAGGTCACCGTCTATTCCCCCGATGACAGCGAACCCCGCACATTTGCGCTGAAGGCGGGTGCAGGAGAAATCATTTCACTTCAGAAAGTTCTTGCTCCTCATCCTTTTTACGTCTCCCTGTCACCGTCCTACGAAAGAGCGGATGATGCAAAATTCAAGAAACTGACCGGCTCTTCGGGGTATTTCTCCCACGGATTGATTTTTGGAGGGAGGATCACCGGATGGGACCTCAATGCCGCTTTCAACTTTCATCCAACACTCAGCCACAAAGTCCGGCCAAATCTCACCGCAAGACTGACTTCAAAAAGATGGGTGACCGGCATTTCAAAAGCATTTGACTTGAGCAGGAGATTTTCTTTTCTCGCCGGCATTCAGGGGTATCTCGCACTCAGCACACTGACGCTGCAGGACATGACGACGCAGGAAAGTCTGAGCGCCGAATCAAAATCGTATGCTTGGGGATGGCTGGGAGAATCCAATATAAAAATTCTTACCTCTTTGCCGCTGCGTATTTCGCTCGGCGTCGGACAAAACTTCGAAACCCGTGCATTCGGACTGTTTGGCGCACTTCCGATGAACTCGAAGTTCGTGCGCACAGGTCTGCACTGGGAATTCGGCTCACCCGCGAAGGAGTTATAAGATGCATGACCGCGTTCAATTCCAAGCTCCCGAATCAACTTCCCGCGGTGTGTCTGCATGCATCTTTGCGCTGTCCGCTGCTCTGCTTGCTGCTGTCACAGGCTGCTCAGGCAAAGAAATGTTCAGCGCGGGAGCTCCCCTCAAAATCAAATCAAACGAACTGAGCATTACCGTTTCGGAAGTGCCTTTGTCGGGCGAATCCCGACTGGCCGGTTATTTGCCCAAAGAACGTCGCCTGATTGTCCTCAACACCGCATCGGGTGAAGAGAGCTGGTCATCATATTTGCCCGACTCCGACGAAGACCGGACAGCTTCTCCGGTCCGTGACGGTGTTGTCCTGCGGGACTCAAACTTTCTCAGGCTTTTTCTGATGAACGGAGGACAATCGGTCGCTCCGGTCACTCACTCATATGCGACGGGCAGACTGGCCAATGAAACCCAATTTGTGGTCACTTACGATTCAAAATCAGAAGTCATAAATCTTCTTGAAAATGATCCTACAGCACGGACTGCAACTCTTCCTCACAATGAGGCACTGTTCCCGCTGTCCGAAACCGGTGCCCGTTTAAAATACACACAACACGTCCACTCATTTTTTACATCGGCAACCAACGACTCAATGGTCAGTCTGGATCTCCTGCAGCTTAAGTTCTCCCGCTTCCAGTCCACCGGAACCGACCTCACGGGTGCAACACGTTTCTCTGCGACACAGTCTCAACTGTGCATTGCCGCCGATTTGAACCGCGTCGGCCAAATTGATGATTCCACTCTCCCTGTGGCGTATGCACTGAGCACGACCTACGAAGGTGTCCTGATCCGCAAAAAAGACGGACGGCTCATTTTCCTGCACTTCGCAAAAGCCTGCAGCGGTGAAAATGCGCTGCGAATTTTTCAGCCCGCGGAGACTCCCTCCCAAAACAGCAACTCGGAATCGCCTCCGATACCAGTGGGGCCCAATACATTTGCAATTCAGGGCAAAGACGGCCGGCTCGATTTTTTTGACGTTTCGCAGGATCCGGTCCAACTTGTTTCAACAGTTCCTGCCGTGTGTGAGGAGACACTGCTGGGACAGCGGTTATACAACGGCAAACTGTTGATCGTCTGCGGACGCAATGCGGTCGCAAACAGCCGCATGCTGAGGACTGTCTCGAAGCACGTCCTGCTCGACACCACGACATTTCAAATCGAATTGTCGCACAGTCCTGCGGACACATCCGTTTTGGCAGGATTTGCGCTCGACAACCGTGTTCCCAAAGTCTTCACTCTGTCCAACAGCAGTCTTGGGCGGCTCACCAGTTACGAATTCGTGAACGGCGGCGTCACCACGGACGTAAAATCCAATATGATATTGAAAAACATTCTCAATAAACTCTAAGTATCCAAAATAAATATAAAATTAATAGCCCATTATTTTCCTGCAGCATTGTTGAATGCGGGTCGTTTCCTCTTTGAAATCATTGCCAAGCCCTGAAAAGAGATTTCCTCGAATCAGTGTCTTGGCATCTTCGGACGAGGATTCAATGAAGAAAGAATGGTTCCACGTTTTTGCCGGCGGGCTTTCGCTGATCACCGGCCTGATGTTCTACGTGTTTGTTCGGGGATACGTCATTTCACCGGCGTTTCCCTATCAAACAGCTAAGCTTCTGCCGCAGGGGATTATCGCAGGCTCGTTTCCGTCATTCATTCATTCCTTTGCATTCATGCTGTTGTCTGTCGGTCTCGGAGCCCAAAAGTCCAAGGCAGCGGCTCTGTGGATTCTCCTGAACTTCAGTCTGGAATTCGCTGAAAAAATATTCTCGCTCGGAACCTTCGATGTTTTCGACCTGCTAGCCGTCGTTCTTGGTGTTTCAGCAGCCGCTTTCTGCTCAGCGACCAAACTTCAAAACATTCCGAAACGTCGATTTGAAATTCCGCTTTTGAGTCTGGGCGCACTATGCAACACAGCCTCATATAGCCTTCCGCCGACTGCTTGCCCAATTGCATTTACGAGCTCGTCTGCTGTTCCGAGGGCGTCGGACCTGAGCTGGGCTGCAAGACCAATGCACGTTCCCGTCTATTTAAGCTACAGCGACCTGCGCGCGGCATTTGCTGTCGGGGAACCGCGGCCTCTGCGCGAATCAGGCAAAATTCTCGTCATGGACAAACTGCTTCTGGTGAGCGAACCGAATATCGGTGTGCATGTTTACGACAACAGCGATCCAGCAGCACCCAAGCCGAAATATTTCCTCAATATACCGGGGAATGTCGACCTCGCGGCAAAAGACGGAATCGTGTACGCCGACAGCTTTGTTGATCTGCTTGCAATTCGGATGAACGATGCAAAGCCCGAGCTTGTCAAAAGAGTCAATGGCACGTTCCCTTGGAAACCCTATCAGGCAATCAAAAACAACAGAATCCGCTTTTCCGATGCCAATCTGGACGCTGCAAAAGGTGTTGTGGTCGGCTATGAAACGTCTCCTGAAGAAAATCCGGCATCCTCTGATTCCGAACGTTCAAAGGTTTCGGAGCGCACTGAACGCGCAAGCACAAAAGACCATGCAGACCATTCAAGCTGCGAATCGGACACCTCCGCCGAAAGGACTTCAAAATGAAATTCTCAAATTCCTGCGCATCAATTATCAAATTTATCTCCGTCATCACCCTGACCCTTGCCGCTGCCGCCTGCGGAAGCCAAACAAGGCAGGAAATGGGGGCGGCGGCGCCTTCGAAATCGGGTCAATCGGCAGGAGCATCGGATGCAAAGACAGGCTCAACCGCCCGATTCAGTGTCATGAATGAAAAACTCTACATCATATCAGGAGGCGGCATTGATGTGTTCGACATTTCGGTCGCCGCAAACCCGACAAAGAGCGGGTTCACCGGAGTCGCTTTGGACATTGAAACCCTTTTCAACGACGGCAAGCATCTGTTTGTCGGGTCAGAATCCGCGCTGCATATCTATGCTGTCACAAATCCGGACCGGCCTGTGAAAATTGGATTTCACCGCCACGCACGCGCCTGCGATCCGGTGGTCACATCGGGAGATGTTGCCTACGTCACCCTGCGGAACGACAATCCCAGATGCGGCGGCACAAGAAATGTTCTCAAGGTTGTCGATATTGAGGACCGGAGCTTTCCGTTTGAGATCGCCTCAATCCCGATGCATGCACCAAAAGGGTTGGGAATCGCCGACAAGCGGCTCTTTATCTGCGACGGCGATCATGGAATGGTTGAATTTGACATCAGCAATCCTCACTCTCCGCTGGAGCTCTCCGGCGTGCGCGATGAAAAATGCTTTGACGTTATTCCTTTGGAAAAAACACTCATCACGACAGGACAAGACGGTATCAGCCAGTATGACATCGAACAGGGCAAGCTCATTCGGCTCAGCCGGATAGAAGTTGAAAAAGCTCAATAGAGTGTGCATCACATGCAGCGGCGCTTCTCATCGGGAGCCCGCTGATTTTGTTCGGTAAGCTCCGAACTTGGCCGCGAATAAAAAAATCAGCGGAACGCCAATCGCCGACGTCATCCACCATGCAAGCCATGCCAAATCGCCCTGAAGATGCCGGAGTCCGTGATGAGAAGCATGCATTCCCTGATGCTGCATGGCCGCCGGCAATTGTGACATCAGCAGACAAGAAAAAAGTGTTGTCAGAACGGGAAGCCACCAAAACCGGAGAATCATCCGACGGCGCTGAAACCGATCCAAAAAAACATAAAGACCGCCCGTCGGAAGAAACGAAAAGACAAGTCCGCAGACGATCGGACACCACGGATCGGGCAACTGATGCAGGACTGAGGCCACGTTCACCGAAAGTGAGGTGAATGCAATTGAATATTGGGAACACACGGACAAAGAGCAAAAGTAACCAGCCACGGTCAGAGCAAAAAATGAAACGAAAAAGAATTTTTTTGAACGCACAAGGTCTGCTGAAATCTTTTTTTCCGTCTGCTGCAGTTCCGCCTGCACACCCTCGGGCAGGTCGCCCGAAGCGCTGACGAATTCCTCCAGATCGCCTTTGTCTTTCATTCTCTGCCCTCCTTCCGATCCTGTTCCGAAAACCATGCCCGCAATGTTTCGACTGCACGGCTGTATAATTTTCGCAGAGCGACCTCGCTCTTGCCGGTCTCCGCAGAAATTTGCCTGAACGTCTTTCCTTCAGTCACCCTTAATTCAAGAACGCGGCGCTGTTCGGCCGACAGCTCCTGAATTGCATCTCCAATCGCCATTGAAAGCGATCCTTTGCCGTCCGCGGTCTCGGCAGCTGCGTTTGCCGCAACCGAGTCAGCCGCCGACGATAAATCCAAAACTTTAAATGCAACCGTCTGCCGCCGCAGCTCATCGATGCAACTGTTATGCACGATGGAAAAAAACCACGGCAAAGCGCGCTCTCCCTGCCGGTAGAGATGAATTTTTGAGTGCAGTTTCAAAAAAACATCCTGAGTCATCTCGGCTGCGATCTCGGAACGGCGCA
>RFOM01000106.1 GCA_009926615.1 Pseudomonadota bacterium
AAGATTCCGAAGATTTGATCGCAGGTTGTTTTGCCGGCAGCAGGCGGGCGTGTCTCCACGACGAAAGAATGGACAGGGCGCTGACGCTCGCACCGGCAATGACTGTTTGGACACATCCCGAGCATTACGGAGAATTAAAGGTAAGCGAAAAACAGTGGCCGAGGGTTGTTTTTCTGCGTGAAAAATTCTCATTGTCGCAATGGAAAACGCTGGCATATCAGTCTTTGTCGGTAGGAGAAAACAGGAAGGCCGATCTTGTCTGTGCGATGGCCGCGGAGTTCAAAAGTGCGCTGGTCTGTTTAACTTACGGCTCACGGCAGACGTCACTTGCACTTGGAAGAGTGTCCGCGCTGATAGAGCAGGACCAAGGTGTTTTGACAGCCTCCGAGCACCAAAGCAGCCCCTTTTTGCAATTCTGGCAGGGACACGACATCAGACGCAATGACTTTATAAACGCTTCCGCTGAAATCAGAAAAAAAGACAGTCCGGTTGAAGAAGAGGAATCTCTTTGGAAAATTCTATTGTCCCGTGAGTGGGATTTCCTGCTGACCTTCAATTTGTTTTCAATCTTTTCAGGCATCCCGTCGCATGAATATCTGCACGGAGTCTATTTTGAATCGGAAGATTACAGAAACAGGATTGATGCCGTTGTCGGCAAAAATCCGCTTGATCTTCTGGCTGTCAGAAGTTTTGTAAAGAGCATGTACAAGACCTCATCAAAATACGTCCTCAATAATGAAATGCAGGCCTATGCGCTGCAGGAGGACCATTCACTTTCGCGCGATCCGGTCTGGAAAAAAGCCGCAGATGAAATTTTGACTGAATTGATTCCCTTTCTTTCGGCCGACAATCGCTGGTCAACTGTTTTCGGAGAACGGCGCAGTGAAGATAAATAGGATATCGCTGAAATTTTCAAATGCTTTTCTTGTCAGCGACAGGCGAAGTGTGCTTGTCGATTGCGGTTGTCAAAGCGACAGGATCTTTCTTGAACAAAGCCTGACAAGGCTGGGTATCCGTCCTCAGGACATTGCTGCGCTCATCCTGACTCACGTGCATTTTGATCATTGCGGCTGCGCGTCTTATTTGCAGGCTGCCGGTGTACCTGTCATAGCGTCTTCAGTGGCGGCAAAATTTCTGCAACAGGGAGAGCAGGAAGGAAAATCGATTTTGAAGGCAGGATCAAAACTGCCGTTCATCGGACGTATGCTCGGTGAGCAAGCGCGCTTTCCGCCCGTGCACGCAGATGTCCTTGTCGAATCCGTGCTCGACCTCGGTGATTTTGGGGTCGAGGGCGAAGTCAGAGTTTCTGCCGGTCACACTGCCGGTTCTGTCAGCGTCATGCTCGACAAAAAACAGGCCTGCGTCGGCGATCTGATGATGGGCGGATATCTTGGATTACCGCCTGCATGGCAGCCGAATTTTCATCCGCTGAGCTCGGACAACAGCGAGGCGCTGAGTCAGATCATTGCGATGCGCGAGTCGGGAACCGAAAAGTTTTGCGTTGGCCACGGAGAAGTTCTCCTCGCGCGTGATGTTGACCGATGGATTGACAGTCAATTGAAAGGCAAAAAACGCTGAAAATATTCAGCAGTTTGGGTCTCCGGTTCGGCAACGGAATATCGACATTTCCTGAGAGTCCAAAAACTCAAGCACTGTTCCGCCGCTCATCCATATATACGTCTGCAGCTGGCCGCTGGTATCCCGCCGGAATTTAATGTCATGCCTGCTGCGGCCGACGAAAGCGAGTACATTGAGGTATTGCGCGACAAAATCGCGGCTGCTCAGGTTTTGAAGGTCTCTGACGTCCCTGAACTGTGCAGCGCAGACGATCGTCCCCCACAAATCCAGATTTCCGTTGCCCTTTACGGCAGGGTACTGACGGTTTTCCACGAGTCCGTTTGTCCCGATGAAACGCACGACAGGTCTGGTATCGCCCTCACAATCGGCAGGGCATGTTTGCGATGCACCTGCCCAATTCAGATTTTTCGGAGAGCGCAGAGGAGTGTGCCGGCCTCCCTTGCCCGAAGGCAGGTTTTGCGGGTTGAAAGCTTGGCAGGTGTTGATGAAAGCGCGTAGCGGCCGACGGGCATTGTCAATGTCAAAACCAATTCCGTCAGTCGTGGTTACCACACCGTTTCCAAGATTTTGAGCAGCACATTCAAAGTCATTCAGACTTTGATTGGCATCGGTATTTTCGCCTCCTGTTCTTTGCAGAATGCACGCCCGCTCCGACTGCCGCGACGTTTGAAATTCCCTTGTGAGGTCGCCGATGATTCGAATGAGTTCCGCATTGCCGTCGGCCTGAATCCTAAGAGTTTTGGCTGATGCCATGTATTCACTCATCAAATTCGCGCCGGCAAGACTCACGACTGTCGAGAGAGTCATGACAATCGAGAGTTCTGCCAGAGTTAAACCTTTTTCATTGTTCAAAGGTTTGAAGAACTTTTTCAATGTTTAAGTCCTTCCTTGGACTTGGCTGTTGCTTCGAGCATGTTTTGTATCACCAGATCGCCGGTCACTACGCCGTCTGCAAGCACATAGTGTTTTTCGAACTCATTTGCCGGTCCTTCAAGCGCAAGGTTCACGACGATGCGGCCTGCAGCTCCAAGAGTGATTCCGGTGACGGGGGTAAACTGTCCCTGTGAGGTTAAAACAAGTTCACCCTTCCTGATGTCCCGCGCCGCAGTCCAGCCCCGTTTTGTCATGAACGGGTGTGAATCGGTCACACGGACAGTCGATTGGCCGACACTGATGTTGAGCAAAGGTTTGTTTTCCGGTCCAATCGTCAGCTTGACGATTTTGGCAGGTTTTTGCGTTACGGGATTGAATACAAATTCACCTTTCTCCAAATCGGTAATGAGCCGGTCGCTGCCGTCGGCCATGCGGATTTTTGTTTGTGAGTCAAAGCATCCGTCGTTGTTCCTGCACACGAAAGTTTGCGAGTTTTTTCTGGTTACATATTTGATTGAGCAACGTTTCGCATCTTCCGGTGCGTAATATTTGAAGTAGGCGCAGCTGTTTGATTCGTGCGATGCGACTTCCAATCCCCTGCTGTTCATGGCTTCAATTTGAGAAATTTTAACATTGATCGATTTGCCCTCTGTTATATAAGTTTTCTTCTCTTTGACTGTTTTGCTGGTTCCTTCCTCGTCACCGGGAACCTGCTTTTCCTCAGTTTTGATTTCTTCAATTCTTCTTTGAGGAGACTCAAATGCGATAGTGTACGCATCCACAAGAGTTGCGCCGTCTGCTTTGGCTGCATCCGGCACAAAATCAAAATACGCCTGCCGCAGAGGGTTTTTTGCCCAGCGCCCCCCGCCCTTCAGGAAATTGTCATCCACCTCGAGGGCCGAGACGACCATTGCTGCGGTGATTTCATGATCAAAGTTTCCGTTGGTTTGGATATTCTGATATTCCTTTTCGTGCGCAGCGACGACCTCTTCAACACGTTTGACCCAGTCCTTGTCGCAGCTGGTTTGTATTGCCCTGTCGGCATAGTAAATTTTACGCGTAACGACCGCCTCCTTGCCTTCTTCCCTCAATTCGTTACCGGGTAACACAGTCTTGTTTACGCTTCTGCACCTGCTGCCTGCAGAGGCTGTGTATCTTTTGAGGGGTACGTCGACGCGTGTGCAGAAATATAAATCTGCCGAACTGTCGCCGGCCGATGAGCCGCATCCCGCTTTGTAGTGTCTCAGGTACTTCGTGTCCCAATTCTTGATGTGCTGATAATGCTGGCTTGGATTATCCGGATTGGAGGCAAGAAAGTATTGAAACTGCGGACCATTCGGAATTTGCGGCTGGACTCCGAGAAATGCGGTCGTTTGCTGATTAACAAAGTTCTGCTCCTGAATGACACTGGCAACATACTGCGCACGTCCTCCGTTTTGAGGATTAAATGCATTCGCATTGCTGTCGTTCCAGCTTTCCGATTCCGGACGTGCTCCCCGATATCCGGTCGCCGGTCTGTAAAGCTTTTCGAGAAGTTGCTCGCGCAATTCCTTTAGCACGACATAGTCCTCAACTTTGGCCTCCATATCATACTCACCCTGAAACTCGTCTGCATTTGGGCCGTGCGGACGGGGTTCAATGTCATTGATATTCAGGTCTCCTTTGGAACTGCGCGCACGAAAAGCAAAGTTGGTTGTGCTTCCGCGTGTTTCCTTTTGTGCGATGGGCCGCATGTAGTAACACGTGTCCGATGCGCCGTGGCGCGAGACAAGTCCGACGTTGCCGCTCAATATCCCCAAAGAGATTCTGCCGTTCAGACTTGCAAAAAAACTGCCCTGTGCGTTCCGGCCGTTGGGTTGTGCCTTGACCACCGCAAATCGTCTCTCTTGTCCGTCTTGCCCGGTTTGCCTGTCGAAGTTCAGGATGGTTACATTCACGCGCTGGTTGCATCTGATAAATTTTCCGTCGCGAACGGAGCAGCTCGGATCTTGTCGCATCAGATCCTGAGAATTCACGATGCGCAGCGGTAATTCAATGCGCGAACAGGTTTGCACAACTGCCGTTTTGCTTGCCGGATCCCAAGTGTACAGCCACCTGCGCTGCTCTTCATCGTTGCTTGCACAGTTGATTGCATCGCGCTCATTCCTGTTCGTGACTTCACCGCAGCCGTCTGCAAGGTTGTATTCGTTAATCGCGGTTGACGGTTCAAGCCGGCCGCACCTGTCGTTGAAATGCAGTGCTCCTACATTGACCAATTGAGACACATTGGCAATCGCCGCTTCGTTCGAGCGGCGCAGGATTGATGTTTGTTCCTTGCTGTCGTTGCTCTGCCGGAGCCTCCGGTTGAGGTCGGTAATTGCTGCGGTTGTGGCAGCGACTCCCGAAAGGATGAGCAAACTTGTGGTTGTGGTGGAGCCCGTCTGCGAGCCGGTCAGTTTTTTGAAGAGTCTTTTCATACCGTATCCTCCACATTCCTCGCGCTCAAAATTGACAAGTGACGCCTTCTTCCTGAGCGCATTCGTAGTTCCACGTCGGATCTGCAATGCAATTGAACTGTTGACTGCTTTTTCGTCCGGGTGCTTTACAATTGGGAATAGCAACACCGAGTTTTTCGCTGGTCAGCTCGCGAATTGATTTGTGGACCTGAAGTTTCTTCACATCCTGCACATGAGCATTGAGTGCCGTATACAACGTGAGAGTGACCTTCAGACTTCTGTTCATCTCGGTTGCCGCCGTCTCACAGCTGATTTCAGAATTTGTCGTCGAGTTGACAAACCGGACGCGCGCGACAGCAAGTCCGATGGCTGTGGGGTTATCGATCACTCCGATGCCTGCCGGCGTATCTGCTGCAGCGTTGTTAAAATTTGCACGTGAAAACAGGTTGCCGCGGAACACAAAGCACATCGCAGCGTTCGTCAGGCCGGAAATATTTGGGTTTGCGCCGTCGGAATCGCCTATTTGTCTTTCCAAGCGCTGTCTGCCTGCTTCCTGAGTGCAGCGGGCAAACTGGTCACACATTTCGGGTCCGATGGAGCCGTTGGCGCTCATGCCGGGGCCTCGCGGCGGAGCAAAGCTGCACCAGTCGACGGAAAATGAATGGGCACGCCGCCATTCGTCAACGGTGTGGAAAGGGATCATTGCGCCCCACGGCCGGTTCGAGTTGGTCATGTTTTCCGCAGCCGTGATGAGATTTGTGCTTCCCTGCGCGAGGTCGGCGATGCTGAAAGTGCTGAGTGCGAGCCTTAAATCCAGACCCAGTGTCGCGTTGGCAATGTTCGCATTGCCGGCAGGAGTCTGTACTGCGCGAATGGGTGAGTATGCAAAGTAGGATGCATCGTTGCAGTAAAAATCTGCCGATTCGGCAACCGTCGGCGGGCGGACGTGTGTTGTCCACTGCATCAACTTTGCGAAATAAAGTTTGAGCCTCGAAACGGCAAAGCTTTCAAAATACATGTGCGGGCCTGAGGAATTTACGCTCTTCATTCCCGACTTGAGTTGAACCAGATTGCGAAACGCAAGCGAAAAGACTGTGATGAGAACCGAAGCCCCCACAATCAGCTCCACGGCAGACAATCCTTTTTGGTTCTTAAACCACTTCAACAGACGACTCCTGAACGAGATAAACTCGTGCCCGTTATGCTCCGGAGGTGGATATCGGCTGAATTGCTGAACTATTTACGATTTGACTTAAACGCCGGATTTTTATGATAAAAAAATTGACATGATTGGGCCAATTGCCGGAGTGCAGCATGTTTTTGTGCCCGAAAACCGGTGAAGAACAGGCGGGTTATTTCCAGTATAATTTCGACGGGATTTTACGGACGGAGTTTGTTGCACAATGCACATTTCCGAGTTTGGACTGATATGTTCCGTCATCAACGCCCGCCGGAAAAAGGTTAAGACGGCCGATGGCTTCTTTGATTTCAGCATTCACCGGTTTGGGGAGATCGGTGCGGCCGAAGATTACAGCTGACTTCAGCGCGACTGAGTTGACCGGATTCGACCATCGTCCGACCGCACCGTATTCGCCGGCATTATACAGGAGCGGCAATTCGATAATTCCTGATTCCTCAAGACCGAAAATATCGCGCAGTGCCGGTTGCATTCCGGTTCCGTTGACGAGCTCATCAAGATGAGTCTGAACCGAAGAATTGAAGTCGTCCGTTTGCCCGTTCAAAAGCTCCGCGGCGCGCCGTGGACTTGGAATAATCGCCGCAAACCCGCCGGTTTTTCTGTCAGGCCAGAAGCTCAGCATTTCATCGACATGTTTGATAAATAACCAGCTGACATCGAGGCCGACAGGCTTTTGCAGTTCCTGCGCCTCAAGAAAACTGACGATGTCCGGATGAAGAGAGTTTCCGCTTTGAGGATTGCTTCCGTAATAAATCCGACCGTGGGGAAATGCCGCGGTCGGCGGGCTGACCTCGAGATTGCCGAACCAGTCCATCCACCCGTCACCGGCTTCGGCTGTTTCCCGAGGTTTTGCGACATCAATAAATCCGGCATCGGGTCCCAAAAGGCTTGGTCCGAAGCGATCGTTGCCGCGCGGCGCATTAAGAACAACGTGCATACGTCCCGATGGAGATGCGCTGTAGCCGATTTCCATGGTGTCCTGCATCCACATTTCCTGCCAGACGTCTGTCTTGTTCACCCGAAAAAGGGTGCCGTTGAGCAATAGAGGAATCCGCAGCTCCAGAATCATCCGTGTGTTTTCGTAACGGCCTGTCGGGTCCTTGGAGATGAAAAGTGTCTCCGCCGGTTCTGTGTTTGGAATCATCAGAAACGGCGTGACCCTCAATTTCAGTGATTGCAGAAGATCCGAATTTTCCGAACGGAGGGCGACAGACAAAAATCCGTCCCAATCCGACGAAGCGAATACGCAGGACTCAACCGCGAACTTATAAGCAGAATTTCGCTTCGCCAAAGCGCGATCTATTTTTATTGAATGTGCTTCGGCCTTCCAGCCGGAATCGGTCATTTGAAATAATCTTACGGGAGCAGAATCGCTGCTTGCCGACAGAGTCAGTGACAGGTCGGAACTGTTGTCGGAGGGCAAAGACGCAAGATTCACTTCAAATTCTGTCAGGTCTTTTTCATCGGCGTGACCGTTGACCCGTTCGTCTTCGCAGTCCCGAAGACCGTCGTTGTCGTCGTCGTCGACGTTCGGAAGAACAAAAGCTCCCTGCCCCTTCCAGCTCCATGGAGCAGACGCATCATCGGCCTCGTCAATTTTTCCGTTTCGGTTGACGTCTGCAACCAATATCCGCGCGGAGTGAAGTTCCTGTGCAGACGGTTGGGACGGTTGGTGATTCAGTCCTCCGGTTTCTGCGATGATTGCATCCGGAGTGGAGTGATTACAGGATGTTATTGTGACTAAAATTCCGACCGGAAAAAAACGAAATGGCTTAAACATCCGGCAATTCCTGTGCTACTAAATGATTTGGTCAATCTTTTGTTCTTCAGGCGGACGAAGCTATCACTTGAAGTGTCGTGAGCACAAATATGAACGTCATTTACGAATTTTCCATTCAAGGCATGAGCTGCACGGGATGCGCCGGCAGAATCGAAAGAAGTTTGACAGCGAGTTCGGGTGTTGCTCGGGCGGCAGTCCATTTTTCAACTCAATCGGCCGTCGTTGAGAGTGAACTTTCGGCCGACGATTTGAAAGGAAAAATCGAATCGCTTGGATTCAGGGCAAACCTCGTCAGCCCTGAGTCTTCTTTGGAAGAACAGCATGCGAAAGCTTCGCGGGTTGCCCTCCGTCGGCTCGTAATGGCGGTTGTTTTGGGTCTGCCGGTCATGATCTTGGGAATGATGCACAGCCTTTCCGGACTGCCGTGGGTGAATGTTGTGAGCGGATTGCTCACTTTTGCCTTGCTTGCCGGCGCAGGCTCTGAATTTTTTACAAGGGCATTTCTTATGCTCAAACAACGAACAGCCGGAATGGATACGCTGGTCGCATTGGGCTCGGGGATTTCTTTTGTCTGGTCCTGCGTGCAGGCCGTTCGCGGCACCGGCGACGTCTATTTTGAAACTGCTGCAGCCATTGTGGCCTTCATCCTGATCGGAAAATACATTGAGCACAGAATGACGTGGCGGGCGGCTTCTTCTGTGGGCTCGCTTCTCAGGCTGCAGCCGGCAAATGTTCTTCGCGTGAAACAGGCAGGGGCATGGGATACGGAGCCTGTT
>RFOM01000107.1 GCA_009926615.1 Pseudomonadota bacterium
GCGCGCCGCGCGGCGCGCGCGCGGCGCAGCGCAGCCTGCGCGTCCTGGTGCGCGATCATGCTCCTGAACTCGAGGGCGGTCTCGCGGAACTTGCTGTCGACGTGGATGTCGGCCTGCCACGGCGCACGCGCGATGCGCAGGGGGGGGCGACCGCATGCCTCTTCGCGCACGGCGGGCTCGCCCTCGCTGTAGACGGCGACGCGGAACCGCTGGGGGCCCTGCGCGTCGAGGGTGCTGTCGAGGGTCGCGTGGAGCGCGCGGCGCTCGACCTCGGCGGGCGAGTGCACGCACGGGACGGAGCTGTAGTCGGCCTCGAACGCGAGGCGGTCGTTGACGAACACCTTCACGGTCGCGCGCATGAGGGCGCCAAAGTGCTTGCGCGTCTCGATCTGGAGGATCAGGGGGCCCAAGCGGACGCCCTTGAAGCTGCACGCGGAGAGCGCCGCAACTGGGACGCGCTGGGGCGTGCCGGAGGGGCACACGGCGCGCCTCTTGCATGGATTGCCCTCTTCGAGCCGCCTCTGGTGCGTGAAACCAGGCACGATCTTGGCAAACTCGTGGAATGACGTGAAATGCACCAACGAGGACTCGTTGATCTGCTGGACGTTGAGGCGAGGCTCAAAGACGACGTCGAGCACGAGGCACTCAGAGCCGCTGGTGTTCTGCGAGAGCGTAATACGCAGGGCTTCGCGCTGCGCGCCGCTGCCGACGGTGACGAACGAGGACGCATCCGTATCGCCGTCGATGTACAGCGGCGAGACCAGAGGCTCGAGCTCGTCGCCCGCTTCGTCCCAGCTGTCCGAGTCGCCGGGGGCGCCTTCGGCGTACTCGGCGTGGTGGGCGTCGGCGGCAAAGCCTTGCGCGTCGGAATCGAGAAAGAAGACGCTGTTCAGGCGTGCCATTGCTCGCCCGTGCGGCTCCGCGCGCGACGGCGAGAGGTGGCAGGACTCGATGTGGCGATGCTTTTAGCGGAATCAGGACTCGTTGTTGACAGCGGATGCGACGTCGGTCTCCAACGCGCGACACGTGCTGAATCGAAGTTTTTTTGGGTCGAACAACGGGATAAAAAAACTCGTTAAAAAAAATGGGATGAAACATGGATAAAAATGGATTAAAAATGGATAAAAATGGATTGAAAAAATCAAATGACCTAATTTTAAAAATCGGGACTTACGAACCACATTTGAGACTCAGACCTGAATCTTAACTGTCGATGTGTGAATCTAGTGTATCATGTATAAAAGACGTACAGGACAGTTTAAAATGTTCAAACCGGAGACCCACTTCTTCAACCAGCTCCGCCCTGTCGCAACAAAATACTCGCTACGCATCAAGTTAACAGAACTTGCGCGTGTGGGGTGCTGCGTATGGTTTGCACTTATGTACTGTATGCATAAAACAGTGATCAAAAAAAAGGCAGACCTGCGCAAAATAGCAAAGAGACTCAAAAACCCACGTCACTTCATGGGTGAAAATGGTTTGCTGCAACCCGTTGAGGACAAGGATCAAGCGATAATCTGCAAAATGTACGGCTATATTCTGTGCGATCCCCTTCCCAAATGTTCTAATTCGATACCACATCTGGGAAACTATCTCGCAAGCATGCAGGAAAAGGAAACATGGAATGCAGGGACCAGGTTGCTCATCAATGTAAATCTGCACGCCATCGCCTTGGAAGTCCTCCCATCAAAGAAGTTGATGTTGGTGGACCAAGTCACTTCGTGCATGGTCGACGACATGCATGCCAATAGTTGGTTTGGACACTGGTTTTGGTCTCAAGACTTCTGTGTTCGGCCACTGCAGCCGGAGTACGCGGAGCCGGCGGCGCGCGCGTTCGCATTTGCGCGGCAGGCGGAGGAGGCGGACCAACTCGTCTCAGAGTGTGTCCTAGAGCTCGAGGCTAGTCTACGCGACAAACAGGAGCTCTGTGAGCGCGCGCCTCATGGCTTGCGAGGGTTGCTGTTGAGACACCCCTCTGTTAGATTAAGGCACATCCTCGCGCACGCCAGAACGCAGGCCCGCGTGAAGCGGCTGCTTGCGCGAGATGTGGGCGCGGTGTTCCTGCCGCGCGCGGCGGCGCCCGCAGGCTCGCCGCGCGCGCAGCACCCGCAGCAGCCGCTGGTGCTGGACCACGTGCGCACTGAGCGCAAAGTCGCGAAGCTCATCGCCGCGTGGGAGCACGCAGGCACGTGCTGAGGCCGGGAGCGATCGCGGGACGTGCGTTGCGTGGAACCTTGTTTATTAATAAACAAAATTGAACGTCATGCAAACACCGGCTCGAGAAACAGTCAGCAGCATTTCTGCGCGCCTTCAAAAATGTGCTCCAGGTGGTGAGCGTCGTGATTATCAAGGATAGCAAACAGCATCCCGTTGTGGTACGCCGCGTCTACCATGTGCGCGTGGATCGCCGAGCCTGTGGGCACGTGCTGGTCGTCATCAGACGAGTCCTCGCGTTCGACATTCGATGTGAGGGACGCGTGGTTGTTGTCGGCGGGCGCACTCGCGCCGCTGTTGTTCGCCGCGTGCCAGAACACGACAGGCGCCGGCTTGTTGGCGTTGGGCGCCGGGTTCTTGCCGGCGGGCGCAATCTTGACGGCGGTGCTGTCAGGTTTCCGCTTCGGGCGACGTGACAAGCGCGGACCCTTCTTCCTCCTCTTTTTCTGAATTTTGGGCACGGGAGCACTGACCGCGAACTGGAGAGCGGGCGGCGTGGAGATACGTGCATCAATGTTGTGGGAAAGCATTTCGTGTGCTGTCGACAGCCGTCTTAAATACGTATGTGTCGTCTCTGTGCGCGCTGGCGGCGCGTTGCCTGAAAAACATCGCCCCTTCCGACGCGCGCAGGGGCAGCGGCTTCTGCTGCCGGTGGGGCCGGCGCCGACGCCGCCTGCTTCTGCTGCCTGGAGGCGGGCGACGCAGTGGCACTGGCGCCGAGCAACTGCGGGGTCCTGACCGGGTGCTGCGGGCAGGCGGGCAACAGGGCGGGCGCGCGAGCGGGTATTTAAGACGGACTCATCAGAGAGGATGGAAGCTGTGTCTATGAAGGGCGGACACGCGGGGCCGCCGCGAACGCCGGAGCCAAGGATGTTCCACACGCGGATCGTGCCGCTGGATCCGGCGGTGATGCTGGCGGAGGCGCTCGCGAAGAAGAACGCGGCGGGCTCTCGTGGGTGGTCGCTGGCGGTGATGCACGAGGCGCAGACGCTGGTTGTCGAAGAGTACCTGACGCTGTTGACGATCCCCGCGGGGTGCCTTTTTGTGCTGCGGTACCCGAAAGACCCTGAGAAGGGGATCCTGAAGGCCGTGATCTCGCTGCGGTGCTTCACCGAGGACGGGAAAGCGTACGTAACAACCCGGTTGGCTTCAATGAAGCGGGCGTGGCTGGACGAGGGCGTGGCGTCGGAGGTCGCCGGCCTCGCTGACGAGCACCCGCATCGCTCGATCGCGCCGACGCTCAGCTACCAGCGCGTGAACCTGGGCTTCGAGGTGTACGTGCGACTCGGTGGCCCCGTTCTGCGGGTGCCGGCGGACTACGCGTACGCGATGGTGGGCGCGAACGCCACGACATCGCCGCACGAGCTTAGGTTGTACTGGGTGGCCGTGCACGTGCCGGAAGCGCTCTGCGAGCGCATAGGCAAGCAGCGCGAGTGCGTGTTGTACTTCGGGGTCAACGAGACGCAGATTGCGAGACTGGCCACGCGCGGCGGGGAGGGGGCGATCGAGGTGCTCGACGAGTTCCGGGAAAAGGCAGGCGTGTGGACGGCGCCGGCGATGGACTACGCGTACGCGTTCAAGCACATCGCAGAGGACTTTGCGTACCCGAGTTTCGTGCGACCGGCGCTGGACTACCGGCCGAAGCGAGCGTGGCCGGCGCTGGCGGTGCTCGAGCGGCAGGCGGAGCGGTGTGCCTACACGTGCACGGACGTGCGCGCGCTGTACGCGAAAGCGCGCGCGATCGCGCGCGCGCAGGACAGGACGCACCCGGTCGCCGCGCGTTGGGCGCGGGTGGCGGACGCGCTGCGGGGGGCGCTGCGCCACGGGGAGGAGCTGGCGCTGCTGGACATGACGCGACAGCAGCTGTGGCCGGTGGCGCGCGCGTTCATGCAGGGCCAGGCGCGCGCGCGCGCGGCGGCGCTGCAGCGCGAGCGCGCGCAGGCGGAGGCCGCGCACGCGCGGGCGATGGCGCTGGTGCGGAAGAGCGCGGAGAGCGCGCACGCGCAGGCGCGGGCGGCGGAGCAGAAGCTCGCGGAGCACGCGCGGGCGGCGGAGCAGAAGCTCGCGGAGCACGCGCGGGCGGCGGAGCGCGAGCTCGCGGAGCACGCGCGGGCGGCGGAGCAGAAGCTCGCGGAGCACGCGCGGGCGGCGGAGCGGGCGGCGGAGCGGGCGGCGGCGGCGGAGCAGAAGCTCGCGGAGCACGCGGCGGCGGAGCGGCTGCAGGCAGACGCGGCGGCACACGAGGACAGCGTGTGCGCGCTGTGCCTGGAGCACGTCGCGCTGGACCACGCGGTGGTCCCGTGCGGTCACTGCTACTGCGGCGGCTGCCTGCTGCAGCTGCCGGAGAGTTCCCCGTGCCCGCGGTGCATGAGGCCGATGCAGATGCGCATGCAGCTGTTTTAGGACTTGGGGTGTGGAGGACGTAGGTCTGTGTAGGACTTGGTTTAGGACTTGGTTAGGACTCGGCCCGTTTAGGACTCACGGCTCTTTGCGGCGGTGTTATGAATAAAGGCGCGGAAGCTTGTTTTGCTGTTTATGCATGAGACATACGCGAGCTACCGATACGCGGTGGCCGGGCGCAGTCACGGGACGAGACCACTCGGCTCAAGACCCGGCTCCCAGCCACTCGTCGCGGGGTCCGCGGTCGCCGGCGCCGCCTCGCGCGGCCCGACGCAGCGGTACTTCTTGACGAGCGGGTACAGCTTGTTCCATCCGCCGTAGACGGCGCTCATGGTGCGGGCGCCGGTGAGGACGACGCGGCCGGAGAAGAAGAGCAGGACCACGATCTCGACGTGCGCGGGGCGGTAGATGAGGCCCGGGAACATGTTGGGCTGGTATGTGCAGTGGACGTTGAAGTCGCGGTAGAACGCGTTGAGGTCGAGGCGCTCGTGTGGCTGGAGTTTGAGGTCCGCGTTGCCGACGATGTTCTGGATGGCGACGTCGCGGAGCTCGAACTGGACGCCCGGAAGGAAGTTGCGGAGGGTGTAGAGGCAGTTCATGGAGGCGAGGAGGACCTCGATGAAGCTCTTGCAGCCCGTGAGGACCATCTTGCCCGAGGTGAAGAGCAGCGTTGTGCACTGCGGGGAGCCGAGGCGGATGGTGATGGCGGCGAACTTCTGCTTCTCGTAGACGGAGTTGGGCAGGAAGCGGCAGATGGCCTCGAGGTCGAGGCGGCTGGAGCTCTTGAGCTGGCAAGTCCCGACGAGGTTGTGGACCTGCGCGAACGCGGCGGGGTCCGCGGAGCGCATGGCCTCGTCAACGTAGTCGAGCTCGATGAACACATTCTCGTGCACCTCCCGGCGCGTGAGGCGCTTCTTGCGCGCGGAGGAGCCGAAGTCCTTCCAGCGCATGGCGCGCGGGCGCGGCGCCGGGCGGCTCGGGCGTGATGTTGCGTGTTTTTCCGAGCCGCGCGGGGCCCGCGCGTATTTAAGCACGCGGTGACATGGTGGACGCGCTCGCGGTCGCCGGAGGGGTGAGCCTGGCGTGCTTCGCGGTCATGGCAAGCGGCGCGTGTCATGGGCGGCTGGCGGAGCCGCGCGACGGGGAGCTGCTCTTTCTGAGCGAGTACATGACGGTGTGTCAGCAGAGCGCGGTCTTCGAGACGGTGCCGTGGGTGCTGGGGTACGCGGTGTCGCTCTCGATGCTCTGCGTGCTGGCGAGCTGGGAGACGGGGCGCGGGCGCTGGGCGTCGACGTACTCGCTGTCGATGCACATGCTGGTCTTCCACTTCTGCATGAACATCGCCGGCGTGGTCGAGTTCCGAACCGACGGCACGGCGCGGGTGCGCAACAGCGGGATGCTGCCGGCGCTGTACAGCGACGAGGCGTTCTCGCACAAGCTCTCGGCGCTGCAGGCGATCCTGGACTTCGCGTGTGTGCACTTGATCATCGCGGCGCACGAGTGCGGGCCAGCTGAGCGCGACGGGCTGTCGAAGGCGGCGCTCGCGCGCTACCGGGCGGCGGAGGCCGCGTACGCCTGCGCGACGTCGCTCTTCCTACTATTCTGGGTGCTGCAGAGCATGGTGCTCGCGGCGGCGCTGGAGTGGGCGCTGATCGCGTGCGCGATGGCGATGCAGTGGTACGGCGCGCGCCGCTGCGCGGGGGCGGGCCTCGAGGACCCGCGGGTGATCGGCGCGGGCGCGGGCGCGGGCGCGGGCGCGGGCGCGGGCGCGGGCGCGGGCGCGCAGGTGGCGGAGGTCTTCGGCCAGCGGCACTTCGCGGCGCTCTTCAGCGCCTACGTGCTCTTCAACGTGGTGTCGCTGGTCGTGTTCACGGAGCCGCGCTGGGGGCCCGCGCCGGCGGGGCCCGGGAGCGTGCTCGCGAGCGGGCCCGCGTTCTGGGTGCTCGTGGGCGGGGCGGCGGCCGCGGTCGGCGCGCTCGCGGCGGCGCGCGGAGCGCGCGATCGGGTATGAAGCGCGCGATCGGGTATTAAGCGCGAGATGGCGTATGAAGCGCGCGCGCGACATGTTGCGGCGGGCGGCGCTCGCGCTCGCGCTCGCGCTCGCGCTCGCGCTCGCGCTCGCGGCCCCGGCCGCGGCGGGCCCCGCGCCCGCGTGGAACGTGTCGTGCTGTCGCGCGTTCGAGGCGCTCGCGGCGATGGCGGTCGAGCGCAGCGGCTCGAGCCTGCCCGCAGACGCCTGCCGCGCAGCCGGCGCGCGGTGCGGGGACCTGAAGCTGGTGCGCGAGTTCGTGGAGCAGTCGCGCGCGGTGCTCGGGCGCGACGGCGTGCAGATGGAGGCTGGCACGCTGCGCTTGACGCTTCCCGAGGACGCAGAGGCGGCGCTGGGGCTGCTCGCGTGGGCCTTCCTCGGGCGCGTGGTCGCGCTGCCCTCGGCGGGCGCGGCGAGCCAGCAGAAGGTGCTGCTGGAGTACGAGATCCACAGCAACAGCCTGCGCGTGAAGCGCGACGCGTGCGAGTTCGACAAGGGCGTGCACAGCGCGATGGTGCTCGCGTCCGTGGCGCTGCTCGTCTTCTTCATCTCGATGACGGTGGTCGAGCGCGCGCGGCCTTCGACGACGCCGACGCGCGCCCTGGCGGCGGTGACCGTAGGCACGCAGGGGGTGTGCCCCGCGTACCGCGCGCACGCAGGCGCGCTCTTCGAGGCCGTGCCCGCGAACGCGCGCGCGCGGCTCCCGTGGAGCGCCGACGGCCTCTGAGTGGGCGGGCGCGCCGCAAAAAAAAATGTGGGCCGAGCGTGCGCGGCGGCGGGGGCGAGCATGGCGGACAGCGACCTGCCGACGCTCCTCAAGCGGCACCTCAAGGGCGTGAACATCGAAGGGCAGCTCGTGCAGGAGAAGCTGCAGGAGCGGCGACTGGTGCAGGTTGTTTCGTACTTGGAGCTCGTGTCGATGAAGCTGCGGCACAAAAAAATCCACCGGGACGCTTTCCGCCAACGGATGCTGGATGAGCTGGAGATGGCACAGCACGCGGACATGCTCGAGCGCGTCGTGGCGATGAACGGCTGAGGGCGCGGCGCGGCGCGGAAAAAGCGGGCCCGCGGCGGACTGCCCCAGGCAAGACTCGAACTTGCGACCGTTGATTGATAAGATCACTGCTATACCAACTTAGCTACTGGGGCCGGGTGCGAGGGTCGTGCCTGCGGCGGTACGTATACGTGTGTGCTTGCGGGCGCGCGTGCGGTCGCGCTGCCCGCGCGCGCACAAGGCACGCCCGGCAGTCAAGTCTCTATTAAACACGTGTACGTCATGGACGCTCGCTGGGCCCGAACGACCCCTGTGCGCATCAAGCGCGAGAATCTGCTGAAGCAGCGCCCCCTTCGGACGAACGTCAGCTTTGGCGGCGAAAGGCTCGGGGGGCTCTTGAGCCGCGAGAAGGTGCAAGCGGCGATGCAAATGATGCGGCCCGGGGACACAGTGACACTGCACGACGAGGCGTGCCGCTGGACGCTCGCGTGCGCGGCGCCGAACGCGGTGAGCGTGCGCTGCACGCGCCCGCCGCGGGCAGCGGGCGGCGCGCTGCTCGGCCTCTCGGCGACGCTGCGCGGGGACGGGATGGCCGTGCGCGGGACGGCGCTCGACGCGCAGACGCTGGGCGCGCTCGCGTACATGAACAACCAGATGCTGCCGCGGCGCGAGGGCTGCGCCGCGGCGCTCGGGGCGCTGCGCACGGGGGCGGCGCAAGGCCCGCCCGCGGCGGGGGCGGAGACCGCGGCCGGCGCAGGCCCGGGCGCACGCGCGCCCCATCTCTGGCTCTCGGAAGACCTTGCACTCTTCGATCGCTTCGGTACCGGGTTCACCCTGTTGTGTATGGGAAAGGGCGACCTGGCCCAGGCGGGGCGGGCAAGCGCGCGGGC
>RFOM01000108.1 GCA_009926615.1 Pseudomonadota bacterium
TGGGCAAGGCCTTGGATGTAATGCTCAGCCTTGCGATTCGCTCCGGACATGGCGACCTTGTTGAAGCGACCAAGATTGCCGGCGCGCAAATGGGCTATGCTCCGAAGGAAATTTCTCCGGTTAAACCGCAAATTTCAGAAGTACAGCACTTCTTTGCTGCGCCTGCTCTGGCGAACAGCAGTGACACGTGTACGGGTAACACAGCCAAGCGCGGAGCCGGCGTCAAGTTCTGGACACAGGGCGGTCAATGCTGGGTGAACTTCCGCGGTATTGCAGGACACCAGTGGGCAAGTGCTTCGAGTACAATCTGGTTCCGCGTATTCGGTGCGGCTGACAAAATGCGAGTCCGTTCCAATCTCTGTGACCGAGCAACCTGTGATGCCGAATTCAAGTTTGCATGGGGTCAGTCACAGGCAACGTCCTCGATCGCCGATGCGTCCGTCACCGGTAAGGTTGCAGGTTCGCCCACGGAAGGCGTGTTCGACTTCCGCGTTCCGCAGATACTTGAACCCTATCTGCGCCGCTCGCAGAGCTGGTACGGCGAGCAAATTTACTTCACGCCCTACGGCGGCCAAAACGCAGGTTCGACATCCACGTACACTGTTCAGTTGTATTCACCTGTTGTGCTCGACTTCACCAACGTCGGCCGGCCTCTCTTTACTTCAATGGAAGAAAGCAAGGTGCGTTTTGACCTGAATGGTGACGGCACCAAGGAACGTACGGGCTGGATTGGCGGCTACGGCGGGGTCGGTTTCCTTGCCATGGACCTCAACGGCAATGGCATCGTCGACAACGGCTTGGAGCTGTTCGGAGAAGGGACACGGATCGCAGGCAGCGGTCGCAAGGCACGCGACGGCTATGCTGCGCTCGCGCAGTATGACAGCAACCATGACGGTGTTCTCGACTCGCGGGATGCAGCATTCAGCAAACTGGTCGTGTGGTTCGACAAGAACAAAGACGGTCAGTCAGACAAGGGCGAGTTGGTGTCATTAGCTGATGCCGGCGTGAGCAGGATTGGCCTGAAGTTCACCAAGCTGACCGATGCCGAGCGCTTTGTGAACGGCAACGAGTTGCGCTACGCCGCCAAGTTCTGGGGACCTTCGGAATGCGGCAAATCCGGTTGCAGCAGCTACGACGTGTACTTCAGCACAGGATTCACGACGGCAAAGAAGAGCAAATAATAGAAGTGACGCCCGGTTCTGTCGGGCGACGCTGGGTCAGGCGTCTGCGGCCTGAGGGTTGACCTCAGGTCGCGGTCATTTTCGGGGGCGGTCGGCACATTCCGACACAATTCAGGCACCCCCTGATTTTCGAAGCTTAGAGCCACCGAACCAATGCCCCTGAAAACGAGAAAATCCCCGTTTTTAAGTTATTTTTCCCGTTATAATCGAAAGTTAGATAAAGTCATCAAGGTTTTTTGAAACTCTCCGAATCTTACAAGTGACGGGAATAGGCAGAACTTTCAGCACTGCGAAGAGGGAGAGCTACATGAAACGCTTGATCAGAAGAACAAATGGTGGACTCAGCGTCCTTTCTGTTTCTGCACTTTCTCTTCTGGCGACGGTGGGCGGTTGCGGAAGAAACTCCGAGGGCAACCAGCAACAGCTCCTCGACCTTGCCGCAAAATCTTCAGTACGCCTCAAAGCCGCAAGTGCCGGCGCGGCAGACAACCTGACCAAGCGCAACGCGTCAGCCACCGAAAGGCTTTTGCGCGGCCTCATCGACAAAGAACGTGAAGAACGTATGGCCGAGGACAAGCGACTCAGCGACCGAATTGATGCGCTTGAACTTGAACTTCGAAGTTTTAAGGATCAAGTTGAAAAACGATTCAATGATGTGGACAGCCGTGACAAGGTTCTGCGCCTGTACATGGATGGTGAATTCACGAAGCTCAAGGATGCCGATACGGCGCTCTCAAGCAGCATCAGCGAAGTGGACAGGAAATTTGCTCAAAAACTGGGTGAAACTGAACTAAAATTGAAAGAGGCAATGAAAGCTCAGGACGACAATCTGAAACTTCTTGTTGCCTCCGAGGCCGGAAAAATTCGCGGTGAACTTGCAGCGCAGGATAATGCACTGCGTGCAGAAATCGCTGTACAAAATGCTGCTACGGCGGCGCAGTTGAATACGGTGCAGCGCGACCTTGAAGCTAAAATTCTTGCAAACACCAATGCCATTACCGAGACACAGGTTGCGCTGGATCAAAAAACAGCTGCGTTGGCTGCTGCAAATGCCGGACAAATTGCAGAACTCAAAAAAGCACTCGAAATGCAAAAAAATGAGCTGATGGCCGAGGTCGCGACAACCAAGGCAGAACTGGCAGCGACCGATAAAAGACTCACGGACATCAACACCTCGCTGACCAATGCAATCAGCAAGACCAAAGCCGAACTTGTTGATGAGATGAAGGCGAACAAAGCAGCGCTGGAGAGCGACATCGCAGCCAATAAGGCTGCATTGAATACGGCGATTGCCGATCAGAATGCTGCGAATACAAGACTGCAGGCAGCTATTGCTGCGAACGCCGAGGCAGATATCGCTGCTGCAAAAATCGCACGTGACGAACTTGCTGCGAAAGTCGCTGAAAGCCGCTCGGCCATGTATGCGACTGTTGAACAACTTAAGGCAACTGAAGACTCACTCAAAAAATCGATAAGTCAGACCAAGGAGGAGATGGTTGCCGGTCTGCAGCAGCAAAAAACAGAATTTGAGGCAGCCAAAGCCGAAATCAACACCGAGCTGAATGCGACAAAATCCAATCTCGAAAAGGCAAAAACTGATTTGGGCAACGTCATTGCCAACAAAATAGCTGACGTAAAAACATCGCTGGAAAATCAGAAGAAGGATCTTGATGACAAGATTACCGCCAGCAACGCGGCCATTGCAGCCAACAAAGCCGAGTTTGAGGCAAAGACAACGACTTTGAGCAAAAAGATTGCCGACAACGAAGAGCGAATCACTTCGACACAGGCTGCACTCGATGATTTTAAACTGCAGGTGCAGAAGGAAAAAGCTGCGCTGGAAAAAGCCATTGTTGACAGCAAAAACTCTCTCGCAACTGAGATGAAGGCACTCATTAAAAAGACCGATGATGACAACCGTGCTGAATGGAAGAAATCATTGGACGCGGTTGCGGCGGATGCCAAGGCGGATTCGAAAAAGAACGCCGCGGCCATCGATGCTCTGAAAGCAAAATCTTTGGAGCTGGTTGATGAAATAGCCAAAACGAATGCCAATCTGTCAATGACCAATGCGGAAATATCACGCGTTCAAAAGCAAATGCTTGCAAAAATTGAGGATGCCTCCAATAAGTCAGCGGCTGATTTGAAGGCAGTCGCCGACGGACTTTTGATTAAAATGGCCGACTCGGAAGCCCGCGTCAGAGCAGACTTGGAATCCAAAATCAACGATGCGGCATCGCAGTCAGAGGCGGCACTGAAAGCTGCGACGGCAGATATTACGCAAAAGATGGCAAACCAGTCGGTTGATGTTCAGCTTAAAATGGCATCCCTGACCGAGCAGATTGTGAAAGTCGACACTGAGGGTAAAGCACGTGCTGCAGCCCTTGAAGATAAAATGAACAAGAATATCGACAATGTCCGTGGCGAATTCAATGCCAAGATCTCGGTTCTTGATTCCACGCTCAGCGAGACCCGCGACGCACTGACCAAAAAGATCAATGAAGGTCTCGGCAATCTCGGCGCCATAATGGAAAACAAACTAGTCGCTCTTGAGGGAAAGCTTTCGGATGCTCTGAAGGCTGAAGTCACAAAGCTCACAGGTGATATCTCGAAACTCGAGAACAAACTTGCCGAAACAGATCAAAAGCTCAGCAGCCAGCTGGCCGCTGAAATAGGCACATTGCGTAAAGAGTCGGAAAAGAAACTCAATGATCTTAATACGAGCCTGACGAGCAAGATTGACTCCTCGAACACAGTTCTCAAAGCTCAGATCGACAACCTGATTGAAACGCAAAAACTGAAGGAAATTGATTCTGCCAAGCAGATTGCGACCATCATGGAGAAAATGGCCAAACAGGATCTGGACATTGCAGCTTATGACGCCAAACTTGCGGCGGCCAGTGCCGAGCAGAAGGTTGCCCTTGAACTGGAGAAGTCAGCCCGCGCGAAAGAATTGCTGCAGCTGCAGACAGATTTGTCCAGTTTGAACACGGCACAAAATACGGCGCGGGCAAAACTTGAAGACGACCTCAAAAACGCCTTGACCGGTCAGGCCGCAGCAAGTGCGGCAGAGATTTCGAACTTAAAAGGCGCCCTCAAAGCATTGGACGACACGACCTTTGCAACTGTCAGTCAACTGAAAACGTCACTTGCAGAAGAACGCAAAACCACCGAAGCGCAAATCCTCGCATCGGCGCAGGCAATTGAAAAGAAGATTGCCGATGCCGCGCTTGAGACCCAGAAGGTTGCTGCGCGCGTTGAAGCGGTTGCACAGGCGCAGGAAGAGTTCAAAGCTTACGTTGCAAAGAACTATGCAACAAAAGGTGAGCTTTTGGCTTTGCAGGCGCGCGTTGAAGGTCTTGAGGATGTCACCAAGATCATGAATGCGGATATGGTCAAGTCAAACGCTGAGATGAAGGCACTGATTTCCAAGGAAGTCGACGCTGCAAAACAGGCATTGACCAAGCGGATTCAGAACGTCGAAGCCAACGTCACAGACATTCGCGACAAACTGGGTGGAGCAATTGACGACTACCAAAAGCAGATTGCATCCATCAAAGACAACATGACGAAAGAACTGAATGCCGTCAAAACTGATATGAAAACTCAGGACGCTGCTTTGTTTGCGGCGATTGCCGACAACAAAGCGAAGCAGGATGCGGTCAATGCCGACCTGATGCTGAATGTGAAGACGCAGGCGGCAAACTTTGAAACCATGAGCCAAAATATCAAAAAGGAACTGAGTGACAAGATTCTTTCGCTTGAAGGTCAGGTTGACGCGACCAAGGCCGATCTTAAAGCAGAGCAGGAGGCTGTTCAGAAAAAGTTTGCCGAGGTCGTGGCTGCAGAGCAGGCCCTCAAGGCGCAAATGACAAAAGAGTTGACCGCGCTCAAGGATCAAATCAAGGAAGTTGAAAAAACTGCCAATCAGTCACTCGCAATGTCACAGCAGAATGCGGATCAAATCAAGCTTGTCAAAGCTGATGTTGAAGAGCAAAAGAAGTTTGTCGCAGAGAAATTCAAGTTGACTGATGCCCAGTTGACCAAGCTCAATGACGACCTCAAAGCAGTCAAAGAAGACTTCAACAAGCGTTTGGCTCAGGTTGCTGCGAACGCAGAAAAGCTTGTCAAGAATTTGGGTGATGAAGTGGCCAACAACTTCAAGAAGGTTGCCACCGACATTGCCCAGATGAAAGCTCAGGACAAAGCAATGGAAAGTGCCCTGTCCGGTCATCTTGTCGAAGTTGTCGACCTTGCGCTTGACGAGTCGACGATGACTGCGTTCTCCGACGGTGTTTCTGCTGATTTCGGAAAGGTGACGAAGTCCGTGGTGAACGGAAAGGCCTCGCGAGGACCTTTGATTACAACGCTTGAGTTGTTTGCCGAGGTACGTAAGGCATTCCTTCAGGCGCTTCAACCCAAAATGCCGACCCGTTCGGGAACGACCGTTACCCGCAACGAGGCATTCGATCAGGCCTTTGTGCCCATCATGGTGGCCTGCGGCGGGCGCGCAGACGCCGACTTTGCGAACGCCGACGGACGCGACTCGTTTGATTTCCTTGCGGACGAATTCATTTCCAGCCTCGTGACCGCGAACCGCGGAACGAACATGGACGCACTATATTTCAAGCAGCCTAAACTGAGTGACGGTTCCAGCCTGCATCACTACATCATGTTGGAGTCGATTCGTAAGCTTGAAGGTGCAGGTGACAATCCGCAGTGTGTTAGCCAAATCAAAGCGTGGGCCGCCGATGTTCTTAACGGCAACTCGGCAATGTCCAAAGACATCCGTGCACGTTTGTCCGCGAACGAGAATCTGAAACGCATGGTCACCGACTTCAGCAAGTCGGTGACGGACCTGAAGGCTCCGGTAGACGCGGTTGAGTTGCGTTTTGCGAAGCTGATCAACAACAAGTACACAACGATTTCGTCTGCGATGCAGAATATCTCGAATCCCAGTCAGAAGCTCGGTAAACAGACAACCGCTGAGGCCGCAAACACCCTTATGGGTAAACTTGCATTCACCATGACGGAGGGTGTCGATGCAACCTTCGAGTCGATTCAGCGTGAAGAAGAGTTCGACCAGATTGTCGCCGTTCAAAAACGTTTTGCCGCAAACGAAGCTGAAGACAAAAAACAGAATGACCGTTTGAACGCACTCGACAAAGATGTAGCAGATATGAAGCAGCAACTGGCAACCTTCGCCAAGACGGCCAACGACGTGAAGGCACTGCAGGACAAAACGACCAAAATTGAAGGAGCCCTGAGCAAAGCTCTGGATGTGATGCTCAGTCTTGCAATTCGTTCGGGTCATCAGGACCTCGTGGCTGCGACACGTCAGGCCGGCGAAGTAATGGGTTATGTGCCGCGGGAAATTGTTCCCATCCGGCCCCACATTACTGAGGTCCAGCACTTCTTTGCAGCTCCGGCACTGGCCGACGGCAGCGACACCTGTACGGGTAAATCCATCCGCCGCGGCGCCGGCGTCAAGTTCTGGTCGGCACAGGGAACAATGCAGTGCTGGGTGAACTTCCGCGGAATCTCAAGCCGTCAATGGCAGTCTGCCGCGTCGACAGTCTGGTTCCGTGTGTTTGGTGCTGCAGCGAGCATGAATGTTCGTGCGGATTTGTGCGACAGGGGAGCAAATTCGCCCTGCAATGCAAATTTCAACTTTGAATTCAACCGCGCAACAGCGTCGTCGGTTTCGGCCTCAGGTGTCAGCGCCAAGCTCACAGGCCAGCCGAACGAGGGCGTGTTTGACTTTACAATGCCGGGAGCTCTTGAACCTTATATCCGCCGCTCGGGCAGCTTCGGATATGGATACATGGATGCCGCATGGTGGGGCGAAGTTATGAACTTCACACCTTACGGCACTTCCAACAATTCCGGCGGCACGTGGCAGCATCGTCTGCAGCTTTATTCGCCGCTGGTGCTTGATTTCACCAACGTCGGACGGCCGGTTTTCACATCTCTTGACGACAGCAAAGTCCGCTTTGACCTCAACGGCGACGGAGTGAAGGAACGCACCGGCTGGATTGGCGGCTACGGCGGAGTCGGTTTGCTGGCTTTGGATCACAACGGCAACGGCAGCATCGACAACGGTCTTGAGCTGTTCGGCGAAGGAACACGTATCGTCAGCAACGGCAAAAAGGCCCGCGACGGTTACGCCGCACTTGCCCAATACGACACCAACCGTGACGGTGTGATTGATGCCAAGGATCCCGTTTACCGCAAACTGGTTGTCTGGTTCGACAAGAACAAGGACGGCCAGTCCGACAAAAGCGAGCTTGTTCCGCTGTCCGCTTCGGGCGTGACCAAAATCGGTCTCAAGTTCACCAAGCTGACCGATGCTGAGCGCTTCGTGAACGGCAACGAAATTCGTTACGCTGCGAAGTTCTGGGGTCCTTCGGAATGCGGAAAGGCCGGATGCAGCAGCTATGACGTGTACTTCAGCACCGGCTTTACCAGTGCGAAGAAGAGCAAAAAGTAAGCGAGTTTAGGGAGAGCTGACCAAGGATGGTGAGACACTTCTTCAAAAGCCGAAAACTCAGACTGCGGGCAGCATTGTCTCTGGCCGCGGTTTTGTTGTTTTTCGCTTGCGGAAAACCTCCCGCAGGGAAAGTGTATTTGCTCGGAGAGTCACGCGTGGTTTCGGGCTTGCTGGCTGCCCAGCAGGGGCTTGATCTCAAGACCGTGAAAATCTCGCTGGTCGATCAGCAGAGTCAAAGGACTCCGCCCTACGAATTGAAGTACGACGGTGCGACCGGCAGCTTTTCCTTTCAGCTTCGGGACACCGATTTATACGACAGCAAAAAAGCTTCGGCGCTTGATCGGATTTTGTCGATGGGAAATGCCCTGCCTTCGGTCTCCGCTGCCGCAACTGATTTGATCGCAAAGGTCGACAAATATGCACGCATCGAAATTATGCCAAACAGTCTCGCAAACACCGATTTTCAGGCCGTTCCCTATTTTCAGGGGATTCTCCCGCTCTCGCGGAAGAATCTTATGTCCGGCAAGGATGTGATTGGCATAGGCGGGCAAATCAAATTTTCGAAAGCCGGTTTTGTGAGGGTCAAGGTTCTCAACGAGTCAGGCGGCCCGCTGCAGGGAATTAAAGTTGCCGGAGTTTCGCAGGATGTGACCGACGGTTTGGTCCGGCCGGAAGCTCTGGTCTGGCACAATGCTTT
>RFOM01000109.1 GCA_009926615.1 Pseudomonadota bacterium
ATGCCGACAACCTTGGGGCCGGCGCAGCATCCAAACACGGACGCGTTGTTATTCTGCAGTAAACTCAGACTGTGTTTTACGGGCAGGAATTAATTCACCTGTCCTGAATGCGCTTTTATCCACTCATCAACAATTAAATGAAAAACCCGCCAGCACGTCGTCGGATGATTTTTGTTCCCGCGTAAGGGCCTGCGTTCTGCGGTGCCGACTGTTCTCGCGGCTTCCACCAACAATGAGCATGCGTTTCTGTCTTCGCCTTCACCTTTGCCTGTCGCCCACAAAATATCGACGAAGGCATTCTTTTCAAAGCCCGCGCGCACAAAAAACTCGGCACCGGCTTCGTCGGCTTCCTGTTCGATCCAGTTCAGGTGAGCATTTTCCTCGCCGTAAATTTCGTCAATACGCCGGTTCATTTTGCCGAGCAAAACCGAAAATTCTGCGTTGAGGGCAAAAATCTTTTCGGGTTCGGCCTTGCTCTTGGCAAGTTCAACAATCCGCGACTGGATTATTTTACTTTCGGCCTGAATTTCCAAAAAAAGCGCATCGGTGCCGGCCCGCGGCGGAATTTCACCGAACCCCTGATGCTGAAGCGCAACGTGTGCAAGTTCATGGCTGAGGACAGCCGCAAGTTGGTCGTCTGTGGTTGCGCGTTCGAGCATCTGCGCAGAAAATTCGACCGTGAGCGTTTCCGGATTCGACCGCGCATCCGCTCCCGACAATTGACCGTTTACTCCGATACAGAATTTTGAAATTTCCAGAGGTCCCTCAAAAACAGCCGGATTGGCTGCTGCGATTCGTGACGAAATTTCTGAAAGTCGCATCGAAGATATGAGAAGGCAGGGCTTGCGCTGCACAGCCGGTCTCTGACCCCGTCGTGTCTGTCCCCACTCGTGAGCGAACTCTGCAACATCCGCCGAGGATTGTGCACAGCCGTTCAACAAAAACACAAAGGCAGCCAAAATTCGGCAGTTCACAAACCTTCCCCCAAAAGAACCGGACTTTGAGCACGTTAATGCGGGACGCTAGCGCAACTTCAGGGCGGAGATAAGAGTCACCGCCCCACAAATGAGACAAAATTAGCCTTCTAATTTTTCTTTTGTCTCACAAAAAATTCAATTATTACGGGCATTAAAAAAAAGACTTGAGAGACAGAATAATTTGCCGATAAGAGAAATATCAAGGCTGAAAGAGGCCTGAACGAAACGCTCTTCAGGAGGTGTCCTATGAAAATATCCTTCGCCGGTGCCCGCTTCGCTTCAACACTTCTTCTCCTTGGTCTCGCAACTGCGGCCTGCGGCCAATTGGAAGATTTGGTCTCGAAAACCGAACGCGATTCGGCATCCGAAACGTCGACCCCTTCGGACAACGACAGTCTCGTTGATGCGTCGCTCACTTCGGCTTCGGGAACTGAGGAACCTTCTTTGCGGCCATTCAAAATGGACGGCGGACATGGGCCGCACAATGGCAGAGATGACATGGGCGAAAAAGGTCATGGTCACGGACATCCGCCCAAAGGCGGATTCGGCGGACCGCGCGGACATGGCAAAGGCCATCAACCTCCGCCTCCGATTCCTGCCGACGTTCAGGAAGGAATGAAAGCTGCGGATGCCAAAAAGGATGCTGTTCTCGGCATTGACCGCGCAAAGGTCAATGAAGTGATGACAGCGATGAAAACAGACCTCGACGCACTGCGGGCAGTTGCAGTCAGCCGCGACGATTTTATTGCTCAGGCAAAGGTCATCCAAGATAAGTACGCAGCCCAGCTGAAAACCATACTGCCGGCATTTGAATCGCTCACTGCCGAACAGAAGGCCCGTGTTAAAGCCATTCATGACCTGCAAAAAGGTGTCATTGACGCTTGCGTCGCAAGGGGCGCAGACTCTGCAAGTGCGGCTTGCACTGCGGCGAAAGTGGCTCTGAAGGCAAATATCGAAGCACCGTAATCGGCTGCGCGGAGGGATTGCCCCTTGGAAAAGGCGAGTCTCAAGAAGGTCTGCAATGATGAGGTGCACCCGTCGGAGTACCTCGATCACCGCGCCTATCTTGAGGCTCTTTTTAATGCCCTCAAGAAATCAGATCCGAATTACACCTATTTTGATTTTGCCGAAGATGCAGGTCTTGGCCGCAACAACCTGATGAACGCCCTCATTCGCGGCCGCCGGCCGCTGACTCCCAAAACCTGCAAAAAAATCGTTACGGGTTTGGGGATTGTCGGACGCGAACGGCAATACTTTGAATTGCTCGTCGAACACAGCTACGAGCAGGACCCTCTTCTGCGCGAGACGGTTTTCCGAAAACTCGTTGCCCTGAAAGGCAGTCTCGTGCCGAGTGATCTGGACAAATGGCAACTTGAGTTTTTCAGCCACTGGTCGCACGCCGTTCTACTTGAACTCATGAATTTTGAAGACTGTTCAACCGACCCGCAATGGTTTCAGGAAAAAATCCGGCCCAAACTCACTCTTGATCAAATCAACAGCGGTCTGCAGCTCCTCTGCCGGATCGGTTACGCAAAAATAGACACCGAAAAAAAACGCTATGTGCCTCTGCAGACCGATGTTTCGACCGGACCGGAAGTCGCGGACGTGGCCATGATTCGCTATCACCAGACGTTGCTCGACCTTGCCAATGCTGCGCTCACCGACTGTCAGGCGGAAGAACGCGAAATCAATTCTCTGGTCTTAACGCTGACTCCTGAACAGTTTGAAACCCTGAAAACTCAAATGCAGGACTATGCCAAACGCATCTTCGATGATCATCCTCCCGCAGCTGCGGGCGATTCGAGCCGCGTGGTTCAAGTTTCAATGCAAATCTTCCCGCTCACCCGATCCGGCGGAGGAAAGAAATGAAGCCCGATAATTTCCGGTTTTCGCAAACGATGAAAACGGTCACTGCCGGCTTTGCAGCATTATTGGCTGCAGCGGTGTTGATTCAGGGATGCCGTGTACAGGCAGGCAATCCTCAAAGCAGCAAACCCGTCAAACCCGGAACTGTGACTATTGCACTGGCCGATGCTCCGGTCGACGAGCTGTCAAACATTTTCGTGACCGTCGATGCAATTGCTTTTGCCCCGTCAGGAACGGGAGCATGCCTGCGCGAACCCAATCGCGGATGCGCAAATTCGGCTTTGTATGAATACGAACTTACCGGACAAACGGAAGTGGATTTACTGTCACTCTCGGACGGGCGCACACAAATCCTGCCTTTTACGCAAGACCTTTCCTCGGGGACCTATGAGGGAATGCGTCTGTTTTTGTCGGGCAGTTCAAAAGTCGAAGGAATTCTGAAAAGTGACGGAAGCCGTGTCGAAATCGACTTTCCGAACGGACCGTTCGGCAGAAAAGAATTCACAATCATCGAAGAATTTGAAGTTCAGGAAGGGACAGACAACGAAATCATCATCCACGTCGATTTGCGCCGCTCGCTGCAGCGCAAACCCGACGGAAAATTTATTTTGATGCCGATGACCAATGTTGTTCCAAGCCGGATTGCTGCAAGACTGTACGGGTCGGTCGGCGATTCCGCGGTCAGCCGCATTTGTGCCTACAATCTTGCCGGCAAACGAAGACAGGCCGAATTTCCAAAAAGTCCTCAAGGTCGTCCGCCGTATGACCCCCGCCCTCCTTTCCCCTCAAGTCCGCGCGGAGAACCTCATCATCCGCAGTTTCCTGCCGGACATTTGCACGCCGGCCTGCCTCCGGACTGGCAGCCTGTACTTCCCAATTCGCCGCAGCCGCCCTCAAGAGGGCCAAAATCACCAGAAGCGCAAATGGACAAAACCAGCTCCTGCGACTTGGCAGATGCAGTCAGTGACCCGAAAAACGGAACCTATGATTTGCGTTACCTGATGCCCGTTTCGTATATTTTGAGATCGTTCAAATCCGACGGTTCATTCACCGACACTGCCGTAAGTGTTCCGTTGAATGCGCGTGAGGAAAGGGAACTCGCGCTTTGATTCAGGCGGCGTAACTGCAGCCTGCGCGCTGGGTTTTGAGTGCTGAATATTCAAACAACAAAATAAGCGATCAGGTCCTGTAACTTGCATTGATTTTGACATAGTCGTGACTCAAGTCCGAGGTGAACGCCTGAGCGTGGCCTTTTCCGGCACCCAGATTCAAAACAATCCTGACCTCGCGGGCCTGCAGCCGATCGTGGGCAGCGGCCTCATCAAAGTCCACAACCTCGCCGCCTTTGAGAACCTCAATCCCTCCGAACGAAAGCGAAACATTCTTGGGGTCAAACTGTGCGCCCGAACGCCCCGCAGCGGCAATCACTCGTCCCCAGTTGGGATCTGCGCCAAACAAAGCCGTTTTGACCAGCATGGAGGTCGAGATTGTCCGTGCAACGAGAAAAGCATCCGCATCCGACTTGGCACCTTCAACCACAATATCAACAAACCGCGTTGCACCTTCCGCATCTTCGACAATCCTGCGTGCAAGGGTCAGTGCAACCTCATAAAGATGAGTTTCAAACTCTGCCGGATCGGCTTCCATGCCGCTTGCGCCGTTGGCCAGAACCACAAACATATCGTTGGTACTGGTGTCGCCGTCGATGCTGATGCAATTGAACGTTTTTGAAGCCACGGATGCGGTTATGGTTTGCAGAATGCGCGCATCAATTTTTGCGTCTGTACAGATGACCGAAATCAGCGTGGCCATGTTGGGATGAATCATTCCAGCGCCCTTGGCCATTCCCCCTATCCGCCAGCCGCGTGAGCTTTCTACAGCAACAAATTTGGGCTTGGTGTCTGTGGTCATAATTGCATGGGCGGCATCACGGCCGCCGGACGGCGACAAAGCCGCGTGGGATGACTTTATCCCCTGAGTGACGCCTTCCATCGGAAGCGGAACTCCGATCACTCCTGTTGAGCCGACCAGAATCTGTTCAGGGTTACATTGCAGCAGGCGAGCTGTCTCCTGCGCTATGGCGGCGTTGTCCCGCTGACCGGCTGCACCCGTGACCGCATTGGCATTGCCGCTGTTGACCGCAATCGCGCGAATTTCGTGAGCATTAAAATGCAGGGCGTTTTGATTCCAGTCGATGCAGGCGGCACGAACCAAATTTTGGGTAAAGACTCCCGCAGCCGACGCAGGTTGCGCAGAAACGACCATTGCAAAGTCAGGAGCTCCCGACTTTTTGATTCCGCAGGCAATCCCCGCGGCGGTGAACCCCTTGGGAAATGTCACCGACTCGTTTTCAAAAACTTTCATGAACAGATGTCTCCAAAGGAATTCCGGCCATCGCCGGCACAAGATCCAAACCGACCGGCACTTCGCGGCAGTCCGTAAAAAACTCACATTTCAGGCAGTCTTCTTTTTCCTTGAAAGCGTAACGCTCGCGGCTGCGCACAGAAAAACCGCAGGACTCAAAAAACTCCGGACTCAGTGTCAGCGCAAAAATCTCCTGCGGGCCGGCCTGACGCACCCTGCCGATCAATTCTGCAAGAAGGCTGCGGCCGATTCCTGCGCCCTGAAAACCTTTCACAACGGCAAGACTTCTGATCTCCGTAAAAGCGGGTGACCATTTCCGCGCGGAAACACATCCCACCGGAACACCGTTGCATTCGGCAACGATAAAATCCGCCAGAGATTCCTCGACAGACCTGCGCGAGCGGGGCAAAAGCTCTCTGCGCTCCGCACATTCGGAAATCAGCGCCCACACGGCAGAAACGTCGCCGGTCACAGCCGGCCGCAGCCGCACGGACGTGCGTTCTTCGGCACTCAGCTCCGAGAAAACAATGCGCATGATCCGCCTGAATTCGGAAAGATCATCTGCATTGCAAATCAGCGGAGGAAGCAAACGTATGGTTTTAGTTCCGGCCGTCAAAAGCAACAGACCGTGATTTCTCGCGCGGTCCAGCACGGCATTCACACTGCAGCGGACGTCGAATCCCCACATTAACCCCGCGCCGCGCACCGCCTCAATCAAATGAGGGTACTGCTGTTTGAATTCTGAAAGAATTTCGCCGAGAGCCGCACCCGCGGCAAGGATACCGTCCCTCATTCCCGTCACCTCGTCGAAGACCACATTGGCCAGCGCGCAGGCGAGAGGATTGCCGCCGAAAGTACTGCCATGATCGCCCGCCGAAAGCGCTGACGAAATTTTTGACGAGAGCAGAGCAGCACCCAACGGGAGCCCACCGCCCAACGGCTTGGCTGTTGTGAGAATGTCAGGCTCCGCGCCGCAGCTTTGATGCGCCCACATCACACCCGTGCGCATCATTCCGCACTGCACTTCATCAAATATCAGTACGATGCCGCGTTCGTTGCACAACCGTCTCAGGAGATGCAAAAAGTCCGCACCGGCCGGATAAATTCCGGATTCACCCTGAACCGGCTCAACAATCACCGCTGCGACCGATTCATTCAAGCATTCATCAAGGCGCTGCGTGTCATTGAATTCCAAAAATTCGGCAGCAAACAGGCCCATCTGAAAAGGCAGGCGATAATTCGCCTTTTCTGTCACAGACAAAGAACCCAACGTCCGCCCGTGAAAACCGCCCTTGAACGCGACAACCTTGTTTCGTCCCGAGTCACCCTTCGCATGATGATATTTCATGGCAAACTTCAGAGCAGCTTCGTTGGCTTCCGTGCCCGAGTTACAGAAAAACGCATGGTCCGCAAAACACGATGACACCAGTTTGCGTGCGAGGATTTCCTGAGGTTCAATCGGAAAAAGATTGGAAAGATGAAGCGGTTTGAGTGAATTCTCAACAAGAGCTGCGACAATTTTAGGGTGTCCGTGACCCAACGCGTTGACCGCAATTCCTGAAGAAAAATCGAGCCAGCGCTTGCCGGATGAGTCTGAAAGATACATCCCGTCGCCGGCACAGATTTGCAGATTGATTTTGGCAAAAAGCGGAGCAAGCGATGATCCTGTAGAAGAATTATCCGACTTGGATGAGCCGGATTCGGACGATGATTTCGTGAACATTTGCGTGGTTTTTTCAGCGCCGTGCCTCAGGCCGGCTTCAATGACGGTATCTTCACCGGCAGCAAGTGATCCAAGACTGCAAATCCGCACGCGGGCATTGCTCTTTTCAGCGGCCTCAAGCGCAGCGCGGACCTTGACAACCATTCCGCCGGTAATCAAGCCTTCGGCTATAAGTGTTTCAGCACTTTCCCGATCAAGCCGTTCAATCCGCCGTTGGGCTGCATAAACGCAGGGGACGCTGGTCACAAAGATCAGCTCAGTGGCGCGAATTGCTTTTGCAATGGCACAGGCAGCATCATCGGCATTGGCGTTCAGCGGAGAGCCGTCGCCCGCCAAAGCGAGCGGCGCAATGACCGGCGTGTAACCCTGCCGGCACAGTTCACCGAGGAGTTTGGTGTCTGCCGTCACGTTGCGGGCCACGAGACCCAGCCCGCTTTCAACCTCTGCACTCAAAAGTCCTGCATCCTGCCCCGACAGGCCAACGGGAACAATGCGTGAGTCCAGACCAAGGCAGCGGACTATTTTTTTGTTGAGCGAGCCGCACAACACCATTTCAGCCAGCTGAAGAGTTTTTTCGTCCGTTTGTCTTTTACCCTGCACAAAGACGGGTTCACGGGCATAGAGACTGCGCTCAAGACTGCTGACCGACTCGCCGCCGCCGTGAACTATTATGGAACAACCTTCCAAAGCGCCGATCACGTCGGCAAAGCGGGCCAAAAAATCTGTATCATCTGCGCTCTGTCCGCCGATTTTAATGACACGAAGCGGTTTTATCCAGACCACGGCATTCCTCAATTCCAAACATCAAATTAAAATTTTGCACAGCCTGCCCGCTGGCTCCCTTGCCAAGATTATCGATCGCCACCAGAACCAGTGCAGTCGATTCAAAAGCATGAACAGAAATAACGGCATGATTGGTCCCGCGCACAAAGGCGGTACAGGGAGTTGAGGACTCATCGGAAAGCACCGTCACAAACGGCTCATCGGCATAATGACGAAGCAAAACATCTCTGCATTGCTCGGTTGTCATTTGATTTTTCAGAGGCACGTAAACACTGCTCAGCATTCCGCGCGCAACCGGAAGCAGCGAAGGCGTGAAAATAATTTTATTCTGCGACGAGGTTGAATATTGATGCAGCAGCTGTTCCATTTCCGGCACGTGACGATGGCTTCGGCACACGTTGTAGGGTTTGTAATTGTCATGCACGGAAACGAAATGTGTCGTGTCGGTCGGCTTTCGTCCTGCACCGGTCACGCCGCTCTTTGAGTCGACTATGATCGCACCGGCATCGGCCAGCAATTGCAGCTGTGCAAACGGCGCAAGGGCCAACGCAACTGTCGTCGGATAACATCCCGGATTTGCAACGGCACGCGCCGCGCGCATTTTATCCCTGAAAAGCTCAGGAAGAC
>RFOM01000110.1 GCA_009926615.1 Pseudomonadota bacterium
GAATGACGCGCAGGGCGGATAACCGGCGTGCTCCGGCTCTTTCACCGCCTGCATCATCCCACCGCAAATCATGCAAACCGCAAGCCCGCTCAAGTGAAAGCCGGTAGGGGAATGGTTCAAAACGATCACTTTCCGAAATTTGAATGCCCCATTCCGTAAGTCGCAAAAAGAAATCCGGACTCTGTCGTCCGGAAATGAGCAGCGGCTCCGGTGAAATGTTCAAAAAATGGATCACTGTGCGAAACTGAAAATTCCGCTCTTCCGGAAAATGCCAAAAATAAATCCCGAGATTCAAGGTTCCCTCGCAGAATCTGAGGAGTTCCCCGAAGTCATTCTCTGAATCCGCCGAATAATTTACCTGCAATCCCGAAATTGCGTCTTGAACAAGTTGAATTGCCGATTGGGTAAGCTCATCCGAGAGAAGTATCGACTTCGCGTCCGGTTCTCTGCTTTCGGCAATGCCGCGGTATGAACCCAAATATTCGCTGAATTGCGGATGGGCAGACACCCTGATCAGTTGCTTTTCAAAAGCAGTCCAACCGCTTCCGGCAGCTGACGCAATCCGCGTCATCAACTCTTTTTTCTGTTCTGACTTCATTTATGAATTCACACCCGCGGTTGTTGAAAATTCTTTTTGACTGCGAATCAAAATTCAGAAATTTTTATCGTATTCCGCCTCAAGTGCATCCATTTCGTCATCACAGTCCTCTCCGCGGGCAGTCTGTTCCAGAAGCTTTTCGTATTCATCGATAATTGAGGACAAAATGCCATGCTTTTCCGAGCCGGACTGCGTTCTCATCAGCTGACGCTTGGCTTTGACGAGAAACGCATTTTGCTGGCGTGGCATTTCCGCCGGAGCGCCGGTCTGAACAGTTTCGTCAGCTTGCTCTTCCAGCCCGTCCGGCCGATCAGCGTTTAAATCGGATACATTGACCCAACCCGTCACCTCACCCGTCCGACTGTCGAAAACTGCTTCGGCCTGATTGTCTGTCTTGAGCTGCTTGGCAAGAACATGAATCATTCCGTTCTGGTCGTATGTGAGTTGAATTTCGCATTGACTTGCCGCAGGACACGGTTGTTTTAAGGGAAACATAAAGGCTCCGATGAACCTGTTCTCTCCCACGGTTTCACCTTCGCCCTGAACGACAATCACCTGCACGGCCGCCTGATTTTCATAAAGTGTGTTGAAGAATTCACTTCGCTTGGAGGGAAGAGCGGAGTTGCGGTGAATGATGGGCGCAACTCGCAGCAGACCACGAAGTTCCTTCTGAAACTCATCAACTCTGTCACCCAGCACACGCTGCAATTGATCTTCCGACACGGAATTTAAAATTCCGAATTTTCGGGCCACCTTTCTGAAATTTTCATCGATGCTGCGGCTGTCTTCTGCCACACCGACCCCCAGCGAATGACTGCAGACATCCACGAGTATCGTATTCGGCTCAAGACCGAGAATAATCGCAGCCTGTACCGCGGCTCCCCAGCTGACCGCCAGATCAGGCTCCAGACGTGCGTCGACCTGACAATGCGGAAAGTATTGTTCCAGCATCTTTCGGACAATCGCCACCCTTGTGCTTCCGCCGACAAGTAAAATACGCGATACGTCTTTGGCCTTCTTGCGCGCGGCGTGAATTGCCCTTTCGGTCAGAGAGAGAGTCCGCTGAATGAACGGAAGTGCCAGCCCCTCGAAAACATCGCGTTTAACAACAACGTCAATCGCAGCACCGCTGTCGTCGAGCGAGCCGGACTGAACATGAACCTCACCGTCGGTCTGAAATTTTTTCTTGGCATCTTCGGCTAATTGCAAAAGCGCTTTGAATCCGGCCGTTCCCTGCTTCATACGGCGTGCCGACAACGTCGGCGTGACGTGAGTCAGCAGGTGTTCGGCCAAGGCCTGATCGAGGTCATCTCCTCCGAGCCGGACATCTCCTTCGCTGGCCAGAACGTTGAAGACCAAGCCCTCCCGTTCAACCACGCTGACATCAAAAGTTCCGCCGCCGAGGTCGTACACAACCAGATTTTCACGCTCAAGATGACGGACATCGGGAAGCATACTGTATGCAAGTGCGGCAGCAGTTGGTTCGTTGACAATGCGCAATACATTAATGTTGGCAGCTTCGGCTGCCGCGATTGTTGCCGAACGCGCGGCGTCGTCGAAATGTGCGGGGACCGTGACGACTGCCCACAGTCTGCCGTGAAGTTTGGATTCTTCGAGCAAATCCTCGTGTGCAGCAAGATAATTCAGAACGGAGGTTGCAGCCAGCTCAGGTGAATACTCCCTGCCGTTGGAACGAAAATGCTGTTGCGGAATTCCCATTTGTCTTTTTGTGCTGCGAATAATTTCTGCCAAATCCTGACCGGCCTGTCTGGCGGCCTCGCGACCGACAGCTTCAGTCTGTGTTTCGGGATTCCAATAAACGATCGACGGGACAAGTGCCGCGCCGTCATCGTAGGCCAGTGTTGAGGGTTGTTCGAGATGCTCTTTGAAGACTGACACAACCGAATTCGTTGTGCCCAGATCGATTCCGACGGCCTTCACACCCGCCGGCGGCCGCCGTATATTTCGGTTGCTCTGTGCTGACAGAGGCTGTGCCTGTCGTGTACCTTGATTGCGGGTTCGGAACGGAACAACCGTCATTCTGGGTTAACTCCGGTAAGTGTTCTGGTGCCAGACGTGTCACTGCATGCAATGGAATGTATAGCTTTGGTAAAGTGAGAAGACAATGAATCAGCCCGTATCCGGCAAGCCGAACCTTTCCTCACACACCGTTGAAATCGGCGGTGAAAATTACATGAGCATGTCCCTCAGGCTGATTATGCCCGGCGATTTGAATGCAGCCGGACGACTTTTTGGCGGCAGGCTGATGGAATGGGTCGACGAGATTGCGGCGCTTTATTGCATGTCTCAGCTGGCCCGAAAGCAAATTGTCACCAAAAAAATTTCAGAGGTGATTTTTAACGAGCCGGCTGATTTGCGTGACGTCCTTGAATTCTTCTGCCGGACAAAGTCTGTGGGCAGGACCTCTGTGACAATTGAATGCCTGGTGATGACAAAAATACTGTCACCTCAGGATCGTGTGAAACTGATTGTCGCCTGTGATCTGGTTTTCGTTTCGATTGACGAATTCGGCCGCCCCGAGCCTCACGGCTTTCACGACGGAAACAATCCTTAATGAAACTTTACGTGATTAGACACGGCCAGACGGACTACAATGCCCAGCGGCGCTTTCAGGGGCAGGCTGACATTCCGCTCAACAGCCACGGAGAAGCTCAGCTGAGGCGCTCCGGAATTCTTCTGACACAATTGCTCTGTCCTGCAGGAATACCTAATGAAGAAGCCGTAAAGATTATATCCAGTGACCTGCTGCGCACGCGGCAGTCAACCGATATTCTTTGCACGGAGCTGCACCGCTCAGGCGCGAAAATCTCGGGCAATGTAAATTACGATTCACGATTGCGAGAGTTTCACTGCGGCCTTTTTGAAAATTCCACTTATGACGAATTCGCCTTCAGACATCCTGAAATTGCAGCCGACTACATGGAAAATTTCAATCAGGATTCCTACCGTACCCGTTATCCGGGAGCCGGAGGCGAATCGCGTCTCGATGTGATGGAGCGCGTGGGACGTGTCCTGACGGAAATTCAACAGGACACAGAAACCTGCAGCTGTGTATGGGTTGTCCACGGCGGCGTTATTGACGTGTTGCTGGAGCTGACTCACATACAGGTGCCTGAGACGAAGTCGGATCGGATCTCCGCAGGAAACGGAGATTTACTTCTGCTGACGCTTTCCGGAAAAGAAAAACAGATTTCGGCTGAAAGTGTCCGTCTCGGTCACACCCGCACGTGGCGTATTGATCGCCATTACAAAGTCGGCGATACGGTTGCAGCAAAAGTCATAAGATAAAGCTGCTGCAGATGCGCGCGTTACATCGGCTGATCCGATGAAAGTCCGGCAGCAGGTTTGCCGGATTTGATGAGTTGTCCGCAGGCAGCGGCAATATCGCGCCCCTTGGACAAACGCACCGTGACCACGTGACCGTGTTCTTTCAGAATGTCGCGAAACTGCCAGAGACGTGAAAGGTCGGGCCTGCGAAAAGCAGCTCCTTCGTGTTCGTTCAGCGGGATGAGATTTATTTTTACCTTCAGACCTGCGAGCAATTGAGCCAACGCGTGTGCATGGTCTGCCGTATCGTTGACGTTTTTCAACAGAGTGTACTGGATCATGTAAGGCCGTCCGTAGCTCTCGGCCCGACTTCGGAGAAGCGCAATGACATCGGCAACCGGATGACGCACGTTGACCGGCATCACCTTTGAACGCTCCGCATCAAACGGTGAATGCAGGCTGAGTGCGAGACACGTTTTTGCAGAAGACAAAAGCGTATCCAGCTGAGGAAGCAAGCCGACCGTACTCACGGTGATTTTATTGTGACTGAATTGCAGTCCCTGCGTATCGGTGAAAATTTCAATCGCATCCAAAACAGACTGCAGATTGTCCAGAGGTTCACCCATTCCCATAAAAACCAGATTGGTCGCGCGATCATATTCAGCTACCACACCTTGCTGAGTGCGGCGCCAGAGCTCTGCGACAACCACCTGTCCGACAATTTCGGAAACGGTCAAACTGCGGAGCAGGCCCATCCGTCCGGTCTGGCAAAAACGGCATCCCTGAGCGCACCCGACCTGAGTGGAGAGGCATTGAGTCAGTCTGCCCCTTTCCGGAATAAGAACTGTTTCGATTTCAAGACCATCCTTCAGGGTCATGACCAATTTGGACGAGCCGTCCATTGCGCTGGTCTCACAGCGGGAGACGGTCATGGGAAGTTCGAAAGAATAGCCGGACCTCAGGTATTCGAGAGTCCCAAGGTGCGTCTGCTCCGGAAATTGAGGCTGCCATTCCGGCACCTTACCCCGCCCGTACAGCCCTTCAAATATACGGTTGGCGCGTGTTTGGGCACTTTGCGCACCGAATTTTGCGGTGATCAAAGATTCCAAGTGTTTTCGCGTCAATTCGAAGATGTGGCCGTACATTTCCCCTCCGGCAGGCGCATTTTTCATTGCGACGGATTAACCCAAGGGTCAAGTCCGATTACGCTGTGCGGGGTGTCCGTGAACCGACACAGGACTTGGCGTTCCGAAAAGGTGACGGTAATGTCCCCCAAAAGCCGAAAACAAGGAGTTGAACTCATGTTGCTGCAGGGAAGCGCGCGTCATTCAAGACTATGTCTCGACTCAGGAGCCATGGCAACGGGAGACATCAACCGCGAGCAGGTGATCCGCGCCGGCCTGAATTACGAGAGAGTTCAGTCACATCAGGAGCGCATTCTCGAAGTTTTGAGCTCGGGCCGTGAGACGACCCTGCCGGTGGTCGGAGCCTGCACAACAAGCAACGGCGCTGTAATTCCATGGAAAACATTAATCCGCTTCGCCGAAGGTGAACGGCTGACAACAGCGCAACGGCGTGCCCGGCGTGCCGCATTCCACTACTGGTGCCGGCAGCATCTCGGGACCTTTATCCCCGCAGCGGGAGCTGCCTCACGCTTTATGGCTTCGCTCGAACGCTTCATTCAGGATGTCAACCAACAAGTTCCCGAAGTCGGGGAGTGCTGCAGGCGTTGGTACAGAAACGAACAAAGTTCAGAAAACATTGCAAACCGGTCCAAAAGACTGGACTCGCTGTCCGCACTGGCGACAGTACAACTTGCATCGGACATTAAAGTTATTCCGCAGTTGCTTGAGGACTGGAAAAAAACAGAAATCTTCAAAGAATACGAAGTTCTGAGTCATGCCTTGGAGACTTATTTTGCCGACGGTCGGGAAACCGAGCTTCAAGTCAACTCTGAAGCCGCCGCCAAAAACCAAATCACATCTCAGGATCACCTGCTCGACAATGCCCACTGGCGCATTCATTGGGACACGGAAATTTCGGCGAACAGCCGTGCCGACCATGACAAACAGGCCGGCCGCGATGTCCACTGGCTCGACGCTCTTCAAAGCCAGCCCCCTGCTGAAGCCCGCTCACAGAACAAAAGACTGCGCCGCGACCTGACTGAAAAAGAAAAACTCGGATTGCGCTGTTACGCTTCCGCTTTTGTGCTGATTGAAAAATATCGCGGGCATCCAAAGGCTCTGGTCCCGACAACGGGTGAAGGTGACTCTTTTTTGTTTCTGAAACTCGTTGAACAAATCGCACTGCTGCCCAGTGCAATCAGTGTCTACGTTGCCCCCTTTCAGCAGACGGGAAAATTCAAAACGGAAATAGAATACGGCAGACAAAAAATTATCAGACAGGCTCAAAATGTTTTCGATTTGGGCGGAACCCAGTTTGCTCCCGACTGGCTGAAACCCGCGCCTCAGAATCATACCGCCCAGTCAGTCGTGCTTGAACAGGGACTTGATCTTTGTACTTTGCGCTTCAATGAAGACGGCACTCCCGTCAGCAATGATGACGGGTCGTACAGTTCAGTCGCCGCCGGACATGGCGAACTTTTGAATCTGTTCCCCGACATTGCGGCGCAATGGCCCAATCTTGAATGTCTGCACATCAGGAATATCGACAACGTGGTCGGCACTCAGCAGGAACGCCAGCAGGAACTCTGCGCCGTTGCGGAAACGTTCAGACTGCTGCGCGACACGCTCGAATTTTTGCGGGCTGAAGTTGAAGATTTTCTTCCGCATTGCCGCGCGTCCAACAACAACGACAAACTTAAAAACGATCAGGTTGTGACAGCGCTCAAATTTCTTTCTCAACTGATTCCCGGAACTGCGCAGAACCAAATTTTCCCCGCGGCAGTCGAATCGGAAGCTCGAATTCAGGGTCTTACTGCGGAAATATTTCAACGGGTCCTGAGCAATTTATTCCACTGGCAGCCGCTCCCCGAAAAGCTGACACTCTTTTCGAAATGGGACTGGCTGCAACAGCAACTCTCAAGACCGTTGAGCGTTTTCGGCGTCGTTCGCAAGGAGATTGGAGACGTCGGCGGCGGTCCTGTGTTTGCGCAGCTGCCGGACGGAAAACACGTTAAAATCTGTCTTGAAATGCCTCATGCGTCAAAGGAAGATGCGCAGGAATACTTTGGCAATAAAGGGCGTGCGACGCACTTTAATCCGGTGCTTGTGTTCTTTGAATTGAGAACACATCAGCGCAGCCACACAGCCAGCCCGCGCTCGGGAAGAATTGTTCAGCCGAGTCAGCTTTTTGACGAGCACTTCTGGTTGCTCGCACGCAAAGACTTTTTGGGCAGGAAAGTCTGTTATCATGAGACAGTTCTTTATGAGCTGATTGGAAACTCGGCACGAACGAATGTCTTGTTTGTTGAGGTCCCGAGAACGCTGTTCAGACCTCACAAAACTTTGTTGGACAGTCTGGGACAGGATCGACGCTCTTATGGATTTGATGAAACTCTTAAAGGCGAAGACTGAGCACCTGCTCGCGAAAGCTCCCAAAGACGAATATCAACTCTGTGAAAAAATTCTTGCCAATACAAAAATTCAGTTCGATGCGTTTTTGAAAGACGTGTCGAAACTCGAAGAATTCAAAAAACATAATCCGCTTGAGGGAATCAGGGCACTCTCGGGCGAAGCTCTGATTGAAGACGAGTACGGTGTGCTGGGCAAGAGTCCTTATGTTTTTCTGCGAATCCCCGGCCATCCCGGCTTGCTCCTCGAACCTTTGTCCGCGGATGAGCTCGCTCTTCTTCAGGCCACCGAGGCGCGGCCTTTTCAGCGCCGCTGGAACGGAGATATGTCCAGTCAGGTTGTTTTCGTGCGTAAACCGACACCGCTGGCAACTTATAAGGCTCTGGAGGAGGACATCGTGCGCAACGTGTCAACTCAGAAGACGTTCAGCGGAACACAGTTTTTCGAACATCTGGTTGAAACTCTTATCATGCACATAAACGCCAAGCCCGAATGACACGACTGTCTAATTCCTCGACACTTAAAAACATAAATTTTTATAAAGATTTCAAACGCTAAAGATTGGCACGGGTTCTGCTCGACACGATTCGAGGAAGCCCTCTTTACGAGGCTCCTTTGACGGGACACACGCGCCCGTCAGGGTGGCTCTTCCATAGCACTCGTTCCAAGACTTGATTCCCACACCTAGAGGTCAGGGGTCGCGTCGGAATGGGCTCGTCCAAATGTCCCACC
>RFOM01000012.1 GCA_009926615.1 Pseudomonadota bacterium
ACAAAGCCGCGGCTTTGTTTTTCGGTACACTTTTCATCCGAGTTTTTAAGGGGGAATTGGGTCAAATATTCCTTGTCGTCGTTGCTCCGTTTCCAGATAATCCGGATACTGCCGGTTGCGGCGCAGGGAGCATCGACCATAAATCCGATTTTGGCGTTTTTTTCTTCGACCGGCGTAAGTTCATTCCCCGAACCGGTGAGATCCAGCCGCACTCGCGGAAAATCACTGGTTGCAGGTGCAATTGACACTGCTCCGGCAGCTGCCCTGCTCCCAAGCTGATGTCTCACGAGGCCGGCCGGCACGACATCGTTATCGAGGTTTTCCGAAACTGTTTTGAGACTCAGACCCTGCGCGGCATTGGCTATCGAAGTCGTTTGCACAACCCGCGCGACAGTCGAAATTCGACCCTCGGACACTTTCACGAAGAGCGGTTTTGCGGCGCTCGTCTGAAACGGATTTACAAACGGCATTGTCACCGGAGTTTCACGCGCCTGACCGCGCACCCCGAGGGATGTCCTGATGCCCTCAATAACGTATTCACCTGCAGGCAAAGAAACGAATCTCGGCAGGTAAAATCTGAACTGCCGCCCGTCCTGCAATTTTTCAGACTGCAGCTGAGCTTCTCTTGTCCCTGACTCTTCTCTCAAACTGACAAGAATCTCTGCCTTGGTCGAGATATTGGTGAACATCAAATTTGGCTCACGGATAATCAGATTGTCGACAGCCGTCAGCCCCGAGTCTTTGTCGGGCTGGATGAGCACGGGACTCCAGACAAACGGAAACCAAAGCAAACCCCGGCCCTTTTCGGCATCAGGAACATCTGAGCCGCCATGAATGACCAACTTCTCCGCGGAACTCAATTCTCTGATTTGTGAAGAAGCAAAACCGGATCCGGAAAGACTTGAACTTTGATCTTTTCCTTCCGCACCTGACTTGTGAGTCACGCAGGAGACCTGCATCATTAATAAAGCGGTCAGGAGCAGGCCGGAGGGCTGCAGTGACGCGACGGGATTGAGCTTCGGCATGAGTTTGATGTCTGACATGATGACTTCTCCTCGGAGCAAATTCACGAGATTATTCTATCGCAGAGTATGGAGATATAAAACATGCCTCTCAGTGTCGGCTCAAAAAGAGTATTGCTCCATTCATCCGGAAAGGGCTGGACAATTGAACCGGCTGTGATCCAGGTCGACGGCACAGCCATCAAGAGTGTCAAAACCTATCCGAATGCCGAGCAGATCACTGCAACCTCAAATTGGTTCGGTGACGACCTGATTACACCGGGGTTTGTCGATTCCCACACACACCTTGCTTTGAATTTCATACGCGGCCGTGTCACTCCGGCCGAGTCCGGCAAAAACCTCGTCGAAAACCTTTTTTTCAAACTGGAAGAAAAACTGACGGCAGCCGACGTCGGAGCGTTTTCACGCATGGGTGCCTATGAATGCCTGCTCTCAGGAACAACGACAGTCTGGGATCACTATTATCACGGCGACGCAATTGCAGATTCAATGATGCAGGTCGGACTGACCGGCAAGGTCGCGGCAACTCTGCAGGACGTATCGGGTCCCGGCAAAAACGAGTGGGAGACGAATCTGGCATTTACTCAGGCACTCCACGGCAGCGAATATCATAAAAATCTGGGTATCACCGCCGCACTTGGACCGCACGCAACCGATACGGTCAGCGAAGAACTGTGGCGAAAAATTTTGGATGTGGCCGAAAAAAGCACCCTTCCGGTTCACAGTCACGTTGCGCAGTCGATTGAAGAATTTAACAGGATTGGTGAGATATACGGCTGCTCGCCTGTTGATTTTTTGAGACGTTCGGGTCTGTTTGAGGTTCCGGTCCCGAAACTGCTGGTGCATATGATATATGCAGGAACGAAAGACCTGTCGTACTGTAAATCCCCCGACGTAAAGCTTATCGCCTGCCCCAATTCGCAGTTGATTTTTCATTTCCCTGCAGCTTACCTCGAGTGGTGGCGGCATGGACTGAACTGGGCAGTCGGGACAGATTGCGCTGCGAGCAACGACACCCTGCGTGTGCAGGCGGAAATGAGAACACTTGCGACGTGGCCGATGGCATCAATTTCGCATTCCCCCGAATACGGCGAATTTCGCAGATCAGCCTCAAAGGTACAGGCGCAGGGCATGGCCGCGTTGCGCAACGCCCTGACCGACGAACAAAACTTGCTTCTGACGGAAGAAAAGCTGCTCAATATTCTTTTTTTGGGATCTTGCGACGGAGCCGACTCCGCCGGCAACCCGACGGGGATAAAAACCGGAGGAATTGCGAATCTGACCGTCTGGAACTGGGAGGATCCCGTATTCTGGCCCGGATATTCGCCCAAACGCTCGATTATATTCGGTGACTTGCAGCCCGCGCTCAAGGGGCTCATGACGCTTGGCAAATGGAGAGGCACGACCGGCGACGTCAGACGCTCTATTCTTGGCTCTTCGGAATATAAGGCAGCCCGCAGGGAAGCCACTGAAAGACTTAACGCTTTACTGAACAGAGCGGGCCTTTGAGCACCTGCATCCGCCCCCTTGCCAACCGGAGCCCGACCAGTTATCACACTCCGGCCAGCCGTTCTTTTTGGGGAATCGTCTAATGGCAGGACGACGGATTCTGACTCCGTTAGTCTAGGTTCGAGTCCTAGTTCCCCAGCCACTTCCTCTCAAGTTTCCGTCCGATTTTACCGAAACGACCGCATGTTTGTGCGCAAGTGTTTAAAATTAGGCTTTTTGGGTCTCTCGCTGGTCAGCGCCTGCCGTCCGATGTCGGGCGGCGGCTGCAACAGTGCCCAGTCGCAGCTGACAGACTCGACGCTCGTCAAAGACATTGAACCGCTGTCTCCGGCCGGAGGATTTATTCACTTCGGAAACCGCGCGTGCACGGTGGCCCTGATGCTCACTTCTGCCAACAGCAGCGAGATCTTTGCCGATGCATATACGGCTCAGCACTGTGTCAGGGAAAATGATGCGATTAACCCGAAAGTGGCTCTGAGTATTTACCTGCCGACAGACGACGGAAAGTCCGGCGGCTATCTGAAAAATCTTCCTGCTATTGATGATTTTTTTCACCGGCGCGAACAGTTTATGGAAGAAGTGCGACGGCTGCGGACGGAGGCCGCGACGGAACTCGCACTCAAAGCCACAGCGGTTCCGCAAATAGCAACAACCTTTTACAATGCTGTCTCCGAATCAGAGAGCGATCCTGACGGTACATTTTCATTTTGTCTCGATCAGGCTACCGGAAGGTTGAATGTTCAAAGGTCCCAGCAGATCTGCTGGTCATCGCTTGATTCATCCGTCCGCCGGCTGACGTTGAGGCAGTCGGACTTGGGCGCTTCCAAATTCTTGCGTCTCAAAAATTTCCTTGAGAAACGCAAAGAAAACCACCTGAAGGCGCTCAACCAAATCAGGCAGTTCGCAATTGATTTTGAATTCTGGACAAAGAAGGTGAACACCGTTCAGGGTGCAAACAGACTCTTCAACTATGGAAACCTCGGGCTTTTCCTCAACGAGAACGTGTGCAAGTCAATTCCCAAGGATGACAGGTTTTATCAGGCATGTCCGTTGAGACCCGTATTGGTCGGACTGGCCGAGAAGTTTCTCGTTGAGACCGACCTTGACGGAAATTCGAAAAATATTTTCCGGAAGCTCGACGAACTGGGTGTGGGCCTGAAGTCACCGTTAATAACAGAAACAAGTGTGCAGGCAGAGAATGGAACGAAACAGATTCGAAAAGCGGATTTCCGCGATGTTTTCCGTGACAAATTCGCAGATGCAATTATCGCCCGACTCAATGCCGACCACGACGAACTTCGAAAACTTTTCACCGTACAGGGAAACAAATTAAACCCGTTCGGAAAACACTATACGATTGCGACAAATCCGGTTTCAAAGACTGCCGACGGCCCTCGGACAATGTTTGGACTTATTCGCGGTTCAGCTTTGTTCGGCGGCACCGGCAGCATCCCTGCGCTTCCCATGTCGGCATCGGGTGCTCTCAGAATTTATCTTCCCCAAAGCCAGTCAAAACTTTTTTTCAATGCAACCGACAGCGGTTCGATGATTACATTCGGCGGAATTATCCCCTTGCTGGTTTTGCATACTGTTGATGACAAACCGGTGTCCGGCGGCGCATCGATTCTTGCTCTTCCCGAGGCTCAGTCCGAAAACATTCCCTCGATTTCCGGAAAATCGAATGCGTCAGGGACAAAAGGAATCCCTGCCAATCAGGAAGCCAAGGGCGGGGTCGATGTCAAAGAAGGCGATTACATGATCAGCCCGAACGCCACGATTGCGGGATGCAGATAAAATTCATTTTCGGCCGTCTCAATCCGTCAGTTTTGCGATCAAGGCTTTCAATTCCGGTTCAAAAGGTTTCTCGCCGGAAATCACTCTTTGCGAATTGGACTTGGACGGTTCAACGAATAAATTATGCATCGGAGCTACGGTTTCGAAAAACTGTTTGCGGACACTGTCCTGCGTCCGTCCTCTCTCGGCAATGTCCCGACGAATCCGCCTTGCCAGCCTTACATCTTCCGGAGCATCAACAAAAATACTGTGATCAAGCAGGCCAAAAATTTCGGACTGGGAAAAAATCAAAATACCTTCAATAACAATCACCGGTTTCGAATCGGACAGCCGGCTGACACCCGACCGTGTGTGAGTCGCAAAATCGTATACGGGAACCTGTATGGCGCGTCCGCTCTGCAGTTGCCTGAGGTGCTCGGAAAGCAAATCGAATTCCAGTGCCTGCGGATGATCAAAATTAACCCTGTCACGGGCCTCCGGTGTAAGATGACTCAAATCGCGGTAGTAGCTGTCCTGTTTTAAATGCAGAACCCGCTCTTTGCCCAAGCGCATAACCAGCTGCTCGCAAAAAGTCGTCTTGCCGCTGCCTGATCCGCCGGAAACACCGACTATAACTGCCCGTCCTGCCACCGCAACGCTCCTGCAACAGAATTACTTCGTACCAAACAAGCGGTCGCCCGCATCACCCAAGCCCGGAACAATGTACCCGTGTTCGTCAAGATGCTCGTCGACAGCTGCCGTAAAAATGGGAACATCAGGATGCTCCTCCTGCATTTGCCTGATTCCCTCGGGCGCAGCCAGCAGGCAGACGAATTTTATCGAACGGGGATTGGTTTGCTTCAGTCTGTGCACCGCTGCAACGGCGGAATTTCCTGTCGCCAGCATCGGATCAACCAGAAGCACATCACGTTCCGAAATATCGCGCGGAACTTTGAAATAGTATTCAACGACAACGTGAGTTTTCGGCTCGCGGTAAAGGCCGATATGCCCCACACGCGCAGACGGCAGAATCCGGAGCATGCCGTCAACAATGCCCTGACCTGCCCTCAGGATCGAAACGAGCACGATCTTTTTTCCTTCAAGCATGGGCGCATTCATCTGGGCCACGGGCGTCCTGATTGCAACCGTAGACAGAGGCATGTCACGCGTCACTTCATAGGCCAGAAGCATGCTGATTTCCTGAAGCAGCCCTCTGAACTTGTGGGTGCTCGTTTCAACCTTTCGCATGATTGTGAGTTTGTGCTGAATCAGCGGATGCCTGATGAGGGAAACGTTTGCGAATTGTGTCTGCGTCATTTTGAATTCCTTAAATTAAAAAACGGTACCGTCACTCAGCACCTGAATCGGCGGAATTCCGCCCTGCCGTTTTTGAGCCGCGATACGTCTGCCGGCTTTCCATGTGCCTGCTTCAAGAACCTTGGCCAAGGGAAATTCCTCCTCGGACAATTTCAAACGTTGGCGCACCAGCTCTGCTGTTTTATCCAGAAGAATAACTGTCAGAGCGCGCCACTCGACAATCAGCTCCGACCCTGCGGGAAGAGGATTCAGTGCAGCGTCCGGATTTTTGAGTTCAAGAACACCGAAATCAACAAACAATCCGCCGTTCCGGTATTCGGGCAGACCGGTTAATTGCGCAATTCCGCTGACCGGATACCCCCCCGAAGCCAAAGGTTCCAGCAGCGAGTAGGTCAGCCACTGTGAGAGTTTGTGAAAGGGAACGATCGAAGACGACTCGGACAAAGGACCGAGAATCGAATGCCGCCAAGCATCCCCGAGGTTTTTGCCTTCGCACCTGATACGTCCTTCACTTGGCCACACATCCTCAAAACCCTCGATCACGGCCCGCCACAACAGCGCAACAGGAATTCCTTGTTCAGAACCCGAACGGCTTTCTCTCAGCAGCCAGTCGATCATAAACCCCGGCCGGCAGAGGTCGCCGCCACCGAAGACGGAAGACTTATTGACAATCGCCGCACCCAGACTTTGAAGCAACGCGAGCCTGCCTTCGAGTCCAAGAAGAGGATTTGAAGGACCGGCCTGAAAGCCTGCAGTAAGATCTTCTATTGTCAGACGCGCCAAAGCTTTTGCATCAACCTGAAACGGCCGTTGCGGATCGGAGGAAAATTTTCCGGCCTCGAACATTCTCAGACTGGCAATTCCCAACCCCTCGGATCGCCCGTGCGTCTGGCCTGATTCCGCTTCGGTGTAGGACCACTGCGCACCTGCTCCTGCATCCAGAAGAACACTGACAACAACAAGATCGATGTGCCTGCGGATGCGTTCAACAGCGTCGGCATTGACCCACTTGGATTCCAGTTTCAAATGACGCGGGATGTGACCGGCTTCGAAATGCCTCCAGCGGCTGTGAAAGGGAATTTCCATGGTCGGATAGTCTTGCCGGATAAGCTCATAAACAAAGTCTGCAACCTCGTTCAGGCGTTCTTCGTGCAATTTGAAATGGGGCAGCTTGTTCGCCAGACCGAACTGATAAATTCTGTTGCACTGGCTTCGGACAACGGACAACTGCCGGAGCTCGGCAAGGGAGAACGCTTGCAACTGCGGCATCAGAGTTCCCGTCCCTTTTTAACTTTGAGTTCCTCGTCGTCGGGAACATTATCCGTGAAATAACCTGCAGCCTTCTTTGCATCCATTTCAACATGCGCGTCTGCAGGAATAAGATCGTCCGGAATCTCAAAGCGCTCATGAACAACAATACCCGAATTCACGATAGCGTTGTATTTCATGTTGCTCATTGAAACCAGCCGATCAATGCGGGTGATTCCCAGCCAGTGAAGAACATCCGGCATCAGTTCCTGAAAACGCATGTCCTGAACACCGGCCACACATTCTGTCCGCGCAAAATATTTATCCGCGCGGTCGCCGCCTTCCTGTCGCTTGCGCGCGTTGTATACAAGAAATTTCGTGACTTCTCCAAGCGCACGGCCTTCTTTGCGGCAGTAAACGATAACGCCGAGACCGCCTTCCTGAGCAGCCTGAGCGCAGACTTCTATCCCGTGGGTCAGGTAGGGCCTGCATGTACAGATGTCTGAACCGAATACATCAGAGCCGTTGCATTCGTCGTGAATCCTGACGGCGATCGGCTTGGCAGGATTGTTGACGGCATCCAAATCTCCGAACAGATAAAGACTGTAGCCGCCAATCGGCGGAAGAAAAATAGAAAAATCCGGACGCGTAATAAGTTCCGGATACATTCCTCCGGTTTGTTCGAACAGTGTACGGCGCAGGGTTCCCTCATCAATTCCGCATCGCTTTGCCACACCCGGCAAATACCAAACCGGTTCGATGGCAGCCTTGGTGACACTGCAAATTCCCTCTTCCGTCACGATGTCTCCGTCAGGTTTGAGGCGTCCCCTGACAACTGCTTCGGTAATCTCAGGCATATGAATGTGAGCTTTGGTCACAGCAATCGTCGGCCGGATGTCATATCCTTTTTCGAGAAATTCTTTGTAGACATCGGCCACCAGTGCACCCCAAGGGTCCATGGAAACAATCTTGTCCGCCGACAGCCAGCTTGGAAAAGGACCGATGGGCACAGCGGGAGCGGTATTGGTCAAATCCGGCTTGTGCATCGACTGCAATGAACCGGTAGCAATAGCAAGAGCTCTGTAAATTGCGTAGGAACCGGAATGCGTCCCGATGGCATTGCGATGAGATGTGTTTGCCACAGTGGCTACAACCGGACCACGTGTCAGCGCATCCCCCGAACCCCATTGAACGGCGGGCGGCTTGGGACCGTACTGATTGGGGTGGGAAGTCAAAACGATGTGATGCGAACCCGATCTGTTTTGTGTCACGTGTCTGTCCTTTTAAAGATTAGGTCGTATGAAGTAAAAATTGTCCCGCAGTCTTCGGAGCGGCTGAATTTAAAGAGGGCCATGCGGTTGTCACCTTCTTGAGGTCCGACCAGAAATCAAGCCCGCTGCGTCCGGTAATATCACCATGTCCGAATCTGGAGAGTTTTGTTCCGCCGAATGAAAAGGGCTCACGCGGGACCGGCACACCGACATTGACTCCGATCATTCCGGCGTTTGAATGAGCAGCGACGTACTGCGCGACATCGCCGCGGGTCGTAAACACCGATGCTGCATTTCCGTAAACCGATCGGTTTGAAAGTTGAACCGCCTCTTCAAGTGAATTGACTCTGATAACGGTCAGCACCGGTCCGAATATTTCCATTTCTGCACATTCCATACCGGCAGCTGCGTGATCGATGACCGTCGGCCCGATCCAAAATCCCGACTGAAAATCTTTGTTTTCAGGAAGGGCCGGACGTCCGTCCAAAACAATCTTTGCACCCTGCTTTTCAGCCTGAACGACGGCATTCCGAATTTTGAGGAGGGAGGCACTATCTATAATTGCTCCCATGTCACGCCCGAGAACATGCCCTGCGGCAAGCTCACACACACGATTAAGAACGTGATCAACCTGCCCTACGGCAACAAGAACACTTGCCGCCATACAACGCTGTCCCGCGCATCCGGTGAATGACGAAAGAATTCCGCGGGCAGACATTTCAAGATCACAATCGGGAGTCACGATGATGTGATTCTTGGCTCCGCCCAAAGCCAAAACACGCTTTCCGGCCGCTGTGCCCTTCTGATAAACATGAGATGCCACTGCGGTCGAACCCACAAATCCGACGGCCTTTACTTCCGGATGACTGACCAGAGCATCCACTGCTTCGGCAGCACCATTTACAATTGAGAAAACTCCCGCCGGCAATCCGGACTTAATCAACAGCTCACCGAGGATCTGCGAAGTCAGAGGAACCTTCTCCGAAGGTTTAAGGATGAACGCGTTACCGGCAATCAATGCAAGCGGGATCATCCAGAGCGGGACCATCGCAGGAAAATTGAACGGAGTGATTCCCGCAACGACCCCAAGAGCCTCACGCCTGAACTGGCAATAGACCCCCTGACTGACTTCAAGAGAATTCATTTGTTCAAGGTTTGGAAGACTGATTGCGAACTCGGTAATCTCGAGCCCCTTTTGCAATCCGGCCTCGGCCTCGACCCGTGTCTTGCCTGACTCGACTGCAACCGAGTCAATCAGCCGCGGCATGGATTCCAGAGCCAGATGCCTGAACTTCTGCAGTACCTCGGCCCGATTGCGCACAGAAAGATTCCGCCACTGCGGCCATGCCGCCTGAGCTGCTCTTACGATTTTGTCAACTGTGCCGGAGTCCGAAAGGGGGACACTGCCAATCACCCTGCCGTTGTAGGGACTCAAAACCTCTCTTTGAGGCAGGTTTGATGCGTCCTCCCAGACTCCTCCGGACAGGTTTCGACACTGCTGCAGTTGTGCGGGAAAATTGGGAAATGTCATCGAATTGAGAACCTCACGTTACTTTAAATGATGACGCGCTCTGAAAGAATATACTCTATCAGCACTGCAGCGGCGGATCGAGTTCCAGTTTTATTCTAGGGGCAGTTGACTGTCTGAAAATTTCGTGGCTCGACTTTTTTTTAATTTTTCTGTTGCCTGCTTCTTGTCAGTTTGAAACTTGCGCTGTAAAGTCGTGACAGGTTTTCTAAGAAAGGAATAATACGCATGAAGAAGGCAACCACCGTATCAACCAGTCAGCTCATTTCTGCCGTTGCAAGCAAACACGACGAACTCCCGAAGAAGGTCACCAAAGAACTCATCGTTGAGTTTCTTGCTGAGATCGAATCCGAGCTCGTAAGCCACCAGTCCAAGATCCGTCTGGACAAAGTCGGCATCATTCAGGTTAAGGAGCGCGCAGCACGCAAAGGCCGCAATCCTCAGACCGGCGAAGAAATCCGCATCCCTGCGTCCAAGAAGGTTGCATTCCGCGCTGCCAAGTCGCTCAAAGAAGCAGTTGGCATCAAGAAGAAAGCAACTGCAGCCAAGAAGGCTCCTGCACGCAAGAAGTAATATCGTATATCGACTGAATTGCATTATCTCTGCAGTTCACCGGTAAAAAAGCCATCCTGAAAAGGATGGCTTTTTTTGTTGATTGCGTCCGGCGGACAAAATCAGATTTGATTTTTTTCCTGCAAAACTTATTCTTCGCAAATGTTTTTCATCTAAAAGTCTTCCAAACCGAAAGAACCGAATGACTGTATTTTCGGCTCCGGCTGCTGATTATTCATCTTACGACGTGCAACACAATGCGGTTGCGCTCGTCCAAATCATCCGGAGCAACCCGTCGGTGATTTGCAGCGGAACGCAGCTCGCCCGCAATATTTATCTGACCGCCGCACACTGTTTGCCGGAAAACCCTGTAGAATCATCGATAACTTCGCAATTTAATAAAGATACCGGCCTGTCCGTTCTGACTCAAAACAAATTTCGTGACGAATTCAAACCCGTACGGAGATGGATAATTCATCCTCAATTCAGGCAACAACCGGAGAGGGAACGGGAAGATTTTGATCTCGCTTTAATCCGCTCGGAAGACGGCACTCCGACCGAAGACGAACACCTGTCGATGAATTTTGAAAACGCGTCTGCCCGTCCGTTCAAAAATGATTTGCTCTGGATCTCGGGCTTCAGTCCGAAACGTACAGGACTTTCTGATCCGCTCGAAATCATCCGCTCGCCGGAAAAGTGGTCCAATGTCCAAGTCAAGACGTACATTTCCTCAGAGGGAAAGTATCTTGCAGTTTCCAAATCCCGCCGCACGACCGCCGCCTGCGCAGGCGACTCAGGTGCTCCCGCTTGGAATTTTGAGTACGGCAAGCCGACACTCAGCGGAGTCGTTGTTCAGGCTGACTGTGAACTGGGACGGGTTAAAATTGTTGACATCGGAAAGTATTCGGACTGGATAAAACGCACCCTGACCAAACTCAATGCAGAGACGAAAGTTCAATAGCCCGCGTAGAAAATTTTCCGCTTTCGTCGCGCACAAGTTGCCCGCAACAAACCTTGGGATCATGGGTGAAAAACAAAATCCCGCCGCGTGGCGTCAAGTCCTCGAGCAAGTTTCGCTTTTCGTCGATCACCATCTCGGGAAAGCGATCGTATCCCATGCTTATGGGGACATGGACCCAAGGGGCACCCGGAATCAAATCGGAAGTAAAGACCAAAGGTCCCCTGCCGGTGCGGACTTCTGCCAACATAAGACCGGGGGTATGACCATCGGAAAAATGGAAGCGGACAATATCCTTAAGGGACGAATCCGGCTCCTTGTCCACAAGGAAAAGACGGCCGCTGTCTTTGAGAAGGCGGTTCAAATCCGGCACAAAGGATGCCTTGTCTCTCGGGTGAGGGGCATTTGAGCGTTCCCAGTTCTTTCGCGAAACGTGAAAACGCGCGCGCCCAAAAATAATTCTCAACGGGCCGTCGCCGTGGCGGCTGAGAATACCGCCGGCGTGATCGAAATGCAGATGAGACAAAACTACATCGTCTATGTCATCGGGAGTCAGCTGCAATGCAGCCAGACTCTGCACGAGACAATGCTCACTCTCGACGACTCCGAATCTTTCCTTGAGCTTGGGTTCAAAAAACGCGCCGATTCCCGCTTCAAACAGAATTCTGCGACCGTCATCCGTCACAACAAGCAGGCTCCTGCAAGCCAGCGATATTCTGTTTTGTTCATCCGGAGGCGACCACTTCTCCCACATCGGCCGCGGCGCATTTCCGTACATGGCTCCGCCGTCCAGCTTTTGTGTATTTCCTTCAAGGGCATAAAATTTCATTCCTGCTCACTCCATCCGAAGCGATATTCAGATTCCGAACGCCAATGACCGTCTTGCTGTGCCCATGGTTTAGAACGAACCAGTCGGGTTGTCGAGCCTGCAAGTCCCAGCCATGCATTCAGCAGCGAATTGAAAAAGGAAAAGTGCAAATCGGCCAGCTCAGGATCAACAGTTTCGGCTGACGCCGGACTGACGGGACGCAAGGTATGAATGAAGAGTTTGCCGGATGAGGCATCTTCTCGGCTAACTTCCGAACTCCAGACGGGCCACAGATAAGAGCGATGAACCATTGAATCAAGAAGGGTTCGCAAATTCTGACCGCGACCGTGAATTCCCAGAGAATCGAACAATTGCGGCAGACCCTCGGAAAAATCGTTCTTCACAAGAGAAATCATTTTGCCTGCCGTTTCATAGAGAAGTTGCTGATTGACGAAGACACCTGAAGATCGCAGCTTGCCGGCACCGCGCGCGGACCGGAAATCGGGCATCGGAATCAGATTCAAAGGCCTTCCGCCGGCAGACAAACCTGTGTTTCCGTCTCCGCATCCCTGCCCCTGCTGAGAGTTCAGAGAAATCAGACGGACCAGACAGTCCGGACTGTTGGACCAGACAACATGCTGGCCCCGCAGAGTCCAATATAATTTGAGCTGAATATGAAAGCCTTCACTGATCAAAAGCAGCGGAGCGAGCAAATTTTCTTCAATAGCCGCGCTCTCGCAATTTCGCTCGGAAAGATTGCCCAGATCGCACAGCCTCTGAAAAAATTCGCTTATCTCTCTTTCACCGATATCCAGAACAAGTTCCTGAACCGGCGAATGATGATTGACAACATTTGAAAATGGAAGAGAGACGAGCCAGCTCGGCATGTCAAGAGCATCTTCACGGACAGGGAAGTTGCGCACAAAAGAGTCGACAAGCATCGATGCTATTTCTGTCTGAACGGAAACCATCGATAATCCGGCAAGCGGCTTTGCCCAAAACGGGACATCAAAATGCACAGCACCGGCCAAGGTCAAAAATCCGGAAGACCAAATATCACGAAGCAAACCCGACAAGGCAAAATCGTATGCATCTTCAACCGCGATTTGCGGTTGTGCGGATTCATCCGCATCGGGCATCAGAGGAACAGCCGGCAGGATTTGATTGCCGTTGCCCGAATCTTCATCCGACTCTTCGGTCAACTGAAGAAATTCGTACCACCAGTCGTCAAAATGAGCGAATGCAGCTTCCATATGCTGCGCGTTGACCCACACGGAAAGGTCTGCCTGAGAAAAGATGCCGCGGCTTTTTTGCGCGGACTCAAGATTGGGACGAATCCAGAAGCTTGCCGCAGCCCGCGATTTAAAGGAGGAATTTATGTAAAAATCTTCAGTGCGGACAGCCGACAGCCAGACCAAAAAACCGGACAAAACAATCACGGCAATCGCAGCCGGAAAAGCTCCAAGAGTGTATTTCAGCATCCTTCGCACACAACACTCCGGCAAATAATGAATCTCTATCTGAACATTTCAAAAAGCCGTTTGGCAGCCTCCAGCCGCTGAGCCTCCTCGGTCGCAGGGTCGGTTTCGCTGCGTGCAAGGTTCTCAGACGGAACTTCCGAAAGAAACCGAGAAGGCTCAATGTCCGCGCCGCGGGATGACCGTGTTCCTCTCGACCTGAAGCCACAATGGCTCAGAAATAAATATTTCTGGGCGCGGGTGAGAGCAACATAAAAAAGTCTGCGTTCTTCCTCGACTCCCTCGGGTGTTTCCATGCTCCGCTCGTGAGGCAGCCTTTTTTCCTCCACCCCGATTAAAAATACGCAGGGAAACTCAAGTCCCTTAGATGCATGTATGGTCATGATCTGAACTCTGTCACCGGCTTCCTTTCGGGAAGAAAATCCCGAATCGTCAAGATGCAATGCATCGACAACACCGGACAGCGAAAAATCATCCAGTTCAATTTTCTCAAGCACCGACAACAATTTCTCGATGAGATTTATGCGCCAGTGGGCAACCTGCATACTGTTTGAGGTGCTCAGAACATCCTTTTTCAATCCAAGCTGCTCAAAGCAATCTCTGAGAGAATTTGCCACGTCTTTGGTGCTTCCGGCCAATCTGAATTTATTGAAAACAGGAATAAACAGTTCAAGAAAAGCGCTGACCGCGGGAAAATCGGAGCGGACGGAGGTCAGATAGTGCAAAAAATTTATCGACTTGTCGGACGAGTTGGCCTTTTCAAAGCCGTCACGCAAATTTTCAAGAGTCTTAAGGCCGATTCCCCGTGAAGGTACATTGATGACTCTGAACAGAGAGTTGATGTCGAAAGGATTATTCGCAAATTTCAAATACGACAGAAGGTCGCGGATTTCTTTTTTGTCAAAAAACTCACTGCCGCCATGCACATGATAAGGAACTTTTCTTTCTATAAAAGCCTGTTCGATTGCATCAGTCTGCGCATTGCTCCGGACAAGCACGGTAAAACCGGCCCACGGCAATGACTCCTCCCTGTGTATTTTGTGAATCTGATCGGCAACGAAGAGTGCTTCATCCCGTTCGTTTTCTGCCGTATGCAGGCGCACCGGAACGCGCTCATCCTTACGGCTCCAGAGTGTTTTACCCAACCTGCCCGCATTGGTTGCAATCACCGAATTTGCAACTGCGAGAATCTGGCTGCTGCATCTGTAATTCTGCTCGAGTGTCACCCGTCTGGTTTCGGGAAAAACCTCCAGAAAATCGAACAGAACTTTGGGCTTTGCGCCGCGCCATGCGTAAATACTTTGATCATCATCGCCGACGACGCACACATTGCGGTGTTTTTCACCCAGCAAACGTACAAGTTCAAACTGAGCATTGCTCGTATCCTGAAATTCGTCGACCAAAAAGTGTTTGTAGCGCTCGCACAGCATTTCCCTGACAACGTCATGCGAACGCATCATGAGAACCGTGCGGTAGACAATGTCATTGAAGTCGACGAGATTGTAGAGCCGAAGTCTGCGTTCATAATCTCTGAACATTTTCTTGACGAGAAGTCTGTTCAGCAGCCGGCTGCCCTTTGACAAATCATCGGGCACGACGAGCTCATCCTTCAAATTACCGATAATTTCCGAGGCACGCGCGAGAGAAAAAATATCCTGCAATTTATGCTCGATGACGGTTTCTTTGAGCAAATCACGGCTCATACCTTCGTCGGCAATGGAAAAGCCCTGCCTGAGGCCGGATTCCTCCGGAAATTCTCTCAAAATCCGCAGACAAAACGAATGAAAGGTGGACAAAATGGAACGCTTTTGCACCTGCTTGCCGACAATGTGGGCGAGACGCTCACCCATTTCACGTGCAGCTTTGTTGGTAAAACTGACTGCAACAATTTGTTCCGGCCTGACACCGCTGTAAATTAAATTTGCAATTCGGGATGTGATCACTTTGGTCTTGCCTGTTCCTGCGCCTGCAAGAACAAGAAGAGGTCCGCTCAGCGTCTGAACAGCGCTGCGCTGCTCAGGATTGAGAGATTGCAGCAAATGGTCCAAAGATTGCCCGCTCATCCGAACCAGACCGATCAGTAATCCCCAAAGAAAATTTTGAGGATGTAGGGTTGCCAAAGGCACACGACGATGGCTGCAAAAGCAAGGAAGGGACCAAACGGCATGGATGCCTGCAACCCTTCTTTTTTCACAAGTCCAATACCGATGCCAACAAGACTGCCGAGTATGCTCGCCAAGCCGAGGACAATCAAGACACCCTGCCAACCGACGACCGCGCCGATCAGTGCCATATACTTCACGTCACCCATTCCGAGTCCTTCCCTGCCGCGTAAAACCTCGTAAGTTTTAGCAACAAAGAGCAGCAAACCAGAACCCGCGACAGCACCAAGCAGAGCTCCTTGCCAGCCGAGTGCCACATTGGCGGCTCCCAGCAATATCGCAACAAGAGCACCGTTGAGAGTTATAACGTCGGGCAGAATCCGCCAGCGAAGATCAATAAGCGTCAGCGGAATAGCCGTATAAAACAAAAAGAGTTGGGTCAGCATCTGAACTACGGGCTGGAAGCGGGTCATTCCGACCGCAGTTGAATGCGGATGTTCCAACCAGATTGCGCCGATCAACTGCATGGGAGAAAGGGCCGAAAAGAATAAATAAACGGTTCCGGCAGCCGTCAGAAACTCGACCAGAGCATAATGCCACGATACGGATGCACCGCACGCGCCGCAGCGCCGTTTGACCAAAAAGTAGCCGACAACAGGAATCAAACCGTGCACCGGAACAGGACTTTTGCATTCCGTGCAGTGCGAAGGCGGAAGGACCACGGAAATTCCCAGAGGAAGACGGTACGCCACGACATTGAGGAAACTGCCGATGCAGGCACCCATCGCAAACAGAAAAATGGCAAATACCCAGATCAACGTTGACTCTTCCATCAGCATCCAGCTTGCCCTCAAGTCTAAAAACCAATATTCCTTTGAGTGACTTGAGTCTGCCACAAGCCACTGAGCAGGGCCATCATTATGAAGTCGATTTCAAAAAACAGACGGGCATTCCACGAATATACCATCGAGGACAAAGTGGAAGCCGGTATTGCGCTGCGCGGCTCTGAGGTGAAAATCCTCAGAAGTGCATCGCCGAGCCTTGCCGAAAGCTATGCCATGATTCGTGACGGTCAGGCGTGGCTTATGAACCTGACCATCCCGACTTTGAAGCATGCCTCCTATCTGAATCATGCAGAGCGGCGGGACAGGCGGTTGCTGCTCAACAGAAGCGAAATCAAAAAACTGGACGAGGCGACCCGACAAAAGGGATACACACTGATTCCGCTCGAATTGTATTTCAATGATGAAAACCGCGTAAAAATTGAACTCGCACTCGCCAAAGGGAAGGCAGGTCACGACAAGCGGCAATCGCAAAAAGAAAAAGATGCAAAGCGCGAAATTGACCGCGCCGTGCGACGTTAATCAACGTGCGGTTTGTACAACCAGCCGACCGAACCGGCGCGTCCTATCGCGCAGCCCGACAGTTCTTCGTCCAGTTGAATTTTTAAATGTGCCGCTTCGGTTTTTCCGCCGTTCAGTGCCTTGGCCCTGATTCGGCGGCCTTGCAGCAAAGCACATTTCTGCGAGTCCTGAAGTTGTGCCGACTGCTCGGTCGAAATTTTAAACCAGCTGTCATAACGCATGGTGAAGGTCAACGAATCCTGAACGGCAACAGGTGCGGCGGCCGGAGTTTCAACATCAGCCGGACGGACCGCCCAAGTCTCCCGAACTGAAGGATTTGGATTCGGTCGGCCGGACGGTCGCAGTCTTTGCCAGACATAAGAAATTCCTGCAATGTCGTCGGCCGTCAAATCATTCGAAGCCGCACTGAGATTTGCCTGCATCACTGCGCCGCGGACCGTGCTGTGATGAAGTCCGAACATATGGCCTAATTCATGCAAAATCGTTTTTTTGCCGCCTGTCGGATCTCGCTGAGGATTAAGGATGCCTTTCATGTTCAAATGCAAACTCGCGTCACCGACGAGATACACTCCCAAAGTCGGAGAGCTCGTCTGCGAAATATTGCGCTGGAAAGCTCCCTCGTCATAATGCAGGACAACTTTGAAAAGACCTTTGCCAAGATCGGCAAGGCAGGCATCAGAGGATTGTTTGACAGCAACTGTTTCTTTGATTGCCCTGAACCAGTCCGTCAGGGCGGAACTGACAGCCGCCGATATTTTTTCAGAATCTTTTGCAAATGCCGACGGATCTGAAGCACCCGAAGACTCGATGCAATAGCTCACCCGAGGGTCTCGGGATACGGCAACGAGAAGATTACTTCCTGAATCTGCCCACCAGCTGCCTGTGACAAAAGCTGTCTCAGAGTCAGTTTTTGCCTTTGATTTGCAGCCTGAAAACAGCGTCACCCCGACTGCTACTGCACCTGCAATCATCTTCAACATTTGAAAATCACCTTTCACTGACTAAAGCGGACGCACGGATACGTAAGATCCCAATCCGGCAGTTATGATGGATCTTTCCAAATCAGTGAGCCTTGCTTTGACAAACTGCTCCTCAAGCATCTGCGAAATCTTGACCCGCGAAGCAATGTCGGCCGCCTTGCTTCCGCCTCCCGTTGCAGGCTGCAGCAATGATTTGAGTTCAGCCTGCAAATCAGCAGGCAGTGCGCGCGGTGCAGACAGTTTGGTGTTTTTCATCTGTACAGCCGAATTTCTGAGACCGTTCATGGCGAGCTTGAATCTTTCCCATGCCGGTCCGCCCCTGCTGTTCAGCTGGGCTATGATCTCCTGCTTTGACACTCCGGATTTCGGCACAATATTCAAAAGGTTTTTCCACGACTGGGGTTTAAGAACGTGACCCAGAACCGACCTTCCGGTTCCCAAGGCCTTTGCAGTATGAAAAATCCCTTTCCGCGCAAGATTGTAAACGTCGGCAGCGATCATTGTGTAATACGCGGTCTGCATCGCCACTTTCAGCGGACTCATGGGCAGATCGTCAATCCATCTGTTGAGAGGAATGCTGACTGCGGTAAATACACCGCCGGCTGCAATGGCCACTGCAAATGCACTCGAAGCCATGACTGTCGCAGCACTTCCTGCAGACGTGATTCCGGCGGCTGTTGCTGCTGCCGACGAAGCTCCGGCCGTAAAGTATCCGATGGTTCCGGTCGTCGCGGTCCACATTGATCCCATTGCAGCTCCAAGCGCCGGCAGGGATGCCGCACTCAGCACAACTGCCGCGCCGACTGCGACTACAACCTTTCGGGCGCCGTCGACCTGCTGCTTCAGCCAAACTTTCGAAAACTCCTCCAAATCGAGAGGACCTTTTTCCTCTTCGGGAATACCCAGCATCTGTTTGGCGATACTTTGTTCGTCGGATCCCTCCTGACCCTCAAAGAACCTGTCCGAGGGCAATGGTGCAGGGAAGGTGATCTGATTTGCCCACGAATCAGGGCGGTGTGTCACCATGACAGATCGTGCCAGCGGTTTCCGTCTGATGAAGATTGCCGACAGCTCCTGCCAATTGCCGGTCACCCGAATCACCTGATAGAGTTTTCCATCTGCGCCGCGCACAAAAACAAACTCGAACTGCCGCACGTCGCCCAAAATGGTCGTTCCCCAGTTGGGATCCGTGGCAAATGAGGTGCAGTCTTTGGGATTACCGGTTCCGGTTCCGTTCTGACCCAGAAGTGTATTCGGGTCTCCCAGAGAAGGCGTGATTCGGCAGCCGAAGAATCGAAATGCGCTTGTATCCGAAGGCGATCCCGCTGCCTCTTTCATCTCGTTGAGCAAAGTTCCGACTTCAGCTGAAGGAAGAAATTCTTCAAATTGACTCTGACGCCGGTGAACGTTCACTTTCACTTTGCCGTTGCGCCCGCCCTCAAGATTCAAAGCCAGCGAATGCATTGCAGTGCAATCCGCTTTGAATTGCCCCTCCGTGTCGGGATCAAGCAATCCGGTTTCATCGGAAGGCGCGCAGGCTTCGGCAATTTTACGCTGGGTCTCGGGGTCGAGATTGTCGCGATCCTCTATTCCGTATGAACGGCTGGCAGACTTCTGCTTAATGCAACCGGATGAACTGAGACCGGCCAGCAGGAAGAGCGCCAATCCGCATTTAAGCAGGCGCAGACCCGACTTTACAGCCATACGTTATCCTCCATCATCAACTCACAACGACCAAAATCACAACAATCATGCTAAGCAACGACCGAACCGGAAATCTTAAAGCTCCTGAGACTTTCTCTGTTTCCGAACTCGCCGCCGGACGACTCGCTGCGCGGGTACATAGCCTCGTTAATCTCGGCCAGATTTATCAGACCTCCCGCGGCAAATGCCCTGATCTTCCCAAGGACCTGCATTTCGGCGAGCCTGAAAGATTCACCGTCAAGTCCCCGCACGGAAGCAGCACTGTCATTCCAGTCGGCCGCAACTTCTTCGGGTGCTTTGTTCAAAACCAGATGCCTGATTTTATCCCGTGTTCCTGCAAGAAATGTAACCATCACCTGAGGCTCCAGAGAAAGGAAAATTTCAAGCAAAAGACCGTCACTCAGGAAATGCAGGGTCTCAACGCTGGCGAGTCTGCTTCGCACCTGACGGGCAAGTTCACGGTTTGAATGATCCAGATTTTCCATCATTTCAATTTGACTGTCTCTGTCTGCCCGCTCCATGAGATCAATTATGACATCAGCACCGCCGAGCATTTCACCTTCAGCCTCGCCCGAACGCTCTGCCTTCCTTTTCAGTGCCTGAGCAATATTGAAAAGATATTCGCGCGGAAGGCTTTCTTTCACGCACAGCTCTTTGAGAAGCTCTGCCTTCAGATTTCCCTCAAACAATTCAAATACCGACCTGCGTCTCTCGGTGGGCAGCTGGGTCAGAACGACGGCCTGCGACCTTGCACTTTCTTCGGCAATAAGATCGTAAATTCTTCGCGGTGAATATGATTTCAGAAAATCAAACATATCTTTGTTTTTCTGGATCATCTGCCGCATTTTACCGGCCGTCATTTTGAGCTTGAGATTGCGCAGCACCGCAAGTTGCTCGGAATCTCCGACAACCGGTGCATTGACGTGAATATATTCAGCCAGCAAAGCAACCTCTTTCTTTACATCTTCATCGCTCATCAGATCATAGACGAGTATTTCGCCAAGCACTGAAACACATTTTGCGGCAAACTCGATGCCGTCTTCGCGCAGGACTCTGGAAAAGACTTCGCGGGCGACCTTCGGCTGCGAAACAAAAGACTGATTCAGTTCGTCACGGACGGCCTGAATATTCATACGCAATGCGACTTCATCACCGACACCTGATATGGGCACAAAGGCCGGCCTGCCGCGATTCTGCACTGCTTCCTGAGCAGAAGCGCGGTACGCACGGGCGGGAGACCTTTCCGGAATCAGTTCCTCGGGAACTCTTAATTCTTCCGCATTCGGGTCAACGAAATCTCCGATTCCGGAAACACTGCCGCGTCCCTCTGAAATCAAATGCTGGACTTGCTTTCCTGTCAAAACAAACCTGAGGGCAAATCCTGACGCAATAACCAGCAGGACGATAATGCCGGCAATAAGCAGAGCCTTTTCCTGAGTCAGAGATCCCCAAAACCCGTCAAGGCTGCTGGTTTTTTCGCTGTCGGTCGATTTGGTGGAACTGGATGATTCAACACTTGATCTTTGGGTCGACAGATTTGTTTCACTCTTTTGCTCGCGATCACTCTGTTTTTCTTTCTCGCGCTCGGTCGCGCGTTCCCGCTGCAAATCGGTTTGCCGTTCACTCTGACGTTCGCTTTGCCGCTCGCTCTGACGTTCCCTTTCAAGACTTGATGAATCCTTCTCACGAATAATCTCTTTTGAACTGGCGAATTCTCTGAAGACTTTCAGCGTCCTTCCAAGACGCTCCAGACCCCACGGATCCTCACGGGCATCATCTGCGTCCTTCTGAATCTCTTTTGCCGACTTTGGCATTCTGGCCAGTTTGACGTTCAAAAATCCGCGGCCGTAAGAATCGATTTGCTCCTGAAAAAGATTTTCGATTCGCGAGCGCCGCTGCTCGCTCATTTCAGAATCAATAAGGAGTTCTGCAGTGACTCCGGCGGCGATCATGGCGTTCTTGCTTTCGCGAATGACAACAGCCCGCCGAATCATGGACGACTGGACATCCTCAAGAGGAATTTTTGAGGTTTTGACTTCAACCGACTGCAAGCGGCAGTCCACCGGACAAAAATCGGCAAGCAGCCGGTCAAGCGAAGTTCTGACTCTGTCGACAACCTCGGTTTTCGCTTCCGCCTCCGCGCGGATAATTTGCGGAGAATCCGGCAAAGTGGTTCTTGTAAATTCAACGTCGACGGGCATTCCGTATCGTCGCGATGCACGGCCCAAGACATCCTGAACTCTTTCGATGTTCTCTTTGCCGAGTCTGTTATCGATAAGAACTTCAACTGAAGCTTTGCGGACAATAAAGTTTCTGGGTCCCGACGGTGCGGACTCAAAGCCCAGTGCAGCTGCCGATGTATCAAAAACCTCGCGCGAATCGACTTCAATTCCGAGAACCGAACAGCCGTCAGGACAGAACTTCGTCAAATCCTGCTGGATCAGGGTTTTCAGCCGCTGAACAATTTCTTCCTCAAAGCGGCTTTTTTCGGGATCATTTGCAGGCACCGCAACAGCGGGTGCCGCCAGTGCCTGACGGTCGGAGAAGTCCGAAGAAGACCAAAGCCAAATGAATGCGGATGACATGAACGCAACCGTCACAGCGCGGGCCAGTTTCGCCTGCACTGTTCTCCCTTTCACGGATGGCTGCATAAAATTCAACACATTCACTGAAACACCCTAATCACTACCCTTCTGTTTGCGGCCCGCGCGTTTTCAAGTTCATTTCCGGTTTTCCCTGCAACCGGAATCTTCGGACGGGAAGAACCGAATCCCGCGACACTCATCCTCTCCTGAGGTACCTCGAGGTCACGCATCTTGTTCAGCAGAGCAACACCGCGTGCACTGCTGAGCGCCCAGTTCAACGCATCCGATCCGACATCGTCAGTATGTCCCTCAAAACTGAGGTAATATTTGCGATCTGTTTTTTTGAGAATTTCCAAAATCGGCATAGCTTCGTCGGCAGCAAAGTCACTTAGCTCGTCGCTTCCTGTTTCAAAAAGGACACCGCCCAGAAACTCGACCATAAGTCCCGACATGCCGATTTCAGTCACGACAGTGTCCTGTAAACCGCCGTTATGAATCTCCGAATCAATCTGCTTTTTCAGTTCGTCAAGAGTGTCGGTCCGCTGGCGGTTCAACGGCTGTGAAAAAGCATCGAACTTCTGTTTGCTGACTTGCGACATGCTGAGCATGAGGACAAAAAATGCAACCAGAATCGTTGTCAGATCAGCATATGATATCAGCCAAAGAGATTCTCTCTGCTTCTTTTTTCTGCTTGAAGCAGCACTTCGGACAGTCTGGAAAAACGAAGTTTCCGGCATCAGCGCCGCCTCCTGATCATGACACACGCGACCGCTGCGGAGGAGAATCGGTTAAATCCGTTTTTTGATTGCCGGCCGCGTGCCGGTCGGAACTGTTCGTTGAGTAGGTGTTCAAAACATCACGCAAGTGTGCCTGAGATTTTTTCTCCTTGAGCAGAAGAACGCCCTCAAGCACCATGAGATCGAGCTGCAGTCTTTTTTCGGCATAGATTGCAATCTTCTCGGCGACAGGCATGTAAACGACGGTACCCAGCACAAGTCCGTATAGCGTTGACAGAAGTGCAACAGCCATGGCTGGTCCCAGCTTTGCCGGCTCCGTCATGTTCGAAAGCATTTTTACAAGTCCGGCAATGGTACCAAGCAAACCGACTCCCGGACTGAGTTTTCCAAGATTTTCAAACAGGCTGACAGCGTGTGCATATTCCGTCTGCCGGCTGTTTATTTTTGCCGTGAGATTGTGACGTATTTCCTCGGTCGTAAAACTCGATAAAATAAGACTGACACCGTCTTTGAGCAAAGGGTTGCGCAATTGAGCCTTATATTTGGCGAGAACGCCAATCCCGTCTGTCCTGACCGAGTAGCTCAGGACAGAGAGCTGGTTTGAAATTTGGTTCATTTCTCTTTTCTGGTTCATGACGGCCAGACTGAACAGAGTTCGGATTCCCGAAAAAAAATCATAAAAGCTGTGTGACATGAGAATAACCGCAATGGGTCCGCCTCCGAGCAGCACGGCTGCTGCGGGTTCCCAAAAACCTGAAAAAGATGCGCCGCCGTGGATGAGAACATACCAAAGTGCTGATGCGAAGCCGCTTAATCCGACGATGACGCTTATCATGGCTGACGTCCCTCGTTTGAATTATCGGGCTTTCGGTTGACCGGCGGTGATTGCTGTTTAAGGGTTTCTCTCTCGGCAACGAGTCGTCTGAGCTGCTCAATTTGGGCAGACAAACGCCCGTTGGGCTCAAGAGCAAAAGCTTTTTCATAGGCAGCAAGTGACAAATCAATCTGACTCATTCTCAGATGAAGTGTGCCTTTCATCGTCCAGAGCAGGCCGGAAGCCGAGTAGTGCAGCAGGACTTCGTTGACCTCAACAAGCGCATCCTCGTATCTTTTCTGCGCAAACATTTCTCTGATTTTCTTTGTCGCCTGAACAAAACTGGGTGCAAGCGGCTTATTTTCCTGTTCGGTCACATCAAGGAGCCGGTCAAATTCTCCCAGTTTCCGCTCAAAATCGCCTGCGCCGCTGACGGCCGATATTTCAGTGTCTGTTCGTTTGAGTCGGGACATTTCCCTTGACTGTGCAACCGGATCGCCGGTGAGATCGCCCGGCTGCAGACCCATAACACCTGCCGGCAGCTTGACTTCACCGGCTTCGCGGGAGTTTTTGTCTACGCCCAGCACCTGTTCTACAAGTTCACGGGTTGAGGTCTGTGAATTTTCTTTCACACCGGGAGGCGGAAGAATTTTTAATTCGCGGGGCACTTCTTTTTTCGGTTCGTCTTTGCGCGGAACATCGCTCGCAACAACGACGGCAGCCGGCTGCGCGCACAGCAGAGCAATGACGGACAGCCCTGCAAAAAGTTTAGAATTGGAGGCCAAAGGCAACATCCGCACCTATACCTCCCGGCGTTGTATATTTGTATTTGCTTTTGATGCTGATGCTCGTCGGCAAATTGTAGGCGACTCCGGCATCAAGCAGAAATCTTTGCCCAAGCCGCAATGTGCTTCCCGCTCTGAAAGCAAAACAGGCATACCCTTTGGAAAATATTGTTCCCGCGCCGAATTCCATTCCCCAGACGGGCGAGTCTGTCTGCAAAACATCGCCCTTGAGCAAATGACTGTAAATGGCAAACAATCCGTATCCGCGCGTGAAGGGAAGAATAACTTCCTTGCTCGTACCGTCGACAATTTCTGCAACAGACGCAGGATCTCCGGAGATTTTGGGGTAATCGGAAATAACCTCGGACGGTGCAACAAAGCCGCTGACGCGGGTTCCAACCTCATCAACTCCGTAGTTGAAGCGTTCGGAAAACCTGAAGTTGAAGGCAATCATGTTGGCGCCGGTTTTTACATTCGGTACGCGATTCCAGCCCAGCGTTGTCGTCACGTTGTATTTGGAAAGTTTTTCGCGTTCTGCAGCAGCGGCAGCCGCAGCAGCATCACTTTGCTGCTTGCTTGTCGTTTCCATCTGCTCCATTTTTTTCTTGTAAATATTGTCTGTGTTGTAGAGCTTGGTCCAAAGCAGCTCCTTTGACTTGGAATCAAAGACGTGAAAACTGAGAACCATGCTTGTTTCCTGATAAATCAGCGTAACATCCAACCACGCATCAACGCCGAGCTGACTCGCAATGGCATCAAGTTCCTGCGGATTGTTGATGGGAGTCGTCATGACCAGCCGGCCGTTTTCAACAACCGTGCGGCGCACGCGACAATTGGTGCATTGGAGAACCTTTGTTCCGCTGTGCTTTCTGAATGAATCAGACACCTGAGTTTCGACAAAACTCTCGTACGTCCGCGGAATACCCTCACCCAGCGCAACCCTTCTGACCGAGACGGTGCGCAATGAATTGAGAGCTTTTGCTCTCAGATCAAAGGAAAACTCATTCACCAAATCCTGAAGCACTTCGTTGAATGATTTAACCTGAAGCTGTTGCGCAGGAGGTTCGGCAGACTCGCCTGCAGTCTGGCTGTTGCCCCTCGCCGTCTGCACGCCAACCACGGTTGCGAGCAATGCGGCAACCGCAGGGATAAACCGTTTCAAATTTTTGTAACCCAAAGCAACGGGCATGAAAAAACCCCACACAATCACTCGGTGGGGTTTTCGGCATCGACCGCAGGTTCAAAGGCTGCAGTCATTTCCCAATATGCGGACTTCTGACAGAGGGACTCAAAGTGAGTAGGTCAGTTTCGCAAGTGACTCTTTGCCGGTTGCAACAACCAGTTCCCACGATTTGCGGGCTTCGTCGCCGCGGAACTCTTCGTCGTAGGTTTCCAGCAAATCCTGAATTCCTTCTGCATCTTCGAGCAGACTCAGGGCGTTCACTGCAGAACGGAAGTAGCGCGCAGCCTCATTGGGATGACGTTTCACCTTCAAACTGAGACGGCCCATTTCCTCATACCATTGAGCCTTTTCTTCAGGAGTCGCCACTTCGCCTGTCTCACCCAACATATAGATATAGGTATTCAAAGCGCGTGTGTTGTCCTTGGTCGCCATAAGCTCGGAGATTTTCGGCAACAGCGTTTGGATCGTCTTGCGGGCCTTGGCCTGCTCTTTGCGCTTGTCTTCGAGGCTTTCGGATGAATGCTTCTCGAGAATTCTTTCACAGTGAGCGCGCAACAGCCTCAGGTCTTCAGGAAGAACCTGATCTCTTTCAGTTTCGAGTGTCGGGTTGATCTGACGGAACAGCGACAACAACTCCGTCGGAGATACATGCAGATAACCGGCCAGAATTTGAATAGCCCAAGGACGATCGTCAGGCCAAATCCTCTCCGCACGTTCCATCTGCCGAATCAACTCATGCATATCCATGTGCTCTCCTCAGTCTGCGCTTCAGTACGCAAGTCAGGCACTCCTCCGGAGAGGGGTGTGCCGGACCGTCACAGGTTTTTCAGTACCCCCTTCATTCTACGACAGAGGCTCTGGGTCAAGATGAATTTTTAGACCCAGTGAAATTCTTTCGAAGTCGCAGGAAAAACCTGACTAAATAGTAGCAGAGGGCAATGGAGACCACCAGCCAGAGAGCAGGAAGAAGACCCTGATTCAAAAAGTTGACTGGTCGGCTTGACAGACTTTCGAGCTCAAGATTAAATCTCGCGCCCAAACTTTGACCTGAGCTCCTGAATTCAGTCGTCCCCAATTCGGTCACGAGACTCTTCCAGAAGGCCGAGAAGCCCAAGGAATCAAATTCAACCGGACCGTTTTGATACGCGACCAACCGTCCTTCCTTGTCCAGCATGAAAAAAGCCGGCTGTGCAACAACCGACAGGCGCTCACTGAGGGCACCATCCGAATCCCAGATGACCCCCTCAAAACCTTCAAACTGGCCCGCGTCCCACTCTTGGGAAATCTCGGCCGAGGTCTGCCAGTCACTGACAACCAACCGGATACAAATCTTCGCCGGCTGAGGAACAGCCTGCCCGAAACTTCGCTGCGGCAACTTTCCCAGCAACTGAGCTGCCGGACGACAGTTTTCGCAGCCCGGCAGAGTAAAGTAGAGAAGCGATAGGTCAGCGGCGGCTCCAAAAGTACTGTCACAAAACAGAGACTGGGGAGGCGGGACACTTTCACTCCGGACACCGGAGACCAATGGCAGCTGAAAATTCGGAATCCGAATCGTCAATTCGGGAGTCATCAAGCCGGCAGCACGGGCCAGTTCGGAAAGAGTTGTCATAAGCTCTCCGTGGCTAAAATGAGACACTCATTCTGCGAAAGACTTGCAAAGATGAGACAGTCCAACTCCCAACAGGAGCGTTTATTTACCAGAGCTTTCCAAATTTGGGCAAATTTATGATTTTCAAGCTTGGCACGACCCTTGCTTACCGTTAGATAGGATTATTCGCAACACAAGGGGAGAGACAATGGAGACTCTGACAAACACGCTGAACGCAATTCGGCAGCAGGCCAATCAAAGTACTCAACCGCTCAACAATAAAATTCTCGCAGAAAACCTGTTTCGCGACCTTCGTCTGCAAGGACTGAAGGACAAAGACATCGTGAATCTGTCATCGGAACTCATTGCTCAACTGACCAACGACATTAAAGTGCGCGCAGAAAAAATCGTTGCGGCAGATGCTCCTTCTTCTTCTGCCGAAAAACTCGCCCGCTCCCGCTGAACCTTTTGCAGGACGCTGTTCTGCACGCGGCAAATTTCAGATTCACAAACAAAAAAACCCGCCCCTGAGGGCGGGTCGTTCATTTCAAGCCGAAGCTTGAGCTCAGCCGGCCTTGTGCAAAGGAGTGACCTTCGCAACAACCTTGCGTGCCTTGCGGGCAGCAGGCTTCTTGGCTTTCTTGGCTGTTGCCTTCTTAGCCTTGCGCTTAGCCGGCTTCTTCTTGGCAGCTGCCTTCTTGGCAGTTGCTTTCTTGGCCTTACGCTTAGCAGCAGGCTTCTTGGCAGCCGCCTTCTTAGCCGTTGCCTTCTTAGCCTTACGCTTTGCAGCAGGCTTCTTCTTGGCAACTGCCTTCTTGGCTGTTGCTTTCTTGGCCGTTGCCTTCTTAGCCTTACGCTTTGCAGCAGGCTTCTTCTTGGCAGCAACCTTCTTCTTCGCCTTGCCGCCTACTTTTTTCTTGGCAGCAGCAGCGGTTTTCTTCTTCTTTGCACGCTTCGGTTTTGCGTGCGATACTTCAGCTTTAGTTTCAACTGTCATTTAGACGTTCCCTTCTTCAGACTGCGACGCTCGGAGACAAAGCTGTGTCCCCACGCCTGAATTGTGAAACCAATTCACTCCAACGCAACGTCTACCGACGTGACCACTCGCAGCGTCCTCCCGACGCAGGGCAACGCAATTTCTTGCGCTACCAATTCATCGTCATGTCTCACTATATCTTGAGTCCAAGTTTTGCTTTTTTTCGCACGTCACTTTTTTGGAGCTTTCGGTGAACTTTTTGACACAACCAACAACTTTTTCACCTCTCATCGCCCAAATCGGATCTCAAAGTTTTCAGCTTCAGACAAGAACAAATATGAATTTAGGCGACTCTGCCGACGGACCTTCGACCACTCTCGTCATCATCGCCGCAGTCACCTTCGCACTCGCTGTCTTTCTTATGGCAACGCTTTGGCCCCGCGAAAAGTCCGACTCCATCCATTCTCGGCAGAGACAGTTCGGGCGCGTCGACGGTCTGTTTTTCAAAATTCAGGGAGCAATACTGGATGCTGACGAGGCCGACCGTTATCTGACGGGACAACTCTCAAATCCGGCCCTGCTGCAGGGACTTCTCATGATGAAAACCGAGAGCCTGACACTTGTTTCACTGAGCGTCGGAGGCTGCGCTTTTATCACTCCCCAACCGATAAAGAAGGGCTCCGTATTGCTTGTTCAGCTGGGCTCTCTGCCCGATTTCCCTGAGGAAAGTTTGATTGTTGCAGGTAAAGTGATTTGGTCACGGCGCGACAAGGGTGCCCACGGAGGCATGGACAGCGCAGGCTGCAAATTTGTATTTCCTCAGGGAGCACGTGTGCCGGATGACACTCTCAAAACGTACATTACCTTTCTCATGGATGAACCGGTCGGTTAGGAAATGCTCATGAAGAACCTGATAACTCCCGACGGCAATACAAAACTTCTTTCACTTTTCGGGCAGCATCCGGAGCACTCTCCTTCACCTGCGACCCATACATTTTGGGCACAGCAGAGCGGACTTAATATTCACTACTGTGCTCTTGCTGTGGAGACTCCCGACGCATTCACTGCACTTGCCGAAAGTCTGATGCGCTCCCCGAATTTTTTGGGAGCCAATATAACCAACCCCTTCAAGCGCGACGCTCTCGGCATTAGCGGAGCTGCCTGCGAAGCTTCCGCCGCAAGCTGCGGGGCGGCGAACACACTGTTCCGCAAACCGGCCGGTCACTCGTACGTTTGGACCTTGGCAAACACTGACCTTGATGGATGTTCGGAGTCCGTTGAAAAAATCTTGAGCAAAGAAAAACAGAATGACAATCCGCCTGTGGTTGTCATTCTGGGAGCCGGCGCAATGATGCAAACCATGCAGGTTGCACTCGAAAATACGGCGGCCAAGCTCAATGTGAATCTCACGGTGTTCGTCGCCGCACGCCGCCGGACGCCGGAGTTTGAGAGTGTCTTGAAAGGAACATTATCTTCAAAACACCTTAATGTGAGATTTTTGAACCTGACAGAGCCCGATTGGCATCGGGCAGCCGGTTCCGCATCGGCCCCTGAAGGTCACTTGCTATGTATTAATACTCTGCCTGCCGGAACATCTGCCGGAGCCGAACGGGTTGTTCTTGATTGCATCCGGTTATTTACTTCGGAATTTCCGCAATCCAAAAAATCCCTGTTCTGCGTCAGCTACGGGGACAAACCGTGGCACAGGGCAGCCAAAGACCTCAATTGGGCCGTACTGAACGGTAATCTGCTGTTTGAGATTCAGGCCCGCGCGAGCTTCAAACTGTGGACAGGCTGCGTTGCGCCCAACCTTCCAACCGCTCTGCCGCCGACGTGAGAGTTTCATCGGTTTTGCAAAACGCAAACCGCAACCAGTTGAGCCGGCGCGGTGCCTGACTTCCGTAATAAAAAACAGACGGCGGAATGGCAGCAACCCGCGCACCGGAAATTAAAGTTTTTACAAAGTCGACATCCCGAACAGCCGTGCCTTTGACGTGAGTTTCATAGGAGGCCATCAGGAAATAACTTCCTTCCGCGCGTTGAACACGAAAACCTGACTTCGACAGGCTCGCTGCCAGAAAATTTTGTTTGGCACCATAGATTTCGGGAAGACCTGCAAGATAACCGGCGATCCATTGCTTGTCGGCCATCATCGTCGCAAGCCCGCGCTGCGTTGCCGGATTTGTGCAGAACACCACACCCTGATGGACAAGACGAATATCCCTCATCAAGTCTGCAGGTGCGGTGACCCAACCCACTTTGAATCCGGTGAAGCCAAAAGTTTTAGCCGCCGAGCTGATGCGCACAGTTCGGGAGCGCATTCCGGAAAGTGCAACGGGAGAAACAGACGGTCCGTCAGGCAAGTAAGTAAGGTATTCATAAACCTCGTCACACATCAAAATCGCATCATTGCCGATAACGCACTGACTTATTTTTTCGAGTTCTGCCGGAGTGAATATTTTTCCGGTCGGATTGTGCGGAGTATTTAAAATCATGAGAGCAAACCCGGCCGAGGTTGCCGACTTGAACTCGTCCCAGTCAACTGCCCAGCCGCCATTTGCGAGTCCCGCAGGAGTATCCGGTGCATGCAAACGAACAGGCACAAGCACTCCGCCGGCATTGGCAATCGCCTGCGCATAACTGTCGTAGCAGGGCTCAAAGACAACAACGCGGTCACCCTGATTCACAAAAGCATTGACGACAGAATAAATTGCTTCAGTTGCACCGGTGGTCACGGTTACTTCCTCATCGGGACAGTACTCGATTCCGGTTCTTGACTTCACAAGAGAACTCACGGCCGCACGCAATCCGGCTTCACCAATGGCAGGTGCATATTGGTTGTGGCAATGCAGGGTCTCACGGGCAACCTCTTTGAGAACTTCTTCCGGCCCTCCGAAGTCGGGAAAACCCTGAGCCAAATTGACAGCACCGTGTGCATTCGCCAACTGAGTCATCTCGGTGAAGATGCTCGTGCCGAAGTTCGACCATCTGCGCGCAAGTTTCATGGACATTGTTTGTTTTCCTCGTTCAGCCGCGGGATGCCGATCGCGGGTCAAGAGCGTCCCGCAAACTGTCGCCTAACATGTTCAGACAGAGAACGGTAAGAAAAATTGCAGCCCCCGGAAAAACCAAAGTCCACCACGCCTGATAAAAATCGGCCTTACCTTCCGCCAGCATAGCTCCCCACTCTGGGGTGGGCGGACGCACACCGAGACCTAAAAAACTCAAACCGGCCGATTCAAGCAACGCACTTGCGAAACTCATCGTTGCCACCACAACAACTGAATTGAGGATATTGGGCAGGACGTGTCTGAACAAAATCCGCGGCAGTGAAGCTCCGTTGGCATGAGCTCCGGTGACGTAGTCTTTGCTCCGCTCCCCAAGAGCAGAGCTGCGGGCAACCCGCGCAAAAGTGGGTGCATAAGCTATCCCTACCGCAATCATCAGATTCAGGATTCCCTGACCAAGGAACGCGACAAGAATGAGGGCAATCAAAATTGCGGGGAATGCAAGAAGACAATCATTCAGCCGCATAATCAGATCATCCGTCCGGCCGCCGAGGTACCCCGACAAAAGCCCCAAGGGCACACCAATTCCGGCACCCAATGCCACCGGAAGGAATCCGAGGACCAAAGAAATTCGGCCACCGTAAAGAACTCTCGCAAAAACATCGCGGCCGGAACTGTCGGTGCCGAACGGATGCTGAAAACTTCCGCCGCTCACAAAAAACGGAGGCAGGAATCTCCCCGATTCAAGATTCAGTGTGAGCGGGTCGTGACCGGACAACACCGGAGCTGCAAGCGCACAAAAAATCATGATTGCCAGAATGAAAAGGGCAATCTGTGCAGAACGGTTGACCCGAATTTCTCTGACCAAACTTCGCCATACGGTGGGACGGGCAGTCAATGTCCACCTCCGGAAGTCTGACCCGCACGCCCCTGCTTGGTGCGGGGATCCAGCCAGCCGACCGTAAGATCACCCAGCAGATTGAAGAACACAAATACGGCACCGACAAACAGGGTTCCCGACTGAACCATCGGAAAGTCACGGCTGCCGATGCTTTCAACCAACATTTTTCCAAGACCGGGCCATGCAAACATCGTTTCGGTAATCACCGCTCCGCCAAACAACGCTCCGGCCTGCAGAAACAAAACGGTCACCACCGGCAGCGCGGCGTTTCTTGCGGCATGCTTAACAATGACAACCGGCTGCGGAACACCTTTTGCACGCGCTGTCCGAATGAAGTCCTGCTGCAGAACATCAAGCATGGCCGAGCGGGTCATCCGGCAAATGTGAGCCATCGGAATTGTAGAGAGAGCCACTGCAGGCAGTATTAAATATCGCGTGGCGGAGAGAAAGACATCCCACCCCTGCCCTGTAAGTCCAAGGCGCAGTCCGTCAAGCGTATACATTCTAAAAACAGAATCAGTCGCAGGATCAAACAAAACTTCATCCGACATCCGGCCGGAGGTCGGCAACCAACCCAAATGAAGACTGAAAAACCACATAAGCAGAAGCGCCAGCCAGAAAATCGGCAAACTGACTCCCGTAAGAGCGATCAGAGTCGAGAGACGATCCCACCATGACTTGCGGGCAACCGCTGACACCGTTCCGAGGAATAATCCCACGGGAACAGCAATGACCAGCGCAGCAAAGGCAAGCTCAACTGTTGCGGGAATGGCTGCAGCAAACAAATCCGAAATCGCCCGATCATGAAACAGGCTGTGACCCAAGTCTCCCTCAAGCACCAGTCTCTTCAAGTAAAGACCGTATTGAATCCACCAAGGATCATCGAGATGCAAAGACGAGCGGATGTAGGCAACTTTTTCCGGAGTGGCGCGTTCGCCCGCCATGACAAGTGCAATGTCACCCGGAATCAGCTTCAAAGCCCAAAACAGAAGAAGCGTCAGAAGAAGCAGGACAGGCACCGACTGGACGAACCGGCGCAAAGCATGACGAGCAAACATTCAATCTCACTTTGCGTTCAGACTGACCTTAAAAAACCGCCGCGAACCGTTGGGCTGAAGAACAAAACCCTGAACTTTGGGATCCATCGGCATTGCGACCCGCGAATGCGCGACCGGAATCCACGGAGCATCCTGATGAATAAGCTTCTGGGCTTGTTTGTACATCTCTGCACGCTTGTTCTGGATCGTTACCTTTTGGGCGGACCGCAGAATTTCCGTCACTTTGGCATTGTCATAAAAAGCAATGTTGGAGGCCGGTGCTTTGGCATTGTCGCCGCTGAGCAGGACGCTCAGGAAGTTGTCCGGATCCCCGTTGTCGCCGGTCCATCCGAGCAGTGCCATCGGATGTTCTCCCTTTTTTGTCTTGTCGAGATAAACAGCCCATTCATGAGTTGTCAGTTTGACCTTCACGCCCACGGCCTTGAAGTCTGCCTGTATCGCTTCAGCCACTCTTTTTGCGTCAGGCATATAGGGACGCGAAACGGGCGGATAAAAAAGTTCCGATTCAAAACCGGACGCAAATCCGGCTTCTGCGAGAAGCTGACGCGCCTTTGCCTGATTGAATTTGTAGGCCGCAATCGAGGAATTATATCCCCAGAGCGACGGCGGAATCGGATTTACCGCAGGAATTCCCATTCCGGCGTATACACCTTTGATGATCGCATCCTTGTTGACGGCCATGTTGAGAGCCTGACGGACTTTCGGATTTGCAAAAGGACCTTTGGCCGTATTGAAGGCAAGATATGCGACGTTCATTGCCGGCTCTTCGGCGATCTTAGCATCGGGACGCTTTTGTCTTACGGTTGCCACCTGATCCGGTGTCGGCAGGTTCATCATGTGAATTTCTTTGGCCAAAAAAGCATTCAAGCGGGTTGAAGCGTCGGGGTAAGCGCGAAAGATAACCCGCGCAAGTTTGGGTTGCCCGCCCCAGAATGTCTTGTTGGCATCAAGAACAATTTTCTCGTTTTTGGTCCAGCTGACGAATCTGAAAGGACCCGTTCCGACAGGATTGCGCGCGAAGTCTTCTTTGAATTTCCTGACTGCCGAAGGGCTGACGACCGAGGCAAAGCTCATAGCCAGATTGGCAAGCAACGGAGCACTCGGGGAATTGAGCGTCAGACGGACCGTCAGTTCATCAACCTTTTCAATCTTGGATACGAGCTTGTCCATGCCCATGTCCTGCCAGTAGGACCAAACCTGCGCGTACTTATAGGCTTCGTGCTTGGGGTCGTGCTGACGCATAAAACTGAAAACAACTGCGTCGGCATTCACGGGAGTCCCGTCGTGAAACTTAACGCTCGGACGAAGCCGGAAGGTATATTTCAACCCGTCGGAGCTGATGTCCCACTTGTCGGCAAGTGCGGGCTCGACCTCGGTCGTTCCGTCTTTGAATTGCACCAGCGTATCAAAAATATTGTCGCAAACGTTCAGACTTTCGCCATCGGTTTCCTTGGCAGGATCGAGTGAAACGGAGTCGCCGCCGCGGCCGTAAATGAGTACGGATTTGGAATCGGCCAGAGCTGACTGTGAAAAAGTTGCAAGACTCAGCAAAAAAGCGGTAAGTGCTGATTTGGGAAGATGTCGCGTGACCGTTCTCATTTAAATATCTCCGCGTCATAATTCATTTTAAAAAGCATCAGGAGCGGGGCGGTTTTAGCTCAGACAGGATTGAAAGGCAATGCGCCTTCAGCGTGCTGAATTCGAAATTCTTCAACAGCTTCGGTCGATTCCGGCGTTCACCGGCCGGTTCCAGCAGCTTCATATTTTGCTCTCGGGAGGCAAGGACAGTGTTGCCTTGCTGCAGGCTCTGCATCGGCTTCAAACATGTCCGCCCGACTGGAGCGGCGTAAAGTTCTCTTTGACTGCCCACCATTTCAACCACAAAAGGCGCGGTGCCGAGTCCGATGCAGACGAGGCGCATTGTGCGGATTTGGCCAGACAATTGGGAGTTCCTCTGTTCATCCGGCGATGGACCGCAGAACTCGAAGACCGTATTGCCGCAGGAGCGAATTTTCATGCAGTGGCGCGCGACTGGAGATACGAATCAGTCGCGCATGACGCAAAGAAATTATCCGGCAACAGCTCCGGTGACGGTTGGTGGATCTGCACCGCCCACCACCGGCGGGACCACGCCGAAACTCTTCTGCACAACATCACCCGCGGCTGCGGTCCGGCGGGGCTGACCGGTATTCTCCCTGTCTGCTCGGCCCAAAAACGACTCAGACCGTTACTTTGGCTGTCCTCGGTTACGTGCGACGAATACATCGCGGGCAAATCACTGCCGCACCGCGAGGACACGTCGAATGAAAAATCCGACTACACCCGAAACAGACTGCGGCATGTTGTGATGAAGGAGCTCGAAGCTCTTAATCCCAAGGCAGTCGAACACATCTGGAATCTTTCGGAAGATTTGCTGAAATCAAGCCACTCGGTGCAGCCGGAGATGTCCGCGGAAACTGCAATTCAACGGCCGGCAGACGCAAGCATTTCCATCGGGCATCTGCAGTCCCGACAGGACTTGCATCGCTTTATTGCACAACATGCTCCGGAACAAATAAAGCAGATGACACGCGAAAAACTTAGCAATATTTTTACGCATATAAAAAAATGCGCTCTGACGCCGAATATTCCCCGACGGTACAATTTTGCACTGTCGGACGAGTTCAGTCTGATTCTCACCGATAAACATCTTCAAATCACAGCAACTCATGCCGACTTTTCGAATTCGGCCACAACTGCGGGCAGAAAGCTTTGACATAGTGCATCGGCCGGACAAACACTGGTTGACTTTAAAAGGTTACGATACACACTGTCAGTTCACATGCTGGGCGTCCGCTCTCAGTGTGCCGCCGAAGGAGTCAGTTGATGAAAGAGTCACCGCTGAAAGTCATCGTCATTTGGGCAAGCTTGTTCGCCCTCGTGATTTTGGCCCTCAAATTTGTCAGCAAAAGTCAGACTGAAGAAGCTGTCAGTTATTCCGCATTTTTGGAATACATCGACAAGCAGCCGACTGACCCGAACAAAATTGTCGGTGACGTCGAGGTCCGCGGCGACCCGTTGAGGGGCGATGAATATTCAGCACGGCTGCGCAACGGCAACACTGTGACTGCATATGCGCAATTTGACGAAACTCTGCGCAAAGAAATGCGCGACAAACTTGCTCAGGAAAAGATCAAGATTAATTACAAGCGCTCAGATGACGGACAGGCGTGGTGGGGAATTCTGAGCACGTGGATTCCTCTTATCATCGTTGTCGGACTCATGTTTCTTTTTCTGCGCAACATGCAGGGAGCCGGCGGAAAAGCTTTGTCGTTCGGAAAAAGCCGCGCAAAACTGATGCCCGAAAACGCCAACCGCATCACCTTCAAAGATGTTGCCGGCGTTGAAGAAGCGAAGCAGGAATGTTCTGAAATCGTCGCCTTCCTCAAAGACCACAAACGCTTTCAGGAGATCGGCGCGCGCATTCCCAAGGGCGTGCTGATGATGGGCTCACCCGGAACCGGTAAAACTCTGCTCGCACGTGCGATTGCCGGTGAAGCGGGAGTGCCGTTTTTCCACATCAGCGGTTCGGACTTCGTAGAAATGTTCGTGGGTGTGGGTGCGTCGCGCGTCCGCGACTTGTTCGAAAACGCCAAGAAAAATGCGCCCTGCATTGTCTTTATTGATGAAATTGATGCGGTCGGCCGTCATCGCGGAGCGGGTGTCGGAGGCGGTCATGACGAACGCGAACAGACACTCAACCAATTGCTCGTCGAAATGGACGGATTCGAAGCGAATGATGCCATCATCGTTATTGCAGCCACCAACCGTCCTGATGTTCTCGACCCTGCGCTTCTGCGTCCGGGCCGGTTTGACCGGCGCGTCATTGTCAATCTTCCCGACGTCCGCGGCCGGAACGAGATTCTGAAGGTCTACATCAAGCGCGTAAAAGCGTCGGAAGATGTGAATCTTGAAAAAATTGCTCTGGGTACCCCCGGATTTTCCGGTGCTGACCTCGAGAATCTCGTCAACGAGGCCGCACTCATGGCTGCCCGCGCGAATGCCAAGCGCGTCACTGCCACGCATTTTGAAGAGGCCAAAGACAAGATTCTGATGGGCCCCGAAAGAAAGAGCATGGTCATGAATAAAGAGACGCTCGTCATGACCGCTTACCACGAAACAGGCCATGCTTTGGTTGCCTACTATCTGAAGTCGCGCTCGGATGTTCACAAGGTGACAATCATTCCGCGCGGACCTGCACTGGGTGTTACTGCGTTCCTGCCGAAAGAAGATATTTACAGCTCCTCAAAAGAAGATCTTCTGACAGAAATCGCAAAGGGCATGGGCGGACGTGCCGCTGAAGAAATCAAGTTCGCACGGTTCACAACGGGAGCTTCGAACGATATTCAGCAGGCAACCAACATCGCCCGCGCGATGGTTTGTCAGTTCGGAATGAGCAGACTTGGCCCCATCAACTTCGGTCACAAGAGCGAAAACCCGTTTCTTGGCCGCGACTGGGGTGAGTCCCGCAATTATTCTGAAAGTCTTGCGCACGAGATTGATGTTGAAGTGTCAAAGATCATCAACAGTCAATACGAGCTGGCAAAGCAGACTCTCATCGACAGGATGGATGTCTTTGAACGCTGTGCTCAGATTCTTGTCGAAGCCGAAACTCTCGATGCCGATGAATTCCACGCTGTCGTCAACGGTGCAACTCTTGAGGATGTCCGCAAGATGCAGCAGACGAAAGCAGCCGCCGCGCAATCAAGTATCGAGGCGGCAAACGCGGCAGTTCCTTCGGCGAATACCTCGCCTGCTCCCGAATCCGGCCTGAGCGCAGGTACCCCGACACCCGCCCCGACTGCATGACAACGCTTTTAACCGGTGATGAAAAATGCCTTGCCCTTCTCAATCAACATCCGTTGGTCGGGATGGGAATTCTCAATGTCACTCCGGACAGCTTTTCCGACGGCGGACGCTTTTCGACGGTTCAGACTGCGACGCAACAGGCTATAGAATTATTAAATTACGGCGCACATATTATTGACGTCGGCGGAGTCAGCACACGGCCCGGAGCCGATGCCGTGAGCGCTTCAGAAGAATGGAACAGGGTTTTCCCTGTGCTTGAGCAGCTGAAGGAAAAGCTTCCGCAAAAGGCGCTCGTCAGTCTCGACACATCAAACGTCGAAGTCGCATTCAGAGCTGCCCGAAGCGGACTTGTCGATCTGATCAATGACGTCAATGCAGCCCGTTCTCCGGCTGGAAACACTGAGTTTTCAGATTCCGGACTTCTGCCGGTCCGGTGGACGACCGCCGATGTTGCCGCGAAATTCAGACTGGGTCTTGTTCTCATGCACATGCAGGGTTCGCCGAAAACCATGCAGATAAATCCGGAGTACGAAAACTGCATTGAGGATGTTGCCGGTTTTTTGGATGAAAGGCTGCAGTATGCGAGGTCTTTGGGAGTGCGCTGGTGTGCCATCGATCCCGGAATAGGATTTGGTAAAAGTCTCGATCACAATTTGGCACTGATGAGTACCGAAGGTCTTGCGAGACTCGGAAGATCAGGCGCTCCTGTTTTAATTGGTCTTTCACGAAAGAGTTTTCTTGTGAAAATCGCAGAGCGCGAGGGACGTTTTCCTGCTTTCAGATCACAGGATGAAGAACTTCTGTGGCGGGATCTGGAAAGCGGCGTTTGGGAAAAACTTTGCGCCGGACGGGGAGCCCGAATAATCCGCACCCATAAAATGAAGAATTGAGAAGACCGGAGCTTGAATGGACATCAAACAGTTTCTCGCCGAGCTGAACGATCGCCTCAGCGAACATTATCAGGCTATTCACGAGCTCGACTCGCAGCCGGGAAAGACCAGCTCTGAGTATGTGAAAGGTTTCGGAGATGCTTTTCAGATCCTCCGCCGCCTGACTCAAGATCTTGCACACGAGTGGAGCGCGGAGGGTATTTACGCACATCCGCCTCATCCTCATCCCCGTTCCCGCACCTACCGTTCGGAACCTCCGGATTGGCTCATCGAAGACACACAAAGCTCGTCGCTCAAGAGCTTTATTGCAGCCAAAGCCAACGACCTTCCGGCCGGCAGCACGGGAGCCGTGATTTTTGATCTGGACGGAACACTTTTTGACGTCGGCCACCGCACACTGGGAATTCTAAAAAAATGGCTGTCTCTGCCGGAAAGCAGGCATTATGCCAAATCTCTTGTCAAACGCGTTGAAGGAATAAACTTCAACCATATCGGCTACAGTCTTGCGCATGCTTTTGAGAATGCCGGACTCGATCTGCGCAATCCGGATGTTATGGAGATCCTGCTCGCCTCGGAACGTTACTGGAGAAGAAAATTTTTCGACGGAGAAACGCTGCTTGAATTCGATCAGGTTTACAGCGGTGCGGTTGAATTCGTCTGGTTCTGCAGAAAACTGGGTTTAAAAATTGTTTATTTGACGGGCCGCAGTCAAAAGGTCATGGCCAACGGAACCCGCCGGCAACTTGAGAAATACGGCTTTCCTGTCGAAGATGCCGAGCTTGTTCTGAAGCTGAATACAGTTACCGATGACGCAGTCTTCAAGGAAGAAGCCTTTCGGGCAGTTTCGTTGCAGCATGCGGTCGTCGGCAACTTTGAAAACGAATACGTCAACATTCGCGGAATGGTTCAGGCCAATCCGCACGCTGTCCACGTCATTGTCGATTCGCAGCACTCGGGCAGGCCGGTCAGGCCGATGTCAGAAAAGGTTTACCGGATACAGTCTTTCACCGACTGACGGATTGACAATTCCCGCAGAAGATACAGATTACATCTGTCCGGCTGTTTTGGTTAAAAGTTCTTTAAAAAGCCGACTTTTTCGGAGGGAAACGGGCATGCAGTTTCTTAAACGTTTCGGATGGTTTTTTGCCGTCAACATTCTCATCATAGCAACAATCTCGATAGTGACTTCCGTTTTGGGTCTCAACCGGTACATGACCGCCTACGGAATTAACTACACCGCTCTGGCGATCTACTGTCTGATTTGGGGTTTCAGCGGAGCATTCATATCTTTGGCTCTCAGCCGGATAATGGCCAAGTTCAGTATGGGGGTTCAACTGATCGACCCCCAAACCGCAACGGGATATGAAAAAGAGCTCCTGACATCGGTTTATCAATATGCCCAAAAAGCCGGAATTTCGACAATGCCGCAGGTCGGTATTTACGACAGTCCCGAGATGAACGCCTTTGCAACAGGACCGACTCGCAACCGCTCGCTTGTTGCGGTCAGCACCGGACTCCTGCGGTCGATGTCCAAGAAAGAAGTTGAAGGGGTACTTGCACACGAAGTTGCGCATATCGCCAACGGCGACATGGTCACAATGACTCTGATTCAGGGCGTAGTGAACGCGTTTGTGATGTTTATCGCCCGTATCATCGGCTTTGCAGTTTCTCAGTCGGTCAAAGAGGAAAATCGTCCTCTTGTAAATATGGTGGTGGTCCTCGTCTGCGACATTTTGCTCGGAATTTTGGGCTCGGTTGCCGTCGCATGGTTTTCCAGACTTCGGGAATTTCGTGCTGATGCCGGCGCAGCACAAATGGGCGGCAGCGCAAACATGATTGCAGCGCTCGAACGACTCAACAGAGGATACGATTCAATGGAGGCCGATTCAGCGCCCCAGTCTGTTGCCGCTTTCAGAATTTCCAATAAACGCGGCGGCTTGCTTGCGGCTTTTAGTACACATCCGCCACTTGAAGAACGGATTGCCCGTCTGAAATCTCAGTCCGGTTTTTAAACCGAACTTTTTTTTTGCATAATATCGGCCTGTTCCACTCAACGACCGTCCCCCGCAACCCCGCAAAAGCCGTTCTTCGCCGCCTCACCTGAGCCTGCCCCAGCCAGACCAAAACAACGTTAGTTCAAAATCAATCCTATCATAAACATTCATTTTTATTAGATTTATTAATTTTTATTCAACTTTTTCTAAAGTACCAAATCCTTTTTACGAAAGTTCAAATGTGAGTCACGGAACACCTCAGAGGGACTGAGAAATGACTCACACATTTGGAAAGTCTCAAGGGTGAGGCTGACCGGATGGGCATCAACTCAAGGGTTGAGTTGGGGCTGTAACTTTCAGGGAGGATTGTGCCATGGGTCTTCGTATTAAAACCAACGTTGAATCGCTTGTCGCTCAGCGTGGTCTCTCCAACAGTAACAACGAACTCAGCAACAGCTTCGAGAAGTTGTCTACTGGTTTACGCATCAACCGGTCTGCAGATGACGCCGCAGGTCTCGCAATTTCCGAGAACCTCCGTGCAAAAGTCCGCGGTCTGAATCAGGCAAAACGAAATGCCAACGACGGTGTTTCGCTTGTGCAGGTTGCCGAATCCGGTTTGAGCGAAATGGGCAACATTCTTATCCGTATGCGCGAACTGACTCTTCAGGCCGGCTCGGACACGGTCGGTGAAAGAGAAAAATCTTATATCCAAAAAGAATTCGATCAGCTCAGTCAGGAAATCGACCGTATCGCCGACACGACTGAATTTAACGGTCTCCAGTTGCTGCGTCCCAACGACAAACCGGACGGAATTAAAGTTCAGGTCGGTTACAACGGCACAGAGAGCGACCAGCTGACTTTGAGGTTCGGTGACTCTGCCGAGGGGATCGGCGCAGAAGCACTCGGAGTCAAGAACACGAATCTCGTTTCTTCCGACCGCGAAACAGTTGCGGACAACCTCGAAAATATCGACCGCGGACTCGAGACGATCGCGTCTTCACGCGCCGTTCTTGGTTCTCTTCAGTCACGGTTGAACGCTGCAATCAGCAACATCAGCCAAGGTACCGAAACCATGGCAGCGGCCTCCAGCCGAATCCGCGACGTGGACTTCGCTGAAGAAACTGCGCGCCTCACTCAGAACCGAATCCTCAGCCAAGCAGGTCTGGCGGTACTCGCACAGGCAAACCAGAGACCTGAAATGGCTCTCTCACTGCTGCGCTGATTCTGAAAACTTCTCGAATGTTTTTTGAGCACTGAAAAAAAATTCTAAACCGCTCAGCGGCTGAGCGGATGGAAGAACACAAGGAGGGTTTTGAAATGGGACTGCGAATTAAGAGTAACGTGGAAAGCATCGTGGCTCAGCGGCAACTCGGCAACAATCGCGCGGAAATGAGCGACAGCCTCGAAAAGCTCGCTTCCGGTTTGCGGATCAATAAATCTGCCGATGACGCTGCAGGTCTTGCGATCAGCGAAAGCATGCGGGCACGCATCCGCGGACTTGCACAGGCCAAGAGAAACGCCAGCGACGGCGTGTCGTTTCTGCAGGTGGCAGAAGGCGGACTGGGCGACCTGAACAACGTGCTGACCCGTATGCGGGAACTCACGACACAGGCCGCATCCGACACCATCGGAGCAAAAGAACGGCAGTATTTGAACCGTGAATTCGAACAGCTCGGCGAAGAGCTCAATCGAATCAAAGACGGCACAGAGTTCAACGGCATGAAAATCCTCTCGGGTGATCAGGCCACAGACCTCGCAATTCAGGTCGGTGCGAGTGCACCGAAAGATTCTGATGACACCTCGGGGATTGTCCGCATCAAGTTCGACAATTTGTCGGATTTGAACTCGGCTCTGGCAGACCTGCCGAAGAGCATCGAAGGAGACAGCGGACAGTCACTCGGAGGCGGAGATACATCCGAAATCTTCTCGGCCATCGACGGCGCGATGGAGAAGGTCACCGACTTCAGAGCATCACTCGGTGCAATGCAAAGCCGGATGAACTCGACAATCACGGCGATTGACGTGACGAGCGAAAACCTGAGCGCGGCATCATCCAGAATTCGCGATGTTGATTATGCCTCGGAGACCGCAAGACTGGCCCAGTCAAAGATTTTGACTGCTGCGAGCACTTCGGTACTGTCGCAGGCAAACCAGCTTCCCGAAACAGTGTTGACCCTGCTTCGCGGATAACGTAACAGGGCGGAGTAGTCATTAATACTCCGCCCTGCATTTTTTTATTTTGGGCTCTTTGACCGAGGGTATGACTTTATGGCACTCGAACTGAAACAAGGTCTGCGTCAGTCGCAACAGCTGGTTCTTTCACCTCAGATACAGCAAGCCATCAAAGTTCTCACGCTCGGCAGGCAGGAATTAGAGGAAATGGTCGCAGAAGAACTGCGGCAAAACCCCTGCCTTGAAGAAGGCGAGAGTCAACAGGACATCACCGAGAGCAACGAATTTTCGACTCAGGAAAAAATTGACAGCAAGGAACAAAGCGAAGCACCGAAGGAAGAGGTTCCGGACATAGACGAACTTTTGTCCCGCTTCCGCGAATTGCCCGGAGAAGAGAGTCTTTCGCGCGACAACAGTGAATCCGAATTCGACTCCCCGAGCTACGACCGGATGAGCAGCGATGACTCAAATCTGCATGATACGCTGGAAGAACAGCTGCGCCTTATGCATTTAACGGAATACGAGCTGAATTGTGCTTTTTTCCTGCTTCAGTATCTGGATGACAACGGCTTTCTCAATGCAAGCCTTGAAGACCTCTCTGCCGAGCAAAAAATCCCTGCTGATGACCTTGAATATGCGCTCAAGGCGATTCAAAAATGCGAGCCTACCGGTGTAGGTGCGCGCACTCTGCAGGAATGTCTTCTTCTGCAATTGAGGCAAAAAGAAGTTCAGACGCCGCTGGCTGAAAAAATTCTCCGTGACTACTGGAAAGAATTCGAAAAGCAGGATGTGGCCAAAATCGCACGGGCCACGGGTAAGTCTGCCGATGCCGTCAAGGAGGCACTTGTCTACATCAGGGAGAATCTCGATCCCCGACCGGCAAGACAGTACGGCAATGAGCAGCAGCAAATAGCAACTCCGGATGTCTTTATATTCCGCCGTGAGGACAAGTGGGTCGTCAGTCTGAATGAAGACGGACTGCCTCGACTCAGGATATCGGCAAAATACGAGAACCTGATTGAAACCGTCACAGGTTCCAAAAAGCGCGCAGGCGAAGGCGAAGGCAAAGATCAGGCTCAGACAGACAAAAACCTCAAAGAGTTCGTGATCGACAACATCAAAAATGCGAGAGCCTTTGTTAAAGCACTGGCCGACCGCAACAAAACAATTCTGCGCGTGACCGAAGTCATTCTCGAAAAGCAGATGGATTTTTTCGAGCACGGACCTGAACACCTCAAACCGCTGACCCTGAAATCGGTCGCCGAGGAACTCGGACTTCACGAAAGCACAATTTCAAGGACGACAAGCAATAAATATGTTCATTCTCCGCAAGGTCTTTTTGAACTCAAGCATTTTTTCAACTCAGGCATGAGCACTGACGGCGGTGATGAACTTGCGAACGAAGTTGTCAAGGCATGGGTTGCTGAATGCATCCGCGGCGAAAATGACAAAAAGCCGTTCTCGGATCAGGAAATTGCGGACTGGATACAGACCAAAAAGAGCGTCAAGATTGCCAGAAGAACGGTTGCAAAATACCGCGAGTCGCTGGGTCTTTTGCCATCGTCAAAACGGGTCAAAAAGTTTTGAGCCGGTTGTTCGGGGGAGCCTTCGTTTGATTGACTTGAATCACCGATTAACCTATTGCGGGACAGCCCGAAGAAGCGAGGGCACCTCAAGAGGGAGGTAAAAAATAGTGGCCTGCCGCATCACTGACTACATGAAGCATGAGCTCATTGAACCCGCGCTTACGGCGCAGGACAAAGCGGCACTCCTCAGGGAAATTGCACTGCTCGCCGGACGTGCTGTTTCGGGACTTGACCAAGAGGAACTTCACAAAAAGCTCGTTGAACGTGAACAAAAAGCGAGCACCGGAGCTGACCACGGTGTGGCGATTCCGCACGCGACCATTGACAGCACGGACAGAATCTTTGTTATCTTCGGCAAATCGCCGTCGGGCATTCCTTTTAATGCACTCGACAATGAAGATTCCAAACTCTTTTTTGCGGTCATAAGTCCCAGCAAACCGCACCAATCCGATGCAAGTTATCTGCAGGTTATTTCAGCCATCTGCCGGCTGATGAGATCGTCTTCGCTAAGAGACCGCCTGCGGGCCGCCGGACAGTCGTCCGATATTCTCCTAATTCTCAAGAACGAAGAAGAATTCAGAATGACCCAACCTTCGTCGGTTGCACCCAAATAAAGGAGCTGCAGATGTCGCCGTCTTTGTCGAATCCGCAGTCAAAAATCATTATTGTCAGCGGTATGGCCGGATCGGGGAAATCGGTCGCTCTGAGAGCTCTCGAAGATCTGGGATTCCACTGCGTGGACAACCTGCCTGCCCTTTTGCTTTCCGGTTTCATAGATGCTTTCACGGAGCATCGCTTTCACGCGCCGCTTGTCGCATTGGCACTTGATGCGCGGGACAGAAAAATGCCCGCCGAACTCATGGCCTGCTGGGAAAAGCTCAACAGTGCGGCGTCGCTGGAGCTTATTTTTCTTGAGGCGAATGATGACGTCCTTCTTAACCGCTTCCGAGAAACCAGACGGGTACATCCACTGACCAACGAAAGTCAGGGAAACAGCCCAAAAAAATCTCAATCTCTTGCGGATGCAATCACTCTGGATGCGGAAATTCTAAGACCTGTGCGATCGCTCGCGACGAGGGTCATTGATACCACGAAGATTTCAACACAAATGCTCCGCCAGACGATTTTGCATGACTACGCACCTTCAGCCGAGCATCTGGAAATGGCCGTGCAACTCGTGTCTTTCGGATTCAAACACGGAACCCCCGCGGATTTGGACACGCTTTTTGATGTCAGATGCTTTCCAAACCCTCATTATTCAGAGGAGTTAAGGCCGCTGACCGGACTCAGTGACGAGGTTTCCGGCTTTGTTCTGGGTGACAGCCGCGTGCAGGAATTCATTGAAAAGACACACAATCTTCTGACGTTTTTGCTGCCTCTCTACCGGTCCGAGGGAAAACGCTACTTCAGCGTGGGGATTGGTTGCACAGGAGGAAAACACAGGAGTGTTGCCATAGTTGAAGCTTTGGGCAAAAGATTACGACCGATCATGCCGAAGCTTAAGATTGAACACAGGCACTTCGACAAGGAGTAACGTGTGATTGAATTTAAGGCCAAAGTTCGGGTGATCCACGTTTTGGGGCTGCATGCACGCCCCGGCGTGACCATTGTAAAATGCGCACAAAAATTTCAGCCGACAGAGCTGGAACTGCGTTGTTTATCCACTAATTCCAGAGCCTTAGGACATTCATTGTTATCCATCCTGAGTTTAGGGGCCGGACGCGACAGTGAAATAGAACTCATCTGCAGGGGTCCGCGTGCCGATGAACTATTGAAGGCCGTCAGACAAATTTTTGAAAGTGGTTTCGCCGACGGCGGGGAGACAGATGAGGAAGAGTTCGCGAACAGTCCTGCGCGGAATTCCAATTTCCGCAGGGTTAGTGGTGGGTAAGCTGGCACGTGTCCAGCAGCGCCATCCCGTCAGCTCTACCGTTCCCGAGTCCCATTCTCCCGACCTTGAGTGGTCCAAGTTCCTGACAGCCCAAAGCCGCGCACTCAACCAAATCGAAATGCTCAAATCGGAAAACACGGCGGATGCTGACTTTCCTGCCGTCATGGACGGCTATGAACTTTTGCTGACGGACGTTTACATTACCGAGAGCATCAAACACTTTATATTCAACGAAGGCATGGACACGCGATCGGCGGTCAGCAAAACATTCGCGGAGGCCGGACGGCGCATTTCCGCGGCACCGCATCAGCATTTGCGTGACAAAACTTTTGACATGGAATCATGTGAAAGTTTTCTTGCCGACGCTCTTGAATCAGAAATTTTTTTGGAAAAATCCGATCAGCTTCGCGGCAGGATTGTAATTGTGACCCAACCAACCCCGCAAGACATTATTCGTTTTCATCAAAGCGGGGTTGCGGGAATTGTTGCCGAGCAGGGGTCACAGCTGAGTCATGCTGCGATTCTCGCGAGAAGCTTTAATATCCCGACGTTATTCTCGGCGCATGACGTTTCCAAGGCGGGTCTTCACGGACAACCCGCAGTGCTGAATGCCGGTGAAGCCACACTGACGATTAACCCGAGCCGCACCGAAGTCAGAAAAGCGGAAGCGCGCCGTGCGGTCGAGCTTCTGCTCAATCAAAAACTAAAGGCACGCTCGACAAACCTCGCCAGAACAAAAGACGGACACAGGATTTTCGTTCTGGCAAATGCCGACGGTCCTCCGGATGCAAGGTCACTGTTGGCTTCGGGTGCCGAGGGTATCGGACTTTTTCGGACGGAGTTTCTCCACCTTCAGAATTCTTCGGCGAACGATACTGACGATTCGCGGGTTTTATTCGGATTGCTCGCGGAAAGTTTCGCACCGAAGTGGGTCACCGTCAGGCTGCTGGATGCCGGAGGAGACAAAGGCTATCCGGCAGGAAACGACTATGCGCAGGGACCCTTCGGGCTCAGAGGAATTCGTTTTCTGCTCGCAGAACAGAAAATTCTGTACAGACAAATTACGGCAATAATTAAAGCAAACAAACACGAAAACATCCGCATACTGATTCCTTTTGTGACGGATGTCGAAGAAGTCAGGGCGGTAAAACGCATTACCCATGAGATCTGGACTGAACTGACTGCCCAGCAGCACACGGGGATTCATTACCCGAAGATTGGCGCAATGATCGAAACACCTGCGGCTCTTTTTTTGCTCGACAAATTGAGCAGAGAGTGTGACTTTTTAAGCATCGGCTCAAACGATCTGACCCAGCACACACTGTGCGTCGACCGGACGGATGACACCTTTCAAAATAAATTCAGTTCATTTCATCCCGCTGTCCTCAGATCCTTAAAATTAATCTTTGATCTGCAGAAGAACACCGACTTGGGAATATGTCTTTGCGGCGAACTGGCATCTGATCCTGTTGCTACCGAACTGCTCGTCGGCCTCGGCTGCCGGCAACTCTCGGTGCAGCCTGTAAACATGCCGGTATTGAAAGACATGATTCGTCAGCTCGATTTTACTGAAGCCGAAAAACTTGCCGCAAAAGCGCTGAACTGTGACGGTGCCGAAAGTGTGCGGACACTGCTCGTGAGCCGCCATGAAGAACTGTTCGACTACTCCGCAGGAAACAAGTCTCTGCGCAATCGTGCCGGTTGAAACTCTCACTGGTAAAAATAACTCAGCATGCCAAAGTCTCTCAGCAGCGGCCACCACAATGGCCCGAGAGTGTTTGACAGGCTGTGGATAAGCAGGGCTGCCGCCGGATTTCCCGTCAACATTGTCAACGACGCTGCAATAATTCCAAGAAAAAAAGGTCCGGTCGGGACCGGCAAAACTCCCTGTGCAAGTGCTTGGCTCCAAAAAGTGAACATGTCGGGACTCACGGGAAAATGCAGTAACCAAAAGAAAAGTGCGTTAAAATAACAGATCCAAAAAAGACCGGCACCGGAAAGTGCTTTTGTTGACTGCTTTTGCTCTGCGAGGGCAATCTGAGCCTTCAACAGCCAGCCGCGGAAAAAAAACTCCTCTGCCACCGGTGCAATGATGATCGAAGAAAATCCTGCGCTGCTGAAAATCCATTGCTTCGTCTCTGCAAATGCTTTGTTCCATTGAGCGGAATACACCGTTCCGAGAATGATGACCGGAATCAGAATGTACAAAAAACAGACCAGATAACCCCAATAGTTTTTCGGCCTGCGAATGATTTCGGAAAAAAAAGAAAAAGACCTTCGGACACTCATCGCTGGAAGACCGAACAGAACACAGGCGACGCCAAGGTGCCGGACAAAAGGTTCCGGAATCAAGAGTGCAGAAACCTTGATCATCAGAAACGCAATCAGCAATATTGAAAAAATCCTTGCAGGCGTTTGTGTTCCGTCACGTGTGTGCGTCATTTAAGCTCCGCCTTTGCCGCTCTCCCGCCGTCAATTTGAACTTCTGCTCTCTCCGCGCTAGGGTACGGCCGGATGTTTGTCATCTTTTACACTGAGGAGTATGCCCGATGTCTGACCTCGTTATGCACGTCACCGAGAAAAATTTTCAAACTGAAGTTCTTGAAAGCAACATTCCGGTTCTGGTCGACTTTTGGGCCGACTGGTGCGGCCCCTGCGTGGCTCTTGCGCCCACACTCGAGGAAATTGCCAAGGAGCGGCAAGGCAAAATCAAGGTTTGCAAGGTCAACGTGGAAGACGAACCCCAACTCGCGGCACAGTTCAACATACGCAACATACCCTTTCTGGCCTTCATCAAGAACGGTCAAAAAGTGGGAGATTTGGTTGGTAACCACCCCAAACAGACCATTCTCAAGGCGGTAGATTCAGTTGCCAACGGGTAAAAAGCTTAATCTTTTCGGATCCGAGTCATTTCTGCTGGCGGACTGGCGGGAACGTTCGCTCAGGTTTCCCGCCGGCCTTCATGGGGCCAACCCGCCTTCTGTCGCGACTGATTCTTTTGTTTCCCTTGACGAAGTCGGTCGCGGATGTGTGGCCGGACCGGTGGTCGTCTGCGCGACACTCTGGCAGGCGGGAACCGTTGAAAAGGAATTTTCAGATTGGGTTTCAGGGCTTCGGGACAGCAAAAAGATGTCCGCAAAACTGCGGGAACGTTCATTTATAACCGCTGAAAACATGAATTTCCTGAGCAACCGGACTGAATGGAAAACCCCTCCTGAACCCCGAATCAAGCAAAAGTTTTCGCCTCAAAAGCTGCAGCTGCCGCGGCAGATCGTCAAATGGACAGACGCAAAATTGAAGGCGGAACTCGAAAGACGGCCCAAAATCAGGGCCGCTGCGGACTTACCCTCATACAGGCTTGCCTCGTGCCAAATCGGCTTTGCAGATGCTGCGGAAATTGACGCCTTCGGGATAATTCCCGCCCTCGGACTGGCGGCTTCACGGGCTCTGCATCAGATCGGCACGGCAGAGATGCCGGAAGTCATTTTTTTCGACGGTCACCGTCCTGCCGCTCTGCTGCCCCCTTGGGACGCACTTCCCCAAATCCTTGTAACTAAAGGGGATGATCTCCTCAAAAGTATTTCTGCCAGTTCGGTGATAGCGAAAGTCGTCCGCGACCGCTGGATGAATAATTACTCAAATATTTTGCCTGCTTATTCATTCGACACACACTGCGGCTACGGGACCGAAAAGCACCGGCAGGCGATCCTCAAACACGGTCCGTCCGTTCTCCACAGACACAGTTTCCTGAAAAATATTTGCCCTGAGTCCGTCCGTTGACGGGGCCAATCTCAAAAAATCAGAGAACATTCCGATTCGGATCCTAAGGAATAAGAGGCACCGTTTGAGCCCTGAAGAAAGGGTCTTGGAGGTGAAAGATGGCAACGGGTCCTTTGAATACAGTCGCAGCAAAAGATTCTTATGAGCTCTACAAGGAGCTCTCGGATGAACTCATGACGCCCATCGAGTCAAACATCGATGCCGCTGTCAGATACGAATTGTATGTAAGCAAACTGATTTATCTGGATAATTTGCAACAGCAGTGTTTTTTGAGCGTGAACGGATGCCAGACGGGCAGCTCCCGCACATTCCACGAGAGCGATATGGAGCAAATCAAAAAGGCAATCGAGTGCACCCACCGGTTTATGCGCGAAACAATCCTTGAAGCGCTGGAAAAGCGACTGACCTGTTACTCTGCACAAGGGCAAACAGCATGAACTTGTCTCTCCGCGAAGTTGTCGATGCCTTTGAGCGGACGTCTCTCGACGACCGGCTGCATCTGATTGTCAACTCGACGGAAGAACTCGACGTCTGCATTCAGTTCGACAGAAGCGATCAAATCAAATGCTGGACGTTTTATTTCAGAGAGGCACGCGAAGAATCTGCGAAACAATGCTCCAGAAACCACTTTGCAGATGTTGCACGTGCATTCCGTCTCGACGAGGCCGGTCTGACGAAAGAGCTTGCCGGACATCTTCTGACTCAGGCCGCATTCGCGGACCAGTTTGTTCGTGAAATACAGGAAATTCTCGGCGAGGAAGCAGTGCGGGAAAGCATCATGCGGACCCAAATGTTCATGGATGCACTGAAAGACGCTGTGTCATCCGCTTTGGAAACGAAATCTCAACCGCCCTCTGCGTCGACCGCGTCAGCCTCTCCTGACGGAGCCCTCCAGCCCCCTTCCGGCACAAACCTGAAGTTCCGTGTTATCAAAGGGTCTTAAAAAAATAATAATAACAGACAATTAAACATCGCTTTTGATGTTTGACCCGCCTCGGACCTAAGGCTATAAGCCGCCTTTGCCATACAGCACCCGTGCTCAGCAAAGGTTATCACTATGTTTGATATCGTCACTCAAGGCTTCAAGGACGCATCTCTTAAACTCAAGGGACAAACGCGGCTCACCGAGGAAAACATTTCTCCTGCGCTCGACACTGTCCGCAGAAGTCTTTTGGATGCCGACGTTGATTACGGGGTTGTCAAAAACTTTCTCGAAAGCGTCCGAACATCTGCTTTGGGTTCAGTTGTCCACACCAAAGCTAAAACAGCAGATCTGAAAGCTTCAGCCGGCGACCATTTTATCAAGCTCTGTCATGACGAACTCCTGAACCTTTTGGGCGGTCAGCAGGCGCGCATCGAAAAGAACCCCAAAGGACCGACGGTCATATTGCTTGTCGGGCTTCAGGGTGCCGGCAAAACCACTCACGCAGCAAAACTCGCGCGGTTGCTCAAAGAAACGCAGAATATGCGTCCGCTTTTGATTGCTGCGGATGTCTACAGACCGGCAGCACGCGAGCAGCTTAAAGTTCTCGGTGAACGCATCGACGTTCCGGTCTTCACGCTCGAAACCTCCGATGCCGTAGAAATTGCGCGCAAAGGACTTGAGTTTGCCCGTCAGGAATGGCTGGACCTCGTGATTGTCGACACGGCAGGACGACTTGCCGTCGATGACACGCTGATGACCGAAATTGAAAACATTAAGTCGGCCGTTCAACCTCAAAACGTGCTTTTGGTCATAGACGCCATGATCGGTCAGGATGCCGTCCGGACGGCAAGCGCTTTCGATCAGCGCGTCAATCTTACCGGTGTTATTCTGACCAAGCTCGACGGCGATACACGCGGCGGTGCGGCACTTTCGATAAAAAAAGTCACCGGAAAAAATATCTTGTTCACCGGTGTCGGCGAAAGTCTCGAACGTTTGGAAGAATTCCGTCCCGAAGGAATGGCGACCCGCATTCTCGGAATGGGCGACGTCGTTGGTCTGATGCAGGATTTCTCGAAAGCGATCGACGAGGAAGAAGCAGCCCGCAGTGCCGGCCGAATGATGGAAGGACACTTCGATTTCAACGACTTTCTGGGAATGCTGCAAAGCATTCAAAAAATGGGGCCGCTGAAGGACATCATCTCCAAAACTCCTCTGGCAGGTCAGCTGAACCAGCAGGACCTCGACAAAGTCGATGACAGGGAAATGGTCCGCGTCGCTGCGATCGTGCGTTCAATGACCCGTGCGGAACGTGAAAATCCGGAGTTGCTTCTGCCCAAAACACCCGATGGCCGTTCGCGCCATCAGCGCATTGCGCGCGGTTCGGGACGTACCGAAAAAGACGTCAAGGATCTTGTTGAACGCTTTATGCAGATGAAGCAAATGATGGGCCTTTTTACCGGCGGCTTGGGCGGCGGACTGCTTGGAAAGATTCCGGGTATGGGCGGTCTGAATCAGCTTGCCAACATGGCCAAAATGATGCGAGGCGGCGGCATGGGCGCAATGGGCGGTTTGCCCGGAATGGCCGGCATGGGCGGAATGGGCGGCATGATGGGCGGTTTCGGCGGCGGACGCGGCGGTTTGTCGACTCAGGATCTTGCTGAAATCAACCGCCAGCGCAAAAAGAAAAAAGAAGAAAAGAAAGCGCGCTCAAAAGGACGCCGCTGAGAGTTCTGCAAAATTTGAAGGATATGTGTTCATGTTTCATCGGCCTGTTAAAAATCTCCACCTCGATGCTCCGGCAAACGCGGTCGACGAAAATCCGTTCGCAAAGTACATGCCCAAACCGCAGGTGAACTATCCCGATGTCGGGCAGGAAAATCAGGTCTACCTCAAGAAGGTTTACGTTCAGACTTGGGGTTGTCAGATGAACGTCGCGGACACGGAGCGGATGCTGGGGCTTCTGGGACGGTGTAACTACCGCCCGACCGATTCACTTGAAAATGCCGACTTGGTCCTGCTCAACACCTGCCACATCAGGGAAAAAGCAAGACACAAACTTGTCAGCCGACTGGGTGAAATTCGTCCGCTGAAACAGGCCAATCCCGATATGATATTGGCAGTCACGGGCTGCGTTGCACAGGCCGAGGCAAAACAACTCGGCAAAGAAGTTCCTTTCGTCGATCTCATTATCGGTCCCGATCAAATCGAAAGTCTTCCGGCGTTGCTCGAAGACGTGGTTACAAAATCGGAAGCGAAGAAAGAGCAGCGCGCATTCGGCGTGCAGCAGCCCGTTATTGAAGCCGGCTTCCTGAAAGACGGCGGTTATTCGATTCCTGTTGACGTTGTGCCGCCTTATCTTGACGAAACCAAAAACGAAGTCAGCAAGTATGTAAACATCATCAAGGGATGCAACAACTTCTGTACCTTCTGCGTCGTTCCGTACACACGCGGCCGCGAAAAAAGCCGAAAGGCCGAAGAAATTCTCGACGAAGTCAAATTTTACGTGAGCAAGGGAATCAAAGAGATCATCCTGCTCGGACAAAACGTAAATTCTTACGGCCTCGATTTTCTGTCCGAGCAGCCTCCGACGGCTGCCGCGCTTCCTGCTGATGTCATGCTTCCCTTCGCCGAACTCCTTTACAAAGTTTCGGAGATTGAAGGCGTTCAGCGTATTCGTTTTACAACATCAAATCCGCACGATTTTACTCCGTCGCTGGCGAAGGCCTTTGCCGATTTGCCGAAACTCTGCAACGCATTCCATCTGCCGGTACAGGCGGGTTCAAACAGAATTCTTGATCGCATGAACCGGCAGTATACACGCGAAGAGTATCTGGAGAGGGTGCGCTGGATTCGCGAAGTTCGTCCGGATATTGCCTTCAGTACCGACATTATCGTCGGTTTCCCCGGAGAGACCGAGGAGGAGTTCGAAGAAACTCTCTCGCTGGTCAAAGAAATGAAATACGCCTTCATTTACGCTTTCAAATACTCTCCGCGCAAAGGCACTCCGGCAACCCGCTTCAAGGAGCAGGTTCCCGAAGCCGAAAAAGACCGCCGTCTTCAGCGTCTTCTTGCCGTTCAGCGGGCCGAGACTGAAAGACAAAACCTCGCAGAAATCGGAAAGACCCGCGAGGTCATGGTCCTCTACAAAAACACAAAAGAAGAAAACAGCTGGTACGGCAGAACTTACGAAGGCCGGCTGGTCAAAGTTGCCGCAGCCCGTGACCTGCTTGGAAGACTCGTTGAGGTCAGAATTTCGGGTGCCAACATCACTGCGTTGGAAGGCGCTCCGGCCTGAACGAATCCGGCCGGCAAATGCCTCGGCCGGTCACTTCAGGATGCATCTTTCTCAGCATCTTCCGGCTCAAGACTCAGCGAACCATCGTCCTCAGACTCGATCAGCGCAGGAGGTTCAGATGCCGGACCTGTGCCGAGCCGCTTGTTGAGTTTCTGAAACAAGTCCGGATCCTTCCTCTCATAGCGCTTCAAAAATCGCGTGATTTGAGTCGGGTTGTCCCGAAATTTCAGTGTCAGAATCCTCGCGAGGCGAATCTCTTCCTGCTCAGACACGGCCTTTGCCTTGATGGCGAACGCCAACGCGCTCAGGCGGACCCATAATTTGGGATAACGCAGGTAAATTTTCAGTCGCGACGAATTGTAACCGGTTTCGATCGGACTCCAGCTGTCGATTTCTCCCAAAGCCTCGAGCACCGCCCTGCCGCTTCTCACGCCGTCGGGTTTTGAGCGGAGAATACCTTCTTCCCAAAGGCTGTCTTCGAGAAGTTCATCGCCGAGCAACTCAAGACCGCCCGCAGATTCGAGATTCAGAATTCCGCCGTCGGCATCATCTGCAGGCAGACCTTTGCCCTGACGCTTTTTGTCTTTTTTTGTGTTGCCCTGCGCAGGAGTATTGAGCGGATCAAACGTCTGGTCTTTGTTTCCGGAAGGTAACACCGCACTTTTCAGGGAGACGATAAATGAATCAACCTCATCCGGGTACGAATCCATGATGAACCATGCGGCTGAACCCGTCAGAAAAATCACCGACAAGAAAATCTTGGTGCGGTCACTGATATTCATTTTGGCCCATCCGTGAAAAAATACGAAACGCCTTTACCGTTCAACGCTGTTATCGGCAGAAATCCCGAAAACTCAGCAGCTTATATTTTGACTGAAGTAGGAAAATATGTAGACTCCGAAGGCTTAGTGATGACTTTTTAAGGAGGAACCCGTGAAAATTCTTGTCCTTGTGAAACATGTGCCCGACACCGAGACAAAAGTCAGGCTTGCAGGCGGGGGGCAGGCTCTGGATGAGTCCGAATTCAAATATATGGTCAATCCATATGATGAATTTGCAATCGAAGAAGCAGTCAGAACTCAGGAAAAAAATGGCGGCGAAAGTGTTGTCGTCAGCATGGGACCCGCCCGCGTTCAGGAGGCAATGCGTAAAGCCATGGCGATGGGTATCGACCGCGGCGTTTGGATCAACACAGAAGGCCACACGCAGGAACTTGATTCCTTTTGTGTCGCAACGGCACTGGCCAAGGTTATCGGTGAAGAAAAGCCGGATGTTGTTTTTCTCGGACAAAAAGCAATCGACGATGATGCTGCCCACATAGGCCCGATGGTTGCTGAATTATGCAGCTTGCCGCACGTTCAGGTCGTCATCAAGGCCGAGTGGCAGAACGGCGGACAGTCCGCACGAGTTGAGCGCGAAGTTGAAGGCGGAATGGTTGAAGTCTACGATGTTACCACTCCGGTCATTCTGGGTGCGCACAAGAGCCTGAACGAACCGCGCTTCCCTCCTCTCCCCGGAATCATGAAGGCCAAAAAGAAGCCGTTGGCTGAAAAGAAAATTACTGAAGTTCTGACTGACAGCGCTCTGGTCACAACCCGCAGTTATTCTCTGCCGGCAGAAAAATCGGCCGGAAAGGTCTTCAAGGGAGAACCGCTGCCTGACATGGTAAAAAAGGTTGTCGGTCTTCTTCGCAGCGAAGCCAAAGTGATTTGAGAATCGGGAAAGTTTGGGAGAACTGAAAATGAAAATTCTAGTTTACGCAGAGGTCCGCAACGGAAAACTCAAATCCACCGCGGCCGAAATGTTGACCGAGGCGCGGAAATTAACCAACAACAACACTGAGAACATTCACGCAGTTCTGCTTGGCGAAGGTTGTTCCGCACACGCGCAGACACTTGCCGCCTACGGCGCAGGAAAGGTGTTCGTCGTCGAAACACCCGAAACCAACACCTACCAGTGTGAACCGCATATCCAGACAATCAGCCAGCTCGTGCAGAACAACGGCTACACCCTTGTCCTCGGACCGGCATCACCCACCGGCCGCGATTTTTTTCCAAGACTTGCCGTGCGTCACAAGGCCGGAATGCTGACGGATGTTGTCTCGGTTAAAAACGACAGCGGAAAAATCGTTGCCCGCCGTCCGATTTATGCAGGAAAATGCATTGCCGAGGTTTGCAGTCAAACTGCTCTGACTTTTGTGACCGTCCGTCCGAATGTCATTCCGAGCGAAATTTTCAATTCATCCGCTTCGGCGGCAACAGAAAAATTCACTCCAAATTTCAATGCTTCGGCTTTCAAGTCCAAAATTGCGGACGTCCGGAAGGGTAAGTCCGAGAAGCCGGACCTCACCGAAGCGAGCCTGATTATTTCCGGCGGACGCGCCATGGGCAATGCGGATAATTTCAAAATTCTTCATGACCTTGCTGACATTGTCGGTGCAACTGTGGGTGCTTCGCGCGCGGCTGTGGATTCGGGGTACGCTCCCCACGACATGCAGGTTGGTCAAACCGGCAAAACCGTCAATCCCAACCTATATATGGCATTCGGTATTTCAGGCTCAATCCAGCACTTGGCCGGAATGCGGACTTCAAAAGTGATTGTAGCAATCAACACTGATCCCGATGCACCTATTTTCCAAAAGGCTGATTACGGTATTGTGGCTGATTTGTTTCAGGCCGTTCCTCTGTTCAAAGATGAACTCAAAAAGATCACCGACGCCTGATCGGGAAATTTGAAATGAATTTGAAGCGACTGCCCTTTTATTTTTCGTTCAGCTTCGGGATATTTTCACAGTCTGCAAAGGCTGTTGAGATTCCGGTAGATGTTGGATTGGGGCCGTCGCTTTACAGCATTCCTGATACTCTTCAGCAGTCACCGCTAAAGCCGTTTTGGGGTCTGAATCTGGACATCAAAGCGGTGATTAACCGCGAGATGATAGCGAAGTACAAAGACAAGATACCACAGAAGTTCAGAAAGACTCTTGAAAAAACTGACGAGGTAAAAGTCGGCTATCTTTTCATACCCAGCAACATCATGATTGGAATTCCCGAAAATTCCGGCGGCCCTTCAATCTACGGAGTGTCATGGAAACCCGTCGGGGTTAACCTGCCCGTCGATTTGTCGGTGGCAAAACTTTCGATCGGTTCAAAGATACTCCTGACTTATGCGATGATTAAAACTGCCGGAACGGAAACAAATAAAGTCACTTCGACAACCCATTTCATCCGCCCCGGACTTGATCTCAATTCTGAGCTTGAATTTATGTTTTCGGACTCATTCCTTTTCTCTGCGGGAGCTGCGTACAGCTTTTATATTCCGCAGGAGATGAACGGTTCGGGCAATAAGAAATACTCGCTTTGGAGAATCGCCGAGGGACGGGCAACTCTCCATTACAGATTCCCTGTCGATGTAAAAATCTGAAGAAAAGGTGACCGGTTATTTCGGCATGCAGGTCGGCATATCGATGTCATTTGCGGCGGTACATTTGACAGCACCAAGATCAACAGTTTCGGGACCGACGAACCGGACAAACAAATCCGAGCTTTCGAAAACCTTGTTTGTTGAGTTTCCGTCTTCGTAGCAAACCGTGTGAACAGTCAGCTGCTTTGCAGAATCCTTGGTCTTGACGCAGCGCCAGCGCCAAGCATTGTCGGCGGGATTGTCAGACGCTGTCGTCAAATTCTGTTTTGTAACGCGGTTGGCGGTTTCAATTCGGATTGTTGCCCCTTGGCTTGGATTTGCAGGCGTCAGATCCTGAGCAATCCAGTCGCCCAGCGTCGCGCCGTCCAAACTGCATTTCGCGCTGATCGAAGCCGCTCCCTGAGGTTGAATCGTCAGACAGTTGTTGCTGTCGGTCTTGTTCAACCAATATGAAACTTGGCTTTTGGCTGATGCTGCAGGCGGAACAACAGGAGCACCCCCTCCTCCGTCGCCTCCGCCGCCTCCGCCGCCTCCGTTCGGCAATTCCTTCACACGCGAACCATCGTCAGTTTGCGGCGGCTTCGCAGCGGGTTCTGCGGGAACCGGCGGGATCGGGGGTATAGTTGCAGAAGTTCTCTGGGGAGGATTGACGCATCCGCCGGCGAGCATGAGTCCTGATGCCGAAAACGAAATCAAATATTTAAAATATTTATTTGGCTTCAAGTTGAGCTCCCTTTTTGTCTTTGCTTGTTGCTTTGAAATTTCTTTGCTTGCGCGCGATATCTTCGAGAAGATTCACAAGACAGTCATTCTGCATTGAGGTCAGATGATGTATTGAACATCCCAAAGACAGACCACGGATCGAAAGGCGCCGGATTCTCAGAGACAGTTTCAAAAAATCCCCGTACTGCGGATGAAAAATTCCGAATGCGTTAAGCGGAATTTGGATTCTGAGCTGTTCGTCGCGACGAAATCCCAAGTCGGACGGAAAAGTCAGCCCGCAACCGACAAGACTCAAATCGTCCAGCTCTCCGGTCAACTCTTCCTGCGAATCGACGCGCATCACCTTGACCGGAATGTCGACGGTGAATCTTTTGGCTGCCCGCGATTCCACTGCACCCGCTTTTTGCAACTTTTTGTAAAGTTCAGTCGGATCAGGCGGGGAGTTTACATAATCATCAAGCTCTTCGTAGAGAGCCATGTTTTCGCGGTAAGCCGCAATCAGGTCGCGCTCATTGCGGGTTGCAAAAATCACAGTGAGCTTTTTTCTCTCTTTCATTTGCTTTGCAAATAAAACAAGTTCCTCGTCGGTGGTCGTCAATGAGTGGTGCAGGACCAGAACTTCGACGTTCTTGACGTTAAGAACCTTCAATCCTTCAGTCGGCTCATCCAGCCTGATCAAAGTATGAGTCGGAAGTGCGTGTTCGATTGCCTTGGCAATCATCTTGAGTTCCAGCTCGGCAGCCTGACGTGTTCTCTGCATCAGCAAAACGTACCTTTTTGCTCCCAAAGAACGCGATGAACTGCTCATGTAGCGGGTGACGTCCACGATTGACACTCCTCTTTCCAAACGAGTTTATCGCAGGTTACGGAGTATACGTGCTGCAGATTTTGCAGTCATCGGGCATGAACTGCGTCTTCTGCAGTCTTCTTGGGACCGATGGGCCGGAGAGGCTTAATTCATTGATTTTCCGATAAAGAATCCGATCGAGGTAAAGACAGGCCGGCTGAGTACGCGGGCCACTTCAAAACCGAGTGATTGATCCTTCGCGCCGAAAAAAGCTCCCAAAAACCGGACTCCGGCAACAACCGACTGAGCCGAACGGGTATCCAGTTCACCGAGCCTCGCAGCATCAAGATCATCGACAGCCAACACATGCGCCGCATAAAATACTGCATGCTGAAACAAGACTGACTGGGCAAATGAAGCGTTCATATTTTGAGTGACCGTATTTCTTATTTCGGAACGCAGGACCACGTACTCTTTTGACTTGAACGTTTCAGACGGCCAACCCGGAACTGAACGCAATCCCGCATCCACGTCCGAATCGCTCCGTGCGTAGGACAGATTTTCAATCCAAGTGAGGCGCGCAGCCAAAGGCACAGCCGAGGTCAGCAGCCATTCCTGCTGCGGATCCGACGATGACTCTTTGAATGCCGAAAGAGTCAGAGGGCGCCTGAGAATTACTCTGAGAGCAAGTCCCTCGGGATACAGACTGCTTCCGCTCGTTGAGTCAATACTGTAACTCACACTTAAAAATACCGGCGGTGATTTCACCAGCTTTGTGTTGGAAGAAAGCGCAATGGATGTATTTGCGCTTCTGATCAGAGAGGGAATTCGTGAGGACATTTGCATATCAAAGAAGTTGCTGGAATATTCGCGGCGCAAACCGAGAGTCAGCGTTTTTCCCCATTCATCTCCGGTTTGTGTCGTTTGAAACTGACTTCTTAATGTAAAATCGGAACGCCGCGAATCGTAATTCAAAGCAAAAGCCTGAAGAACCGTTCTGAGCGGTCTCGGAAACTGCAATCGATCGCCTGAAACGGCCCTGTGCGGCAGAAGGACTGCTGCGGAATCGCTCCCTGCCGGCAATTCGGCGAGAGAAATGTCTTTTTCATTGGAAGGAATACTGACAGTTTCCGAAACTCCGGCGTTCGTTCTTACTGCGACCCGCAGTGTATCCATCTGTTCGCCGGCTTTTGAATTTTGTCCGAACAAAAAATTTCCGGTTGAATTGGAACGGACAATCTCACGCCGGAGGACAAGAATTCCTTTATTTTTCGATTCCTGAATTTCTATTCTTTCCTGAGGAACCCAAGCAGGAATTATCCCCTTTTCCATTTTCGCACGGCAGTCTTTTTTGGGAATTACCGACTCCGCAAAAGCCTGAAATTCACGCACAGTACGGCGTGACTTTTGCACTTCGGCTGCTGCTGTCCGCAATTCCATACGCGCGGAATTATCGAGACAGCCATCAATTCTTGCCAAAAGTTCATCCCCTTTGAGGGGGATAAAAAAGTCATCTATCAATGAGTAATCGAGCTGGCCGGAACTTTCCTCTCCTCCGACAAACACCGAATTGTTTACAAAAGCACTTCCCTGCAGGACGGCCCTGAAAAACGGTACAAAAGAAAACTTCTCCGAGATATTTCTCAACGAGAACAGATTCGGAAAGTAGTCACGCACCCAAATTTCAGCAAGGATCCGCGCTGTCATCTCATCATGCCGCAGTGCGGACCAGTTGCGGCCGGTGCTGCTTTGCCTCAAAACATGACGGACGTAGCTGCGGCCGAGAGCTCTGTACAATGCAGCCTTGTGAAAACGTCCGAGAACAGGATTCACTTTTCCGAACGAATCGTGAATCTGGATTTCATCCTTCTGTTCAAGCACAAGTCGTTCTATCGGCAGACCTCTGGTCAGTTGCAGATGCCACATCGGCGATGTTGCGGCCGCAGCCGGAAAGTCATTCCGAAAGTCCCTGAGCGTTTCCTGCAAATCATCTGTTCCGAAGAGACCGGACTCTTGAACTTGGTTTTCCGAAGGGGCGAGATTCGCCAATGTCATAAGTTCTGAATTGCCGTCTTTTTGGATGTAAAGAGGCGGCGGCAGTCCCAAGAATTCAACATGAACTCCCCCCGAATTCTTGGCAGGGATGCAGGACGCACATTTTGCAGTGATGCCTGTAACCGAACTCTTGACGGTCATCACCGTGCGTACGGGAAGGTCACGCCACAGTGGGTAAACAGGTCCCGAAAAGACTCCGCTACCGTCGGCCCGTACCGCAAAATTTCCGTTGGCGAGGCGCGGATGAAACTGAAAGTTAATTCTGACTAACCTGCAATTCGGCAAATTTGCATTTTTTTTCGCTGGCGAACCGGCGTGAGGCTGCTTGGGCACTCGCAGCACGCGTTCATCATCCACAAACTCAAAGGGTGCGGCCGAAAGTTTTTCTTCGGTAACGACTCTTGCAAGTTTTTCTTCGGAATCCGGACATGTGCCGTTCAACTGCCCCGTAAGCACTTTTACGATGACGATTGCACCATAGCGCGACTCCGGAAACGGCCATTCGTCTTCCGTTCGGGCAGCATGAAATTCTCTGAGTTCGCGGGGCAACAGCGACTCCGGCTCTTTCATCTCCAAATCGCGGTTGGGCAACAGCCAAAATTCATCGAACGGCTTGATTCCCGATTGCGCGGAAGCACTGTCGGGCAGCGCGTAGGTAAAACTTCCCGAAAAAGCCCGTTCCTTTGCCTGCCAGATGAGTTGACCGGACAAAAACGGATTTGCACGGCCAATGGAAGCACCGAGACAGAAAACAAAAATAGCCAGTAAAATCGAACCCCGATAAAAGTCCGAGCCTCTGCAATTTGACCAATGACTCAGCATTCGCGTATCCATTAAACAAGTCTTTCGATACCGAGGTCGACATGGAATTTCCGAACGAAGAGGAAGTGTCTCGCACCCTAGCGGGAGCATCAAGCATCTCACCCTTCGAGGAGCTCAAAAAGCAGGTCGAGGCGATTCTGTTTGCTGCAGAGCATGCATTGGAGGTCAGCGAGATTCGCAATATTATCGGCGAAGTGTCACTCTCCGATGTCCGGCTCGCGCTCCGCGACCTCACTGCCGATTACGTGCCGCGCAGCTTCTTTCTTTTTGAATGTGGCGGAAAATATCAGCTCAGAACGCGGCCTGAATACGCCGAGCTCGTCAGGAAGCAATTTGTCAGCAAGCCTCGGAGTCTGTCCAAATCAGCTCTCGAAACGCTCGCAATTGTTGCATACCGTCAGCCGGTGACCCGCAGCGAGGTCAACACCATCCGTCAGGTTGACTCTTCGTCCATCATGACTGCCCTCAAAGAAAAAGACCTCATCGCCGTTGCCGGTATCCGAAAAGAAGTCGGAAGCCCGATGGAGTACAAAACGACCCAGCGTTTTCTGGAGACCTTCGGGCTCAGGACGCTTTCTGACCTGCCCACCCTGCGCTCACTGCAAATGAAACCCGAAGATCAGGAGCAGATGGCGCATGCACTGGCCACCCTCAACGGTGAAGCCGAGGACGAACCCGAACTTACGGCTCAGGACTTGGCCTTTGAGGACGGGCCGGTAGAAGAACCCGAATTCGCGGCTCAGGACACAGCTTTTGAAACAGAGCCGGTAGAATTGCCCCAATTCGCGGCTGAGAGCTTGGCTTTTGAAGACAGGCCGGTGGAAGAACCCGAATTTGCGGCTCAGGACCAGACCTTCGAGGCAGAGCCGCAGGACGATCCCGCAGAAGCAACTCGGGAGGCACCCGTATCTGAAGAGATAACTCACTGATTATCGGTAAATAACCGTAAAATAGCGGCTGTCTCATGTTCGCAGCGGCCCGCTCGTCCGCCTCACGGTGTTTGCCGCCGACCGATCACATCAAACACTCTGTACTCTTGCCTTTTGCCGGAATCGGTGTTTAAGCCTTCCGTCTAGTTTTTTGATTCTCAGCAGGTCCGTCACCGGTGGCGGCTATGGTCGCTTGGTTCTGCTCGGGGTTAATCCACAAAACCGGTTTGGAGATTTTATCATGGCAGTTGACGTTCAACTGAAAGACCTGCTCGACGCAGGCGTGCACTTTGGCCATCAGGTTCGCCGCTGGAATCCTAAAATGCGTCCGTTCATTTACGGCGAGCGCAACGGCATTCACATCATCGACCTCCAGAAAACTCAAAAACTCTTCAAGAACGCACTCTCTGCAATCGAAAACACGGTCGCAGAAGGCGGCAACGTTCTTTTCGTTGCAACCAAGAAGCAGGCTCAGGACATCATCAAAGAAGAGTCCGAGCGCGCAGGCATGTTCCACGTTCACCACCGCTGGCTCGGCGGCATGCTCACCAACTTCTCGACTGTGAAGCAGAGCATCACCAAGCTCAAGAAGATCGAAAAGATGTCGACCGACGGAACCTACGAGTCGATCACCAAGAAAGAAGTTGCTCTCAAAGAACGCCTTCGCGGCAAGCTTGACCGCTCACTCGGCGGCATCAAGAACATGAACGGCCTTCCTTCAATCATGGTCGTCATCGACGCCAAGAAAGAATTCACCGCGATTGCTGAAGCCAACCGCCTTGGCATTCCGGTTGTTGCCATTACCGACACGAACTCGGACCCTTCGAACGTCGATTTCGTCATCCCCGGCAACGACGACAGCCTTAAAGCCATCAAGCTTTATGCAACCCTGATTGCCGACGCGACCATCGCCGGCAAGCAGCGCCGCAAGTCGGACCTCGTCCGCGAAGACTCCTCAACCAGCGGCGACAATGGCCGTGCGGGCGTCAAAGTTAAGCGTCTGCGTTCACGCGACGGTGAAGACGACGGAGAAGGTGCTGCAAACTAAGCAGCACCCGTCTTTTTTGAGCGAGTTTGCAATTCCAACGATTTGTAAGATTCAGGAGATTAAACATGGCAGCAGTAACAGCACAAATGGTGAAGGAACTCCGCGAAGCAACCGGCGCGGGCATGACAGACTGTAAAAAAGCTCTCGACGAAGCTCAGGGCGATATGGACGCAGCTCTCAAGGTTCTGCGCGAACGCGGACTGGCAGCAGCTGCCAAGAAGTCTTCCCGCGCTGCAAGCGAAGGCGTTGTTGCTTCAGTCATCTCCAACGATCTCGGCAAGGGATACTTGGTTGAAGTCAACTGCGAAACCGACTTCGTGACACGCAACGAAGAATTTCAGGCGTTCGTATCAACTCTTCAGAACATCATTCAGAGCAAGAGCCCTGCTACGCTGGAAGCCCTCATTGCAACCGGCTACACAACAGGCGGAACCGTTGCTGAAGCAACCACGAACCTCGTCGCGAAAATCGGCGAAAACATCACCGTGCGTCGCTATGCGACTCTGGGTGAAGGCAAAAACCTTGTTGCCTCGTACGTTCACGGCGGCGGCAAGGTCGGCGTTCTCGTTGAACTGACGGCCGAAGGCTTGACAGCACAGCGCAGCAATCCTGCACTGAGCGAAATTGCCAAAGACGTTGCCCTGCAGGTTGCAGCAATGAAGCCTCTTTACACCAACCGTGAAGCGGTTCCGGCTGACATTGTGAAATCTGAAAGCGAAGTGTTCTGGACTCAGTACAAGAATCAAGGAAAGCCTGAAGCTGCTCTTCCTAAGATTGTGTCGAGCCGTATGGACACATGGCACAAAGAAAACTGCCTGACCGAACAAATGTTCGTGAAGGACGACAGCAAGACTGTTGCAGCTTACGTTGCCGACGCCGGCAAGCAGGCCGGTGTTGCCGGACTCAAGGTTGCCAACTTCGTCCGTCTCGAACTCGGACAGGGCGTCGAGAAGAAGTCGGGCGACTTCGCAGCTGAAGTGGCTCAGCAGATCGCTGCCAGCAGCAAGAACTGAAAAGTTCTCTGCCGAAGCGAGGAGTTAAAACTCCGGTCCTTTAAAAACACCCCCTGCAGTTTTTGCCGCAGGGGGTATTTTTTTGCCTGAAGCGACGAAAACTGTGTTTCGGCTGAAGTTCAGCGCCCAAGCTCCGAAAATCTGTTCAGCAGGTGGAGAAAAATGAAAGCGTCACACACATCAGCTGTCGCAGTTCTCTTTGTTGCCGCACAGGCGCTCTCGACCGCGTCATGCAAAAAGCAAAACGCAACCGAATGGCAGGAATCGGATCTGCAGTCGATGGCTCCGGCAATGGCCGTCGACACGGAACCTCCGGATCACATCCTCGCACGTGTTTTGATGGCCGAACGTGAACTCGTTCTGAAAATCATTAATTTCTGGGCCAGTTCCGTCAATAAGAGCGAACAGAAAAACAAACAGTCGGTCCTGAACCAAATCCGCAGAATGTTCGATCCCGACCATATGAAAAAACTGACCGTGGAGGAGGCAATGAACAATGTCCGAAAGGACGGTTCAGGCATTCACGGTTCAATGAAAAACCTCAGGACTACGCAAGACTCGCTCTACCACGCTATGTGGAGCAGAATTTCCGATGCAGCGGCTCTGACCGGCTTTCCGCGTTCCTCGAAGCATATGAAACATTACCTTTCCAACAGCGGCCAGCCTCTGCGGTACAGTCCTGAAGAAACAACAGCCCTACTCAATCAGGCAAAGAAAAAGGGATTGCGGACAGACTCCCAATCCGATGCAGATTTTTTTGCATACGAGCTTCAGCGCCGATTAAGCACCCGCGGAATCGAAATCTCGCGCTCGGAAGCCGCGATGATTGCGGGGATGACGTCTGCTGAAATGGCATATTATTTGGCTCGTCTGAATGTTGTCAGCTCGCTCTCAGCCTTGGTTAAAAAGGAAAAAATCAGCTCACCGAGTGTTCTGATCAACAGAGTCGCTGCAATCCGGAAAAAAAACTTTCCTGCCAAAACACAATCTGATTCCGGAGTGTGGACAAATTATCGCCCGATTGGAAAATATTACGGGACCGAAAGTTCGGAGCCGCATTCAGATCTTTATTTTTCAATGGGCTCTTTCACATCTGTATTCAGCGCAACACCTATTGACGTGCAAAACGAGGGACAATCAATAAAAATCAGATTTGCACAGAGCACTGCTGTTTTTGATAAATACAATTGGGATGACGGCAAATTCGTCACGCTTTTTTCCGGCTGGTGCTGGAAGCTGAACTCGGCAAACTGCGAACAGATTGAATCCCTGACGTCATTGACAGTGAGTGACAAATCCATCGGCCGACTGCACAGGCTGGGTCTTGCAAGGGAGTTTCAAATTCACGGACAAACACGCGTCAGTACCGTCTGGGATGCCGTTCAATTTGAAGATCTGCAAAGTGCGCAGAAAGAAAAAGCGAGAGATGCGCTCGAAATTCTCTTGTCAGAGTATCTTTCTCCTTTGGAGTTTATGGCCGACTGAATCCGCACGCCGCAGCTTCTCGATGGTCATTTTTGTTTCAGACTTTGGATGCATCGGGACTGGTCTGCGGATGAGTTGCAGGAGTCAATTTTCTTCAGAAATTCGAGTCTTTCAGTTTCCCGACCTTCAAAAAGCGTTCTGAATTCATTTGCTTTTTTGGCACAAAAATCCTGTGTTTCACGGGACAAGGCAACAGGATTGAAAGTGCGGCCTTTGACTCGACGGCTGCGGCAACAGCCAATGCGTACTTGCCGCGTGTGCCTGCAGAATCTCAATATTTTTCCGCGAAATTGTCAGCAGGCCTCGGCGAGCGTCTTCATTTCCTTGATATGGGCTTTTGCATGTGCATGTTCCGGATTCAACTTCAGGCACTCTTGGAAAGCGGAAATAGCTTCTGTGTTTCTGCCGTTTTTTCGGTTGGCCAAACCGAGGTTGTAGTAGACGCTTGATCTCAGGTTGTTGTCTTTCAAATGTGATAGCGCCGCATTGTATAGTTTAAGGGCATCCTCGAACCTGTTCTGGTTGAGTGCATGAATTCCAGAGTTATTAAGGAAAGACGCTATTTCTCCTTCGCTCAGCGGTTCCGCGAATATCCTGATGGACTGTTCGATTTCTGCCTCGCTCAGGGAGCACTGGGAGAGATTTTCACGCGGTTCGACGGCGGTGGGATGAATGGCGAGTGCCGCCATGTATTTTCCCTTGGCCTCCTGTTGCTTTCCCTGTTGAATCAAAACATCGCCCATCATCGTCAGGCGATCGGGATTATGAGGGCAGATTTTGTTTGCTGCATCGAGAATGCGAAGTGCGGTATCTTTTTCACCTACCTTCAATTCTGCGCGTGCCAGAAGATTCATGGCACGCACGTTGTGCGGCTCGAGTTGCACGATGCGCAACGCAGTGTCACGCGCTTCGGCAAATTTTCCCTGCCGAAAGCAATAGTTTCCATATTCGAGCTTTACGACGAGATCGTGTGGATAGGCGGAGTAGGCTTCCTCGATGGCCTTGTCAAACTCGCTTGCAGTGCGCTCACTTTGAATCATCCGAAGGTTATGAACAAACGACTGGCTTGCCGAACGATTGTCGTCTTCCTTTTTGATTTCAAGAATCCTGAGCCCAAGATTGCTGAGTGCAGAAGCCAATTGGAGGGCCTTGCGCAACCCGCAATCAGACACAAGAGACAACACCGACAGGGTAAGTTCAGGTGCAAGAACGATGCGTTTTGTGTTTACCGCAACCTCATGCCGAACAAGCCTCTGGTGAAACAGGTTGATTTGCGATGATTCAAAATTTCTGAGGTTGTGAACAAACATAAGAGGCTTGTTGTTGCCAATCAGTGGCATGCATTCAGACGGCGAAGCTGCAGGAATCACCGCAAATCCGGCTGTTTCCAATGACTGCTTCAGTTTCGCCATATCCTGCGAAACGCTGAGTAAAACGATGGACTGCTTTCCAAGTTCCGGATTCTGCATGAGCTCCCCGCCTATCGAGGATGTCGGCGGTTTATCACTGTAGTTGAAAAGTTTTTTTGAAAAATCGGATTATCCAATAGTTTCAGCGTATTAAAATCGCATATTCCGACCTACGGATAATCCGTTCACGCTGATGGCGGGCAGGTTTCGTAATTCATCGGCGATGCCGTTGCGGTTGTCCGGAAACTAAAAAAGCTTATTTGCCGGTTTTAATAATCCCC
>RFOM01000111.1 GCA_009926615.1 Pseudomonadota bacterium
TTTCACCACTGAAGTTTAACAGTTTGTCTTCGGCGATTTCCGGCCGTTTGGTTTCGGGCGTAAACGTCATATATTAAAATCCTCATCAGAGGGTTTTAATATGTTTTTTGTCCGCTCGCGGCTGCTGCGGTTCGGCGCAGGGTTGGTTCTCCTTTCCTTGTTTTCGACGTCAGGATGTCTCCGGCGTTCTTTTAATGTTCCCTATCAGGACAAGCGTTCTTCAGGGCCGGCAGACGGGCAGGAATTGACCAATGCCCTTTACGAGGGTGCCCGCGGCGCTGCGGCCGGCTTTTCCCGCACGGATTTGGAAGCATTTTTTGATCCGTTTGCGGTTGATCTTATAAAATCGGGCGACAGGCAAAAATTCATTGAATCGGTCAATTACAACTGTCCCCCTGACTGGTGTCTCAAGCGCGCAGCGGTCTCGCCCGTTTGGTTAAGCAGAGCAGGTTTTTCCGGCATTCCGACCGGCGGCATGATTTTATTTCAAAACGATTTGTTTCCTGAGGGATATTTTCGTCAGCGCGCCGATCAGATTCCTCTGAAAGAACTGATGACCGGTTCGCCGTGGTTCGAATGGGATGCTTCAAAAAGAAAATACACTGCGCGAAAAGGCGGCGCTCCCGAAAGAATTCTCAAGAATATGTTCGAGCTTCGGGGATTATCCGATGACTTCGAACTTTATCGCGGCGCCGGAATTGAAATGGTTAATTTTTCTGCGTCCGATCGAAATCCCTACGATAGCGGCAAAAGTGAACTGAAAGAGGTGATGTTTTTTTCATCACCGTCGGTCAACACTGCTTTGGCGTGGGCTAATCCCGCTGTCTGGAGTTCAAAAATTCCCCGAAGTGAACTTCTCGCCGGTGTTGCGGGTGAGCAGCCTGTTGTTTACGTCGGCTTCGAATACAATTATCCGGAAATCGCTTTTCTGCGTTCCAAACTTGTCCCGCAGCCAATGATCATCAGAAACGGCAGGGCGCGGCTGGTTTGTGTTTCAAAAGATAAAGTTGCCGGCGATTCCAAATCCTCTCTTTCTTCTTCTTCTTCTTCTTCTGCTGCTGCGCGTGCTGCCGGAATTCCTCCTTCGGCATGTGATCCTGCGTGGCAGCCTGCTCACACGTCCGGCTTTCCGCTTGCTTTGAGCAAAGTCAAAACGGCCTCCGTAAAAAAGGATGCACTGATAAAGCTGACTGCGGTTGCCGACATGGACTTGCCGGAAGGAAATATTGTCTGCAGGCTCAAACGCGGTATGCAAATTCAGTATTTGGATGCTTTTAGAATGCCGGCCGGTCAGGTGTGGATTCATTCGCGGGGGCTCAAACCCGAGTGGAATTGTCCGAGAAGTTTTTTATCCGATAAATTTTATCTGGATGAAGACAATGTAGATGCTGAACTGACGCCTTAAGTGACGCGGAGGGAATGTGAACCGTACGTTCCATGATTATTTGGGTGTGGGCTCCTTATTGGCGTGTGTTGCCGGAATTGTAAATGCAGTCGGGTTTATCGGTTTTGGCGGATTTGTGACACACGTTTCGGGCAATGCGACCCGCGCTGCAGTTGAATATTCGGAAGGACACTTTTTGATTGCCTCGGTTTTTTTGGTCGGAATTTTGTTTTTTGTTTCGGGAGCTCTGACCACCACGCTTTTATTGCGGGGGCATTCCATCGAGTCATCCAAAGCGAGTTTCGGGATACCGGTGCTGATTGAAGCTGCACTGATCGGATTGGTGGCGTGGTTTGGATCAAGGCATGTTGCGGCCGGACAAACGCTTGAAATATACAGAATCAGAGATACATGGTATTTGAATGCATTGACTTTTGCGATGGGAATGCAGAACGCAATTATCCGCCAAGCCTCAGGTATCATTGTGCGCACGACTCACATGACCGGAATCGTCACCGACCTTGGGATTGCGTTGGGCACTGTCATCAGCCGGCTGAGTTCAGAGGTTCTTAAAAATCCGTCCGGTTTTATGCGGAGGGATGGAAGAGAAACTTTTGATTCCGGAGTAAAGGATCGTTTTTCTGAAATTTTCAGAAGGTTTCATCTCGAGCGCTTTTTTCTCCACATCTCTTTGCTTTTTTCTTTTTTGTGCGGTGCCGCGCTTGGAACTTTCGGCTATCTTTCGTTCGGCCTGAGGATTTTGCTGGGCCCGTTGTTTGTTCTTGCAGGGCTTGGTCTTTTTGAAATGGTTGTGTGGAACAAAAGGCGGGCGGTGCGTGGCTGAGTTATTTTGATTTTTTTGAAATTAACTCAGCCGCAAACGACTGACCCGTCATTGCCGCCGGACGGGGACTCCCGATAAGTCCAAGAATGGTCGGAGCAACGTCGTCGGCGCGGGCCGCCTTGGAAACTGTTATTCCGTTTTTTATATTCCAGCCCGAAAAAACAATCGGAATCCGTGTATCCTCGTCGAACGCAGTACCGTGATTTGCAGCATTGCGCTTGTCCACAAGCCAGCCCTTATTCAGGAGAATAACTGCATCACCCGATCTTTCGGTGTGAAGTCCGCGCCGGTAGTGCTCCGTTTCGGGAGTTTGACCGGACACAATCTCGTCACGCGACAGAAATCCGCGGATACCCTCATGCGATTTCAGTCCGATTTTCAGAAGGGCAACGGCATCGTTGACCGACTTTTGCTTTTTAGAAAGTGTGTCCCTGCGCAGGTGAATTTCATTTGTCACAATCGCGGAGATCCATGGTCCTTCTCCCCAAGCCGCCTGCAGAATGTTTTCCGCGGATGTCCTCATGTCTTTGCTGACCAGCCGTCCCGCAGATTGTCCTTGGTCAAGCAGAACCTCAGGCAGTGATTGCACTCCATGGTCGGATGAAAATACATAGAGCAGTTCAGCGTTCCCCAAAGATTTTTCAAGTTCAACTTTGAGTCTTTCAACTGTGGCATTCAAATTGAGATAGATATCCATGAGCTCGGGGCTCTCGGGACCAAATGTGTGCCCGACGAGGTCGGTGGATGAAAAACTGATTGTCAGCAGATCCGGCTTCTCCGGTGCGGTGCAGGGAGTTCCCGATTTGCGGGACGCGCAGCCCAGACGCTCCTGCCTGACAGCCTCAACCGCAAAATCTGCAAGATGATTGCTTGCTGCGGGTGTGAACTGAAAATGCTGTCTGCCGGCGATTCCCTTTGAAGACTTGCCTTCCGGCACATAAGGAAATCCGTTACCAAACCATTGCGAAAGAGGCGTGCGGACAAGAAAAGTTTTTTTCGATTTTTCATCAGCCAGCAAGCGGCGCATATCTTCCGGCGGCAGAAGGCTTTTCCATTCTTTTGAAAAGTCGGGTTGTCTATTTTTATTGAAGCTGTTGACCCAATCCGGCAATGCCCGTGTGAATGACGTGCTGCTGACCATGCTGCCGCTTTTGTAGTCGTACCAATAAACACCCGCAGCATTTTTTCCTCCGCAATAGGCAGCGCCGCGGTCTTTAATTGAAACTGAGACTGTTTTGCTTTTCCCGCCGCTCCATTCGAAAAGAGCATCGGCGAGATTGGGTGTTATCATCCTGCGCGCACTGCTGCCTTCGCTTTGGATTCGTGACAGAGGATCGTCCGGCAGAAGGCCTTGGGTGACAAGCGTGCCGGCAGACTTGTCGGCGGTCGAGGCAACCACCTGCTGTTCAACCGGATCAAATATCTCGTTGCCGACAATGCCGTGTTTCGATGGACTCGCTCCGGTGCACAGCGAAGCATGGCCTGCAGCTGTTACGGTGGGCGCGCCTGCGGTAGAGGCAAGCGTGAAGTTCGCTCCGCGGTCGCGAAGGCCCAAAAGGCCGACAGACTGACCTGCGGATATTTGCCTTAATGCCGGTTCGTATCTTTGAAGAGTGTCGGCGCGCATTTGATCGACAATCAGCAAAACAATCAGGCGGGGATTTGAGTTACTCCGGTCTTGGCCGGCTTTGGTTTTGCCTGCCTTCGCACCGGATTTTGCAGATGATGAACGAGGCGCATCGGCACTGATTTTTGCAGCTCCGAGCGTGACTTCGAAGAGGCACAGCCCGATTATGAATTTTTGGAAAATAGTCCGGTTCATCTGTTATCCGTTCTGAATTTAAAAGAGTTTGGCTGCCGGACGCAGTTTAATGAGACTCATGCTTTTTTGTCAAAACGACATTCAGCCAAAGTTAGCTTTTAATCTGGTAAATTTGCGATTCTTCCGGCGGGATGGCGAAGTCACGGAGCAGATTATGTTTCAATTCTGTCACATTCGAGCGTTCATTGGGTTCGGCCCGAATGTTAGGCACTCGCCATAACAGGGGAACCCATGACAAAACTTTCTTTTTTGGACCGATACCTGACACTCTGGATTTTCATTGCAATGGCCCTCGGCATTGCTGCGGGTCAGCTTTTTCCTGCTTTGGCGTCGGCACTGTCCTCGGCATCGTCCGGAAGCGTGTCGCTGCCTCTGGCGGTTGGTCTCATTCTGATGATGTTTCCGCCGTTGGCAAAAGTCCGTTACGAGGACCTGCCTTTGGTCCTGAACGACCGCCGCTCGCTGCTTCTTTCGCTTTTTCAGAACTGGATTGCCGGACCGTTTTTGATGTTCGCGTTGGCAGCAATATTTCTGCACGATCGTCCCGAGTATATGGCCGGCCTGATTGTCATCGGTTTGGCCCGCTGCATTGCCATGGTCATTGTGTGGAATGATCTCGCCAAAGGAAACAGGGAATATTGCGCCGGACTGGTCGCCTTTAATTCAATTTTCCAGATTTTGTTTTTCCCCGTTTATGCATGGTTCTTTGTGACGTGGCTTCCCCATTTTCTTGGCTTGCAGAGCATGTCTCTGGACATCTCCATGGCTGAGGTTGCAAAAGCCGTCGGAATTTATTTGGGAATTCCTTTTGCAGCGGGCGCACTGACGCGATTTTCGCTCGTACGGCTCAAAGGGGCGGATTGGTATCAAAATCGCTTCGTGCCGTTCATAAGTCCGTTGACACTCATAGCTCTGCTTTTCACGATTGTTGCAATGTTTTCGCTCAAGGGTTCGCTGATTTTAAAACTTCCGGCCGATGTTTTGCGCATCGCTGTTCCGCTTGTGCTTTACTTTGCGGTGATGTTTTTTGCTTCGTATTTCATGAGCCGCAAGGTAGGAACGTCTGCGGATCGCAGTGTGACCCTTTCTCTGACGGCTGCGTCGAATAATTTTGAGCTGGCAATTGCAGTGGCGATTTCAGCCTTCGGGCTGGGATCAGGACAGGCCTTTGCAGCCGTGATCGGACCTCTGATCGAAGTTCCTGTTTTGCTTCTTCTCGTAAATGTGGCGCTTCGACTCACCGGAAAACAGTCAATGCAGGGACAAAAGACATGAAAATTGTTTTTCTCTGCGTTGCCAATTCGGCACGCAGCCAGATGGCCGAAGGCCTTGCCCGTTCGATGGTCGGGGAAGGTGTTGAGATTATCAGTGCAGGCTCACAACCTTCGCACGTCAATCCATTTGCCGTGGAGGCTATGCGGGACATTGGTATTGACATCAGTCTGCACAGGTCAAAATCAGTCACGGAACTTGACTTGCAAAAAGTTGATGTGGTTATCACGCTTTGTGCGGATGAGGTTTGTCCTGTCTTTATCGGCAAGGCCGTTAAGCTGCACTGGCCTTTTCAGGATCCGGCAGCAGTCAAAGGAAGCCATAAAGAAGTGCTTGAGGCATTCGCTCTTGTCCGCTCGCAAATTGCAGACCGTTTGAAAATCTGGCTCGCTTCGGAAGTATTGACGGGCTGAACACAGGGAACGGCAGTGAAGGGTGATTCTTTAAGCGATGCCCTTGTGGTCCGGTTTATTCAATTCGGGCCGTTTGGGAAAAAGTTCGGTCGCAAATTCGACCTCTTCGAGCAAATGCGAGATTAACATCCAGTCAGGGTTTGGCGACAACGCCTGACTCTCGATTTCGAGCACGAGACCGGTCAGACTTGCAAGTTCAAGAGATAAAAATGTTCCTTTGAGCCTGTGTGCCGCTGCTGCTAGTGCACGTGCATCACGGATCCGGACTGAATCCTGCAAGTGGCGGAATATTTGCCTTTTTTCATTCAAAAATAGTGCCAGCATTTCATCAAGAACATCATCCATTCCGGAATCGGCAAATTTATTTCGCACGGTTTCGAGTTCCTGTGCGATCTTATTTTTAATTGAATTTGCCTGTGTACCTGCGTCGGCATCTGTCGTTGTCACCATACAAATCTCCTGATTTCTCACCGGCGGAAACCCATACCGCGATACATGAAAAGTTCATCAACCTGATTGGAATATTATGACAACCTCCGCCTGAAGAGGTGGGACCGATGATTCGATTCGGCAAAGAATATTTTATCTGCCTGTATTTGATATTTTTACTCTCACCGCTTTTGCGGCTGACGGCCTTTGCGCAAGTCAAAGCCGGCAAGCCTGATGCGGATCGGCCGAGTGCTGTCATTGGAGTTGATGCAGATTTCACTCTCGGCGGCTCGTCTGCCGGCAACGCAATTCTGAAGGGGGTCCGGCTGGCAGCGGATGAGATCAATGCCGGAGGGGGAGTTCTCGGCATGCCTGTTCTTGTCAAACCCCTCGATCACGGCGGGGTGGTCATGCGGGGAGTTGAGAACCTCAAATTGCTGCTTGCCGAAAAAAACCTGATTGGCGTGATTGGCGGAATACACAGCAACGTCATTCTGTCGGAGTTGAAACTGATCCACGAAAATAAAATTCCTTACCTGATCCCGTGGGCTGCGGCCGACGAGCTGGTTGATAACGGCTATCAGCCGAATTTTGTATTCCGGCTGGGCGCCCGCGATGAATATGTTGCTGAATTTTTGGTTTCCAAAGCAATTGAAAAGAGCAAACAGATTGGGCTTCTTCTTGAAACGACAGTTTGGGGCAGAAGCAACCTCAAGGCTCTGAATATAGCGCTCAGGAAGCGTAAAATCACACCTGCGGCAGTTGAATGGATTGACCGCGCAGACGCCGATGCCAATATTCAGATTGCCGCGTTGCAAAAGAAAAATGCCGAAGTTGTGATCATGGTGCTCAATGCGCCTGAAGGAGTTGTTGCGTTGAATTCGATGGTTGCACGCGGTGCAAAATTCAAAGTGCTTTCACATTGGGGTATTGCCCACCGCAATTTCTTTGAGTCTGCGGGGACAATGTTGAAAAGCGTTGAGGTCAGCTTTTTTCAGCCCTTCTCTTTCGGCAGAGTGAAACAGGAAAAGACGGATTTTTTACTGAAGAAAGTTCTTCAGTCCGGAATTACCGACTCATCGGCGCACATTGATGCACCCTCCGGAATAGCGCACGGGTATGATTTAACCCATATGTTGGCAAATGCTTTTAAAAGAGCAGGGCGCCCAGCAGATTCTGCAAGCATTAACGCGTCTTAAGCGCCTGCAGATGGGCGAACTGCGTATGCGGCAAGTCTGGATGACCCGGCCAGAATGGTCTGAGCCTGAGTTGATGCCTGCCCTGAGGCTCGGTGAATGCCCTCCGAGTTCACCTCCTCATCCTTCCAGAGCCTGACGCTACCTCGCCGCCACTGGGGGCGACTGCCTGTGGAAACCAAGGAGCGCGCCGTGGCCGACATGCAGCGCCTACTGGCCGAGGGCAAAGACCATCCAGCGCTGGGCCAGTCCCGAGCAAGCACCGCCACCTGGCACTGTCGGTCCGGGCGTGTTGCAGCCGGTGGCGCTCACCCCGGATCCGCCTGTCACCCCGGGCTCAGGCCAGCCCGTCCTGACCACCCCGTTCGGTAACCGGGTGACGGGGCTGTCCCTCGAGCAACTGGCCCTGTTGCTCCGGGGCGCTCGGGTGATCGGGCCGACCCGCAACCTTGCCGTCTGGGCGCTGGACCA
>RFOM01000112.1 GCA_009926615.1 Pseudomonadota bacterium
GGAGATGGTCCCTGCTTGATGTGGCTACATCACGGCAGAGTCTCTTTTTATTCCTTCTTCTCGTTTTCATCTTCCACGGCGATGTAGGCTTGGTGAGGATGTTTGGCGCTTTCTGGGTACAGGAATTTCAGCGTTCCATTTTGCAGCATTTGGCTTAAGTGTTTGTTGCGCAGATAGGCTGCGCTCTTTCCGAGGGAGTTAGCAAGTTGCTCTATTGTCTGGGGCTTGTGCAGGCATAAGATTCGAATTTTCGCCCTTAAGGTCTTGGTGTCCATTCTAAGTTTCTGTTTTTCTGGCAAGGTTGCATGCTTAGGCTCTAAGGTTGCATGCTTAGGCTCTAAGGTTGCATGCTTAGGCTCTAAGGTTGCATGCTCGGACTCTAAGGTTGCATGCTCAGGCTGTAATGGTGAATTCTCCGACCATAAAGTTGTTTGTAGCTTCGCTTCTGCGTTTACAAGAACGTAGTAAGTTCGATTACCGGCTCCGTGTTTTTCAAGTAACTTCCTGTCTCGCAGTCGGCGTAGCACCAGACTGGCCGAAAGGGTGTCCAGACCGCAAAAGTCTCGACACGCTGTATTGTCTACGGCTCCGGTGGTTCGAGCATAGTTGAGCACCTTGGCCTCATCGGCGCTCGTTGAACCTCCCGTGTATTGCTGAAGCCATTTGTGGTCTTCTTCGGACATGAAATGATGCAAAAATAAAATGAGTTTGAACTCGTTTGCTTGTCGATCGGAACAAAATTCTGGCGAAGGTAAACCTGCATCGGTCGCTAGACGCCGCATGGCGCGAATACCTGTTCCCTTGGCTTCGGCCAGATGGAGGTCATGCAATACCGCGGCAATCACAGGATTACGCATAAATGATCCAGGCGTGCCCAAAAAAGATGGTTCCTTGAGCGAATAGCCGGCATTTCTGATTTCGATTCTGTTTCCGTAGCGGATGATCTGAGTTGGGCTTTGAACATTATAATTTCTATGCATGACAGCGTTGGCAAGAGCCTCTCGGATCACTTTGCGAGGCAGCACTGGTTGCTGAACACTCTGCAAGTCACCCTCTTTTAGGTGGAACCCTTTCGGCAGTTCATCAACAATGGCTGCTTCTGCTGCTGGCAGAGCAAGCAGCAGTGGTTTGCGGATGTCAACGGACTGAAACCGGTTGTCGGGATCTTCAACCCATTCATTTCCAGGCACTCGAATGTAGTCGATGCGCAATGCAGGCAAAAGTCTTCGCAAAGCGATTGATTTTCCAAAAAGTACGATACCCGCTAGAGTTGGATGAGGTTTTGAATTTGCTCTGCGAACGGCTCCTAAAGCTTCAAGAAGGTGCTCATCATCTAGGGTGAGCTCTTCCGCGTGTGGGTTGATCCGCATCCGCTCTCGCCGATAAGTTTGAATGGCCGAAGTGTCAAAGTCATCCATTTGTGCATCAGTGAATATAGAGGAGTCTGGGCCATGCAGCGGCTGGTTTTCACCTCGTAAAACCCAAATGTCTTCATCGACACAGCGTTGGTCTGTTGAACCGATGCGGCGGTAAGCCCCTATGGGAAGTCCTGATGCCTTTTTGTAAATTGGCTTTTGGGTTACGTCAGCCTCTCGCACGTAAACGACCAGAATAGGTTTCCCGTCAATTTGCTCGAGCTGCATTTCAGGTCGCAGTGTGACGTTCAATGTGTTTGCACATTGACTTGCAAGGTCTCTTTGAATTTTGTCTGGATTAGAGAGGCCAACGGCCCTGTAGACAGTGTCTCCATTTTCATCGACGTTCCAATCGACGCCCAGCAAGAGATAACCTCCGCCCAGGCCAGGCTCATTTGCAAATGCGATGACAGTTTCCAATTGGGATTTGCCGATATCATCTGAGCGCTTTGCTTCAATCCGGCTGGATTCATCCAGCGAATTCAATTCTTCAAGCAGTTCAGCAGCGCTTCTCATTATAATATCTCCTGCTCGATTAAACCAAGGGATGGTATCATTTGCTTTGTTTCACTCAAGTCCGAGATCGAGTGAGGCAGCTGCTGGGCGGATCGGTTTTCAACCACCGGAACAAGCAAAGGTCTTGTAAAAAAGGACTACCCAGAAGCCAAATAAACCTTATTTCTCAAGCCTATTTCGAAAATATGCAGTGGTACGTAAAAAGATGAGGCAAGCTCCAAGTTCCATAGATAGCGATTCAATACTGTGTTCAATGAATCATTTCCGCTGATTTGAAACGGGTTCAGGCGCTCTGGCGACAAAAATCTTTCGATAGACAAAGCATCCCCTTGATTTTTTTTCAGTGGCAGTCGATAAACCAAACGAGTCCTCGGGCTATCCTCTCCCGTCCATGCGGCGGTGATGAACCCGGGGTTTTTTATTTTCTATCTGAAGTTTCAGTCAATCAGCCCCACACAGCGTGTTCGAAAATCGGTCCGTGTAAAAATGCGAACCCCAGGCGGGCGAGTTATTGTTGTTCGCTCTCTGTCAAAACATCTCCCGATTCGACCGGCTCTTCCAGTGCTCTTCGCAGCGTGCGCTCAGGTATCTCTTCGCCTACCCTCCTGTGAACTTCACTATTTGATGAGCGCGGAAAGCGCTCGAGGTCTTCGTGGACCAGTGTCCTCAGCCGATTCGATCAAAAAGCTCCGCCTCTGGCATTGGGGTTGGTCGGTCTCGACGGCGCAACTCCCGCCAGGTAAGAACCACAATATTACCAGCCAATGCATTTCCAGTAACCATACGATATAAATAGATTTTATTTATTGTTTACATGAATATTTACTAAAATTCTTTACTTAAAAGCGCAACTCGCCGATACTCGTTGTATTGGGAGGAAAGAGTAGTCATGCGCAGCTATGAGACTCTGGAAAAACTCAGGCAACACTTGAAGCCAGGTTGCGTCTACCGCCGGGCCGACTTGGCTGAGCTTTCCTCCAACGTCGATCGACATCTTGCTCGACTGGTTGCCGAGGGTCATCTCAAGAAACTCTCTCACGGGTTGTATATGGCGCCAAAGCTGACTGCATTTGGAGAAGCTCCTCCGGAGGCCGACTCACTTCTTCGCACCTTCCTCAAGGATGATCACTTTGTGGTCTACAGCCCGAACCAATTCAACTTACTCGGCCTTGGAACAACCCAGCTTTATAATCGCCTCATCGTCTTCAACCGGAAGCGGGTCGGCGAATTTACCCTTGGTGGACGCACATACCTGTTCCATCGTTGGCGTGAAGCTCCAAAGCAGGTGACACCAGAGTTCCTCGTCGTTGAACTTTTGAACCGACTGAACCAACTCGCCGAAGATCGGGACAAGGTCGTCGAAAGGCTCGGAAAGAAATTGTCGGAGTTCGATCGAAAGAGGCTTCTCATTTCAGCTAGCCGCTTTGGGACGCTTTCGACACAAAAGAGACTGAATGCCTTGATGAGAACGATAGATGTCGAGAGTGCTCGATGAGCATGGTTTTCCTTCATGAGCGCGATGACTTTAAAGACCTGATCAACATTACTGCGAGAGAGCAAAACATCAAAGACCCCGGTCTGGTCGAGAAGGACTACCGGCTCATGCACGTTCTCTGGAGCATGCAGCAAATTAAGCTGACCTTTCATCTCAAGGGTGACACATCTTTGTCGAAGGGCTACGGCTGTATCCATCGCTTCTCCGAGGATATCGACATTATGATTGATCCGGAAAAGAGCCCTTGTGGCTTCAAGGTCTACACCGGCAAAAACCATGTCAGTCTTAAACACCGTGAATCCCGCCAAAAGTATTTCGATTGGATCGCATCTCACTTGATGGGCAAAATACATGGCGTCTTCGATGTTGTGCGTGATAAAAATTTTGATGACGAGAAGTACCGCAGCGGCGGAATAAGGCTCCACTACAATTCTCAATTTGCAAGTTCGCCTGGATTAAAGGACGGCATTCTCTTGGAGGTAGGCTTCGATCGCACAGCGCCAAACCAGCCATGCCCCATCAGCTCATGGGCCTACGATCGCGCCGCTGGAACAGCAAATGTTGTTGTTTGCGACAACCGCGCTCTGGGAGTTCCTTGCTACGAACCCAAATACACCTTCGTGGAAAAATTGCAGGCTGTCGTCCGAAAATTCAGGCACTACAAGGAAGGCAAGGACGGAGCGAACCTGCCAGCGAACCTCATCCGCCACTATTACGACCTTTACCAGTTGATCGATCGCTCCGATGTGCAGGCATTCATCGGAACCACAGATTACGTGGAATTCAAAGAAGAACGATTCGGAGGCGACGACATTAAGATTTCAAACAGTGACGCATTAAAGCTCACACATCCTGACGATCGTGTCATCTTCGAAAAGGAATACGATCGGAGCGCCAGCCTCTATTTCAAGGGGCGCCCATCACTTGAACAGATATTGATTCGCTTGGGCGAGGATCTCGATCGGCTTTGACTTTGGATGAAGGCCACGGAACAGACAGGGTTATTTCAAGGGAAGTTGGCCGTGAAAGTTGGAACGATTCTGATCAGATTCAAATCAAGCCTGACCAAAAATTTTGGGTCCTGATGTTTCAAGCAAGCCGAGCGTCAGCGGCGTTTCCTGAGGTCGTGATGTGGATTTGGTTTCTCAAGATCTGTTGGGCTGAGTTTTTTGCTTTCGGATGCGGATGCGTTGTCTGCCAGAATGCAGGATTTGTTTTTGGGTTCGATCAACAGCTCCGCCTCTGGCATTGCGGATAGTCGGTCTCGACGGGGCAACTCCAGGGCTCACTCAACAAGGTCTTTCACGGCTCGTTGCCGCGCAAAAGCTCACGCGTGTTGGCCGTGGTCTTTACCTTCATCCGGATGCTGATCTGAAGGGTGACATTGGATTTCAAGTGGCATGCGCAAAATTCGGTCCGAAGTCAGCTATTGCAGGCTTGTCTGCCTTGTTTCACTACAACCTTGTAGAGCAGGTTCCAGGGCACATTTGGATTGTAGTACCACCAGAAAAGCGATCGAGCGAAGCTGGCTACAAACTTATTCGGACAAAAATCAGTATGGAAAAATGTATAGTTTCCACAAACGGTTTTCGAATTGTCTCATTGGAGCGTGCTGTGCTTGAGGGGCTCAAGCTCATCACAAAAATTGGCGAACGAAATGCAATCAAGGCTGCACGTGATGCACTCGCTCATCGTAGAACAACTGTTTTGAAACTTGGAAAATGTGCACAGGAATTAGGACTGGAGAAAGTCCTTCAAAAATACATCGAGGTCATTGCTCCGTGACTTCAAAATCCAAAGGATCCTCGATTCGTCAAAAGTTGATTGCTCTGAGTCGCTCGCTCAGGATTCCCCAACAAAATCTTGAGACGTCCTTCCTGATTGAAAGACTCGTTGCGCTTGTCACTCTTGTTTCCTACACGCGTAATCTGCTTTCGCACTCAGGCACTCTCCCATCTCTTGGGAACGCAGTTCCAATTTGTATCAAAATCTTCATCCAATATGACTGACTTTCTTGGTGCCTGTTTACAGAAGAGTCCGACAAGTGAGAGAGCTGATCGACGTTTTGGGTTCAGGCGTTCATGAGAATGAGACTCGACGGGCAGTGAGGATTGGAAATGTCGATAAGCAACGATGCAAGACTCAAATTTCAACTTGCACCGGCGTTTCATTGCACTCTGATCAAAAACATTCCAAATATTTTGCAGGCAGCTGCTCTCCTTCCCAAAAATCGGGTCGGATCGTTGCAAAAGGAAGATCTTTCAAATCCTGATATTCAACGAGCAAGAAGTGAGCGAATTGTTGATGGTTGTGATCGCAATCTTCATGATTTCGTTCCACTGTACTTTGGATTCAAGACACCGATGATGGCTCTGAAACAGAATAGAAATGAGGAAATCCTCTACCTTCGATTTCCACTTGAAATTTTAAGCTTGCCAGGAGCACGCTTCAGCGACGGAAATGCCCGAGCGTCAGAGACAAAGATATATTCTTTTCACTCCGTGGATGATTTGTCGGTTCTCGACGCCAAGGCAATAAATTCCGTCAAGTGGGGGCAGGATGAGGAGAAGAAGAGAAAAAAACAAGCGGAGATTCTCATTCCGGACTCGTTGAGCTTGGAATATCTCATCGATATGACTTGTTTTTCAGAGACCGCTAGCCAGAGGGTGAAAACCGTGCTTCAAGACTACGGAAGGAACATCAGAGTCCAAGTTCGGCCGGGGTTTTATTTTCGCGAGATTCTCCCATGATTACCTACGTTCAAGGAAACCTTTTCGACTCACCTGCGCAGGTCCTCACCAATGCGGTGAACTGTGTTGGCGTGATGGGCAAGGGAATCGCGTTGGAATTCAAAAAGCGTTTCCCAGTAATGTGCGATGAGTACGTTGCGAAATGCGGTGCAGGTCAAATGAGGATTGGTCAGCCTTGGTTGTGGGAAGACGATGAAGTTCAGATTCTCAATTTTCCAACCAAGAGGCATTGGCGGACCCCATCATCCGTTGCGGATATCGAAGCAGGCTTGCAATGGCTTGCTGCAAATTATGGTGAGCTGGGCATCTATACAATTGCCATGCCCGCCCTCGGCTGCGGACAGGGTGGCTTGGCATGGAAAGATGTGAAGGCCTTGATGGATAAGCACCTCGGTTCATTGCCCGATCTTGAGGTGTTCGTTTATCCGGATCGCGCTGGAGCCTCTTCTGAGCGAACCGAAAAGGATCATCAGGACGGGCAAGAGTCTGGAAAGTTCGGTTGGTCGGCTGCGGCTTCGGCTAATCTCGAGCAAACGCTTTTCTCAAACTAAGCTGTCGCCACAAGCGACCGGACTCAGGCGATGTGTGGAGTTGCCCCGCCATAACCGACCATTCCATGTTCAGCTCATGGGCAAAAAGGACGAATTCTCTTGAATTCCGATAAAAATCCATTAGTTCCAACGTGTTCCATATTGTCTGTAAGCTTCGACTACTACCGACAATATGGAACGTCGACAGGGCTAGCCAGCGAGTCTCTGAGCGTCGGTCCGATAAGCGATGTCTGAAACACCTGACGTAAAGCGCATGGAGGATATGGAATGAGCAAGAAGAGCGAGCGCATCAAAGCCATGCCCACATTGGATGATGTCTAAGTAAAACTTCTCAGCCCCGAAGAGCGCGCGGAGCTCGATCAACAGGCGGACAAGATGATTGCCGCAATGCGTGCATTGCAAGAGAGTGTTTCCAGCGCGGTTGCAACTTATATGGCAAAGGAGAAAATTGGATTCAATGAACTGACGCGCAGATTGGATACAAGCAGTCGGCAAACGTCAAGGCTTCTTAAAGGAGAGGCGAATCTCACCATGGCCAGTATCGCTGAACTCGCGGCGGTGATGGGAAAAAAGGCAAGGGTTGTGTTTGAGTGATGCGTTCAGGGATTTGAGAAGGGCCGGGGGGAAGGAAAGCGAGTCAGCCTTGCGGCTGACTCGCTCTCTGCTTTGGTGGGGGTGGGTCTGGCTTTCAGACCAAGTGGCCTCATCCGTTCTTCTTGAGCCAGCTTTCAAAGTCTGCGGGAGATTCAAAGTCGAAGGCTGCGTCGAGAAGTGCTTCGAGTTGCTTTGCGGACAGAGCGTTTAGTCTTGGTAATACCGACTCCGGTGAAAGCTTTAGTCTTTTGATAAGGACTTTTTGGACAACAGCGAGCGTTGCTTGGGTTTGGCCCTTTTCGATGCCTTTTTCGATGCCCTTTTTCATCGCCTCAGTCCGCGCATCACTGAGCTCTTCGGCTCGGGCGCGCTGCATGATAATTTCATCGATTTCGTTTTTGTTGAGCTCTCTGACGAACCCTTTGTTGGATGACATCTTTGTTAACTCCCCGATGAGCTGGTCGATTTCAGG
>RFOM01000113.1 GCA_009926615.1 Pseudomonadota bacterium
TGAAAAAGACTCTAAAGATTATTACGACAACAACTGCCTCGACCATTCTCCTTTCCCTTACGGTGTCTTGTGGCACGGAAGAGTCAAGATCCGAATCAAAAACAACAAAATCGACCCCAGAGCAGAACCATCCCTCAAGCACGGAAGAGCAAAAATTTCGATTCAAGATTGGAGAAATTAAAGACAGCGTCAATGCGGAACGTTGCCGTGCCAGGTGCGTAATTACCGATCAATGAAAAAAAGAGATTTTTTGCGCGCGACAATTTTAGCACTCGTTACTATACCAGTCCTCTATTGGAGTACTTCATTGCACACACAAGAAGATTCCACATTGAAAGTTGCCCTAAACATATCAACTTCAATCGATGATCTCGATACAAAATCTATCATAGAATCAGCAGACTATTCAGTGTTAGAATTACTATTGAGTCCACTGGTTGAATACAACAATCAGGGCGAGATCATCGGAGGAATTGCAGAGCGGTTCTATTGGAATGAAAACGAACTCATCTTTGAATTCAGAGAGACTTCGTTCTCTTCGGGAAACACTGTGACTCCCGAGGATGCCGTTGCAACATTTAAGCGCCTTATGATTCTTAACACAAACTCACACGGAGAACTTGCAAATCTCCTCTGCTCAACTGCAAGCCCGAAATCACTCGATGATAGTTGTGGCGGAATAAGAGCAGATGGAAAACGCCTGATTCTGACAGCCAGAAAGAAGACAGCTTTCCTTCTCCCACTTTTGACCTCAATTGACTACGGCATCCTCAGCAAGAGCTCTATAGATCCCAAAGACCTCAAAATAATTTCATTCGAAAATACTTCGGGACCATACATGCTGAAAAAAGTAGACGGCAAAAATTTTCTTTATGCCAACAAAAAACACTGGCATTATAACCCGAAGATTCCTCAGCAAATCGAATTCGTTCCATTTGATTACGATTCGGATTCTCCCAGATCGGCAGAAAACCAGTTTATCAAAGAAAAAGTTGATTTTATTCCGACCGCCTCGGAATTACGTCTGGATGATGTCGAAAAAATTCGTGGAAAAACAGGCAAACAATTTCAGATTCACAGAACCAACCCAATGGCACTCGTATATGCAAAAATACACTAAAACTGGAAAAAAATTGCCAATTGAAACTCGGCGACGGATTTTTGCATGCATCAACCACGCCATCAAAAAGAACATAAATAATGACCCAACAGGTCGGTCGGCAACAATTCAAGTCCTACCGCCATCCGCTGAAGGGAATCTGTCTCTTGAACAAACACGGCATATTGAAGCGGAAATCAAGAAATACAGCCACGAGTGTAATGTAACCGGAATAAGGATCGCCGTGCCGCAATTTCTTCTGGAATTTTATAAACACTTTCTCGACGCCGAAAATAACAAGTTCAAAATGGTTGGATATCCTGACATTGAAAAGTTTGAGAATACAAACGACGACGACGTGCCCGAGCTCACAATTTTGGGCGTGGATGTTGCTTCGATCGAAGACATTAATTTCATCAGTTACGCCGTAAAAAATGGAATTCTCGTTCCCTCAGGGAATCAAGTGCCCGCCCAGTGGTTAAAGCAGTACTTCGACACACCTGAGAAAAGCGATAGACTAGCGATGTTGCAAAAAATTCATTTCGTCACCGTCTGGGAAGATCCGAGTATAATTCCTTTTTCGATTCGCCCTTTCGTTTCTATAATCGACAGCAAGTGGAGCACAGATTTTTCAAAATTATTCCCAAATGATCCATTTTGGAAAATTAAAATCAAATGATTACTTTTGATGACTGGATTAACATCTGCAATTTAAAATTGGGACTAAATTACGTCCAGTTTGATTGGACAAAAAACCTATCCGTCGATGCCTATGATATCCAATGTGAATACGAAAAAAACGGTAAAACTTACTCAGGGCGCGGCACCGAATTGAACAAAGAAATGGCAATCATTAAATCTACGGCTGAGATGCTGGAAAGATTTTTTCTCGATCAGCTCTACGATGCTGATTCATCGAATGGTGTTGCTGTTCACACAGACCTTAAACTCGCAGAACTTGCAGCTCTATTTGAACTCATCGAGCGAGACTCTTTTTTTTGTCATTTTTTGACGAAAACTCCGTTCCGGGAAATTGACCCTCCTAGAACCTTTGCTTCTAGTCTGCGCGCAAGTATACTTTCTTTTCTCAAGTCTCACGGTCTGGAGATCCGTTTCGGTGAGCTTCAGTGTGATTTGCGCTTTTCCGCTGTTATATGTGCGATTTTTGGACTTCAGGCTAAAGTTCCCTTCGGAATGTCATTGGGAACATGTAAAAAAACACTGGACGAAGCAATTGACTCCGCACTGATTGAGTCCGCAAGATCCGCAGTCGCATATATTTTAAATCCTTCGCTCTTGAAGACTCAGCATGAGAAGCAAGGGAAGGGTATTTTCACTTGTCCCGAGGATCACCTGCAAGTGGGTTTAGACTTCGACTACGCAGCAAAATTCAGAAAGACTTTCTTTCCATCTGAATTCCAAAAATTTAAAAGTCTAAGGTCTGAAATCGATCTGGAAAAGATATCAGTATCGTCTTTTAAGCCTGAACTGTTTGACGGCTCTCTTTGCATCAGCCCTCCTCTTTACTTTTCGAGAGCGAATACAAATTCATTGATAAATTTGTACTTCGGAAACTTTGAGCCTGATGAGAACAAGCTCAATAGGCTCAGTCAGTTTGTAGGAAGAGAAATGTTACTCAGCGAAATTAACACGGATATTCACCCCTTTGCTTGAGTGTTTGAAGGATTTTGAGATGAATCTCAGGCAGCGATCAAAATTTATTTATTTAGCATTCGTCTTCACCGCCTTTGTGGTCATTACTTTTGGAATTTCGGTCATTGAAAAGAATAGAATTGAAAAGAACATGACAAATCTGATTCCCGAGTTTCGGCGCTCGCTCATTCAAGGCGACAATCGGGCTGTGCGAGAAATAATTCGTGATACAGCTCGATTTCCGATTGTGAACATAGAGGTTAAAAGATTCGATGGAATCGTTGTTGACTCGCAGAGTTCAGGGCAAGATTTTACATTTCTCAATTTCACCTACTCGTCCTCGCTCAAGCTGACACCAGCGGAGAGGGAAATCGGTGCTGTTTGGGTTGATTATACTCTTGATCAAAGCCTGAGAGACGGAGCTTTGGTCTGGTTTATTTTTCTTGCCATATCTTCGCCGATGTTCGTTCATTTCAGGAGCAACTTAATAAAGATTGAAGCATTGAATTTGGAAAATGCAAGGTCGACCGCCATCGCCCGCACCACCCAGATGCTTGCTCACGATGTGCGCAAGCCCTTTAACTTGTTCCGCATGACTATGGATCGGGTGAGGTCGGCACAGACTCCGGAACAAATGAAAGCGATCTTGAATGAGGCGCTTCCTGAGGTCGACAGGTCACTTGCAAGTGTGAACGGACTCATTGCCGACGTGCTTAATGTGGGTGCCGAAGGGCAACTTGAACTGAAGCCTTTGCGGCTGGCTCCGATGGTTGACGATGTGATTGACGAAGTGCGTAGACTTCACCCGAGTCAGAAACTGGATGTGAAAGTCAGTGTGCCCTCCGAGCTTTGGGTTCAGGCAGATTTCACAAGGATTCCTCGCGTTTTTCTAAACATTCTTTCAAATGCCGTTGAAGCGGTCGGAGCTGGCGGACATCAGGATGCAAAGCTTTGGGTGAGCGCACGAGAGTTAGATGGCAATTTCATCGAGGTCCGCGTTGGCAATGCAGGAAGCTACATTGCTCCCGAAAATCTCGACAAACTTTTTGATTTGTTCTTTACGAGCGGCAAGACGGGCGGAACGGGATTGGGTCTTGCGATTGTGAAGAAGATTGTCACCCAGCATGGCGGATCCGTACATTGCACCAGTGAGAAGAATGCAGAATGTCCAACAGGGCGTGTCGAGTTTGTTTTGACCCTGCAGACCGCAATTGCCGTCGCCGGCGTTCCGATAATGCCAGTTTTAAAATCTGAGGCTGCACCCGACGTTTTGCCGCAGCCGACCAAAGAATACCGATCCGCTACAGATACGCATGCGCCGCAACCAGATCTCCAAAAACCTCAGGTCGTCTTTCTCGACGACTCACCGCTTGCCCGATGGGCATGGGAAAATAAACTCAAGGCGCGGGTCTCCGTCCGATGCTTTGACGGACCCAAGGCTTTTTTTGAAAAGCTGGAGAAAGGGTCCGCTGACACATTGGACCTTCGTGCACTCCACACAATCATCACCGACCACTACTTTACCCCCGACGAGCAGCTCACCGGTCTTGAGCTTGCCCGCGAGCTCCGCAAACGCGGCTTCAACGGCCGCATTCTGCTCGCCTCCAACGGAGAATTTTCCTCCTCCGAACTCGCAGGCATTGTGGATAAAATTGTGGATAAGCAGCCCGTGGAGTGGGACAGGCTGGGGGTTTGAAGCGGATTTCTCAGCCGGCCCAGAGGTTATTGAGCCATTTTGAAAGCATGTAAATGCCGACAGACGAACTGAATGCCATAAATGTCATTGTCCACACGCGTGACTCTTTGTAACGTTCGGAAAGAATGATCCACGCCGGTGCCGCACCCATCGTGTAGCGGATAATGTCTCCCATCTTTCCCTGATACGCCGGCAGCAGGATCGAAACGAGGCATAAAACCCCTTCGAAGGTACGCTTGGACTTCAACAAAAGCACACATCCCCAGATCGCAGCCCAGCTGACCAATATTCTCGCCGTATTCATGCCAAAATCGAAATTCAGGAACTTAAACAGGTTGCCTAAGCTTGGTTCTTCCTTCCACAATCCGCGATAACGGTAAAACGCATACCAGTCGCCGACACTCTGCTCCATGACTAGTGCGATGGACGCCAAAGCGGCAGCGGAAGCGAGAATACCGAACACAAGCATTTTGAACGAGGACTTGAATTGCGCATCTTCAAACACCATCCGGATCACGTTTAAAGAGTCCGAAGACCGTCTGTCTTTTTGCCTCATTGCCTGTAATGCAAACACAGCAATCGTAATTCCGCCTGCCGGAATGACAAACAAACCTGTCGGTCGACACAACCCCAGCAGATACGCTGAAGCCGCAAATCCCAATGTGCTTTTTTTGTTCCAAGCAATAAGCAGACTGAACAAACACAGAAGATAAAGAGATTCCGTGTAAGGCACCATCAGAAAAACGAACGCCGGATGAAGCAAAAGATTCAGAAGGCTTTCCTTGGGAGAAAAACCGGCGTCTTTGGCCCATCGAAAAACACAATAAACCAAGGCGACCAGTGAAGTCTTTTGCACGATTTGCAAAGCCACGAGCGAATCCATCGAAAACACATGAATGAATAGCGCAGCAAGCAAAGGCAGGAGCGGAAAAAAGGCAGTGCTCTGACCGTCCGTTATTGTCGGGTCTAGAAAATAACCGCGCTCGGCAATTTTTTTATACCAAACGACATCAAGCTTAGTGGTCGCATCGAAAAAATCGGAAAGCGACCGGACCCCTCCGATACTCTTGAAAAACCAAAAAACAGCTGCAAACCAACACAGGAGAATTACAAAAGGCAGCCATCGGGCAGAGGATTTAAACACACCGGACTCCCCACATTAGCATCGGCATCGGGCGCTCGACTGCTTCTATCATCAAACCGCTGCTTATGCGATTTTGCCGCTCTCATTACTTTCCGGCCAGAAGCATTTGAACGATTTGAGGCAGAGGAACGTCGGGATGAAGAGCTGTTTTCCATTGCTGAACGGATTGTGCACGGAGAATTTCGCGTTGACCGGATTTGCCGGAGGGTCCTTGGCCGGCTCTGTGCGGCGTATCCGGCGGAAGGTCGCGTCCGGCCCCGACAGCGGGCAAGACCACCGTCTTGGAATCGGGGAGGATATCGGTTTGTGCAGCCATTTCGCGATTGACCGGTGGCAGCACAACCTTCACCTGCCACAGGTGCGGAACTGTCCCAAAGGTCCGGCATGAAACGCGGTATTCAGCGGAAATATTCTGCAGCTGAAGACGATCAACAAATTTCGTGCTCGTCCTTCGGACTTCATCGGTACCTTCGCTTGCGGGACTCATCAAATTGCGTCCGCCAAGCCCGCCCTCGCCGCCGGCCACGGTAACGGTTTCCATCCAGTTTTTGTCTTCCTCGCCCAACTGAACAAGTGTGACGTTGCCGCCGTCATAGCCTGCTCCTCCGCGTGTGCCGGAATAAAGCACCGCATCCGAAGGCTTGGGCAACGAGAGCTCGCCCGAAACAACGGGGTCGGAAATCACCTGCGTGAATTTCACTTTTCCGCTGATAAAGGGACCGTCGAACCAAGGCATTGTTGCCGGCAGCGGACAGTGCTGTTTCAAAAAAGATTCGGTCGCCAAAGGCAGTCCGGCGAGTGCCTGCTGACGGATCACTTCCGGCATATTTTTGTCCGACCAGTCCCACGACGATTCAACAACTCTGTTTTGGCTGCCAATAGAGGGTCCCTGATAGGGCCTTCGGGCGATCAATTCCCCAAGACCGGCGCAGGAAAGATCTGCGGGACAATCTCCCTGAATTCCTCCGGATCCCTTTGCACCCGATGTCACGACCGACGGAAGAACCTTTGCAGTCGAATAGACGCGAACGTGCCCCGAATGACCCGCATTTTGCGACGAGTCAATTTTGAGATAGCCAAAATCACTGCCGACGATCGAAATATCATGTCCGTTGGTTTTGATTAAAAAGGAACCGCCGGTTGCAAATGAACTGAAGCTTAACGTGACAGGCCCATTGAGCGACAGCACTCCCGCAGCCGAGTCCAGCACCCCGATTTGCGCAAGTGCATTTTGATTCTTGGGGTCCGCAATCCATGCCGCAAAATCAGCGGCCGCAGAGCCTTCGTGGAGGACCATGCCGACTGGAGCTGCGGCTGCGGAATTAAGAGAAGGCAATTCGGAAACTTTCACCGGCGCAGCGGCCATCGGCGGACTGTCGGAAACTCCGGCATCCGAAGCATCATCTGCCCCCGCATCGGAATCATCATTTGTCTGCGGAATTTGTACCGGCAATACCGGCTGCACCGGTTCCGGAAGCAGAGGCTGCACCGGCTGAACAAGGGGATTCGCGGGTGCGGGCTGCGCCGTATCAGTTTCAGGTGACGGCCGATCGTTGGCCCACTGACCGCAGGCCGCCAAGGCAAATAAAAGTCCATGTGCGAGAAAAGTTTTGGTGCATGAATGCATTGGATTTACTCCTGTCTGTGGTGCAGGAATAAATCACGGCTGCGGTGATTGGGAAAAACATAAAATCGATGACCGAAAATTTCCGGTCAGGTCTGTCCAAAAAACAATCCTGATGCCGGCACTTCGAAAAATAAACGAGGAATTACAACTTCCGCTGCCTCACGGCTTCATGAATGCGACGCATGGTTGTCATCAGAATTTTTATGCGCTCGACAGCCGATGCCTTTTCCCAACGGGCCGATCGCAGTTCGGTCATCAAAATAACCTGCACCTGCTCGCCGTACGCGGAATATCCGGATTTCTCGCTGTTGGCGCTCTCCTGAATCAAATCGGAATCAAATCGCGGATAATCGAATTCGAAATTAAACCAGTCTGATTCAACATCAAAAGCTTTTCCGGGGAGTCCGATATGAGCAAGACGCACCCGCAGTTCGGTGTCATTGCCGCGCCATGATTGAGCCGCGGAACCTGAACTCGGATTGAAATCGTACTTGTC
>RFOM01000114.1 GCA_009926615.1 Pseudomonadota bacterium
TTCAAAGCACGGTCACCATGATTCAGGGAAACTAAGATTAGGCATTGCGCCCTACAAAGCCAAAAGCGAAGAGCCGGCGATTTGGGGCATTGTCGAGTGGATGCCCGAAAAAGAATTTCACAAATCTGACTGGAAACACGAAGTGACACCGATGATCAGATACTACTACCGGAACGCACTGTTTGAAATCGGCAGCAGCCTGAGCGGAAAATTCACATTCAATTACATGTTTCACTTTTTCAACTGACAGCAGATGAGGAGTCTTTATGAACAGAGTTTTTGAAAAAATCCCGATTCTTTTTCTTATCACAGGAGCTTTTATGAGTGCCTCTGCTCTGGCCGACAATGTCAAAGTCAATGTTAACGGAATGGTTTGCGGCTTCTGCGCGCAAGGCATCACGAAAAAACTCAACAAAACAGAAGCCGTCGAAAAGATTAATGTAGATCTGGAAAGTAAAATCGTTTCTTTCAGCATAATAAAAGGTAAAAGCTTGGAAGATGAAACAATCAAAAAACTGCTGACCGAAGCCGGATACTCGGTCGTCGGCATTCAAAGAGAAAAACCATGAGCCGCCTTTGGGGAAGTCTCGCCCTGCTGGGCAGTTCGGCAACACTGGTCTGCTGCGTGATTCCGGCTCTGCTGGTCACGCTTGGATTTGGCGCAACCCTCGCAGGCGCAGTTTCTGCGTTCCCCCAGCTCACTGTTCTGAGTGAAAACAAAGGAGCAGTCTTCGCAATCGCAGGGGTGCTGTTGCTGGCCACCGGATATGCCCGCAGCCGGCCGGAAGCTCAAACATGCCCGAGCGATCCGGTTCTGGCCGAAGCCTGCCGCCGTTCCAAAAAATGGGGCTCGGTTTTATTTATTGCAGCTGTTGTTCTTTACACAGGCTCACTGTTTTTTGTTTTTGCACTTCCGCGCCTTTGAAAACTTCGCCTGCCGAGCTGCTGTTCATCCCGAATTCATTTCATCTGTGCTTTAAAAAATTCCCAAGCCGCTTCGGCAAACTCAATATCTTGATTCTGCTTTCCAAGAAGAGTATTTCCGGCATCCAAGGACTTGCTTGGCGTCACGTGCCCCGCTCCGTTCAGGGTCCACGTCGTCACGCTTCTTCCGTTGAGCGAATATTTGCGTTCAATTGCACTTCCGCCGTCTGTTCTGCTCGGATTGATTTCACGGACAACCGGTTTGACTCTGGCCAAGCCGTTGACCCCAAGCCAAAACTTAATCGTTGCATCCGCGCTTTGAACCTCACCGCGCTCACATTTAGGTGCAAACATCGGCGTCACACAACCGCCGCCGTAGGGAACAAAATTATCTTCAGTGCCATGGGCCATGAGAACCGGAACAGGATTCTGCGGGCCGGTTTTGCAGCGGCCGCTCAACGGATTTTTTGCGATATTTCCCGAAGCAGCCGCCACTGCGCCGATCGAAGAGGAATTTTCCATCGCAAAACGGTAAGACATCATTGCACCGTTGGAAGTTCCGGCAATAAAAATTCTCGATTGCGGCAGTGAAAAGTTTTGCGCTGTCTGTGAAATAATTGTCTGAATAAACCCAACATCATCAGCTTCGGTTTTTGAACGGTCGTCGGCACGGCAGTCGTTCCATCCTGCTTTATTTTCGGCATCGGCGAGTCCGCTGGGGTAAACAACAAGGAACTGATCTGCTTCCGCGTATTGGGTAAAAACAGACAATGCACTGTCGGCCGCTGACGCCTTCTCACCGGAGCCGCCTCCGCCGTGCAGCACAACGACAAGAGCTTGGGGTGTCACGGGTCTCTTGGATTTTATTCCGGGACGGTAGATGCGCACCTGTCGGTCGACTTTTCCGACGCGCAGACAAACGTCAGAAAAACCTGCAGGATTGTCCTTAGAAAGGCGAAGCGCGCAGCCGGAGACGAGTCCGAGCGATTGTTCGGAGTCTGCTGACACAACCGGCTTGCTGGAAACATTTGGTTCAGTCAATCCGCACGCGCCTGCGAACACAACACTCAATATCGAAAATGCAATGCCTGATGGTCTCATATGTTTTGCCTCCGGAACTGTTCAACCCTGCATTTCAGACTTAATATCGGACTTTTTTTTGAAAAACTTAAGTGAAAAAATGCCACCTAAATTTCTATTGATAATTTTTTAAAAACGGTGTGTTACAAAGTTTTTAATTTAATATTTAAAAATTTTCTGCACACCGGATTCGGCTGCAACCCAAAATGAGCCGGCAAGACGACACCGGCCAATCCTTGGACAGCCCTCAGTTGGCGCATTGATCGTGTCCCGACGGCGAAAATGCTGATCATACCCTTTCCGGCACGGATTTTGCACCACCTTCAGTGAGAGCTTTTTAAACGTTCATTGGTCTCTCGAGGGTGTTATGGACTTTGCGAAGTATCTGGTTGCATTGATGATTGGTCTTGCGCTTGCAGAAGTGGCAGTCATGCGGATGAACGGGACGCTTGCAAAAGGCCAAACCAAAGACGCAGCATTGAACATCGGCTCATCCCTGCTCGACAAGGGTATGTCGGTTGCAATCGGAATCGCTCTCTTCTCTCAGGTTTATGGTTTCACGTTTAAGTATCGACTTTTCAATTTCGACAACACGTCCGTTGCGGCTTGGTGCTCTGCCATTATCGTATCCGATTTCCTGTACTATTGGTATCACCGCGTTTTTCACCGCAGCCGTTTTTTTTGGACAGTTCATGCTGTTCACCACAGCTCTGAGCTCTTTAATTTCAGCACTGCACTGCGGTCTTCGGCCATCGTCAGCGTTGTGCGTTGGCCCTTCTGGTTGCCAATGCCTCTCCTCGGCTTCACGCCGGAAATGACAATCACAACCTACATCATCGTTCTTGCTTACCAGATTTGGATTCATACCGAGCATATCGGCAAGCTGGGCTTCATTGAATCGTTTTTGATGACTCCGTCTCATCACCGCGTGCATCACGGCTCCAACAAGCAATACCACGACAAAAACTATGGCGGGATTCTTTGCATTTGGGACAAAATTTTCAATTCGTTTGAGCCGGAAGTTGAAGAAGTCAAATATGGAGTCACCGAACGAATGGCTTCGAGTAACCTTCTTGTGGTGAATTTCAGGGACCTCTTTCGGCTTGGCCGCGATGTCGTGAAGGCGCACACTTTGACAGACGCTTTGGGGTATTTGTTCGCGCCTCCGGGTTGGAAACCGACTGAAAAGTCAGAAGTCAATCAAACAGAGAACGCAGATTTACCGCGTTCGGCAGCGCCTGCAAGAGCAAAGCCTTTGTTTGCTCACCGAAGATCGCGGGATGAACACGTATCTTGAACTCATTCATCTGATAAACAAAATTCCGGTGCGGTGACGCAAAGAATGTCAGGGAAGAGACTTCGAGTATTTAGCAAGCGCCTGATTGATCGCATCAACTGTTTTCATGCGATAAATGTGCTCGCCTGTGCTCAAATCCATGCCTGTTTCCGTCCCGCTCTTCGGACCAAATGGATTAATGCGGGATGCTCTGACGGGGTGATTCGACATGCTTCCGGTCGCTATGTTTTCAATTGTTTTCTGATAAGAGGCAACCATTAAAGCAAACCGGTCATTCACGATTCGGCCATTCACTGCATTTAAAGCGTCTTTGTCCAATCCCTGCGCCAACGAGGGTGTATCAAACTCAAGATCGCCTGCAAGAAAGTGACGTTCCTGAGTTGCTCCCTGTCGCCATCCGCCTTCACTTCCGGATCGGGGATCAAAATAAACTTTTTGGCTGACGAGTGATCTTGAGAACGTCACGTTTCCATTGAGTGCCGAAAAATGGCTTTGAACAATCCCTTCCGATTCAGGAGCCGGCCTGCCCAGAGCACCTGAAATCTTGTCCCAAACTTTCACAAAGAAGTTCCAGCCTCGCAATGCAGCCCGAATTGCGTCCTCCTGAAAGCTATTTCCAAGTCCCGGCTTTCCGCTGCTGACAAAAAAAGTGGCCTGACTGCAGCTTGGCAACATGGCGAGAGTTGAAACCGGAACGTTTTCACTCCAGCCGCCAAATGATATCAATCCTTTCGCTCTTGCCTTCTCATTGAGATTGGTAACACTCGGAAGAAGGTCAGCGGTGGTACCTCCAGCCGTCTTCAGACGGTTGTCTCCAAGGTCTTCTGCTCCAATAAAGACCGGCAATCTGCGGAACGGACCGGGTTCACCGGCACTGTAGGCAACAGCATGAGCAAGCCCGCGACGACCTTCGCGGAAGAGCACATCGGCTTGACCGTCATCCTTGAAGCTTGGGGCTTTGTCGCCGCGATTGTCAGCAACATTCCGGAGAACGAGAATCTGCTGAGCCGGATATGCAAAAGACAGCTTCTTCGGATCCTGTGATCCGCCCTGATAATAGGGTTCAAAACCTTCCCCTCTGCTTGCAACCGCTTCTCTGACTTTCAAAAGCTCCGACAAAAGCGGACGACCGGCGGAATCATGAGCGACGTACCCTTGGAACAGATCCGAGATTCCGACACCCTCAGTTGAATTTATCGAACCATCGGCATCGCGGGTAAAAAAGCCCCGACGGAACGTCGAATGGACGATCATACCTTTGGGAAGCTCGTGGAACTTTTGGTCCCTGCCAAAGCCAAGATACGCCTTCCAAAGCAAATTCGGATCAGGCAGAAAAATCTTGGTCTTGAGCAGGGAATCAATTTTCTTGCCGGCCAGCAACCTTGTAAGCGTTCCGTCGTTGAGAAGATTTTTTGCTCCCCGCAACATCAAGCGCCATGCTTCAACATTGTTTCGGGATCGTTCTTGAACGAGATCCTGCTGGAACAAACGGTAGAATCTGTCGCCAATTTTTGCCAGTTGAGGATTCTCAGCCCATTTTGTCTCGGGAAGCGCGGCGGCATCAAACAAAGTCTTTCCGTCAATCGCAATTCCGTTGGACCATTCGGTCCACAATCGTAACATTTCATCACGGCGCTCAGGATAAGTTTCCTTCTGAAAGACAGAGCTGAAATTGGCATTGCGGGCAAAGTCTGCGAGGAGCACTGCCTGACCCACGGTTGCCTCGATGCTGATGATGCGCGCATTGTCGTCGCCTGCGAGTACCTCACCGTACTGCGATTGAATAACAAATCTCAATATTGCCGGAGTGACTTGCCATTCATCGAACCTGAGTCCGTTAAAGGCCGGTAAAAAAATGAACGTGTTGATCACGTCCGGAATGGCGCCCAGAATGACGGCTGTTTTTTGCGCGCGGCTCAGATTCCTTCCCTGAAACTGAACCTGAGCGGATTCAATTGAACCGTTCTCCAGCATCGACATGACGACTGATCCGACAATCGAACCTGAAGAACCACCCAACGAAACAACAGGTTCAATGTTGTTCTCCAGCAATGCTGTGTAGACACCCAAGTGACTCGGAAAGAAATCTGAGTCCGTTTCCCTGCAATCCAACACAGGCGGTCGACGATGCGCCGGTAGACGCAGCACTCTCAATCTTGCTGCCGGTCTTTGGCACGCAGGACTGCAGCCCGAAGACGAGAGCAGAAAAACCAAGGCAACTTTTCTTCATCATTGACATCGAACACCCCTGCACATGAGTCACAGGTAAAAGCTAACAAATTAATACCTTCGCACAACATTCGTCGGATATGCAGCGTGAGCATTACTAAAATTCAGGCCGAAAAGCTTTGGAATTCTTCAAACGACGGTTATTTGACGGATAACGGAAAATCGTCATACCAAAAAACACGGGTTCAACTTCCACGAAGTGTAATTGCACAAGCTCCGACCAAAGCGATGGTGGTATCAATCTGCCATGGTCCGACTTTTGTGCCGGACTCCAACTCTGACGAGTCAGGGCAAAGTGCTCGCGGAGAATTTATCCGCGAACACTCTCTTACTAGATTGACGACCTCAAAAGCGTGTTCATTCGGGATTGATTGGGTTCCGCAGGCAATAACGACGGACATCAGGGCAAAGCCAATGACATGAAGCGGCAATCGAGTAAACGGCATTGGCCAAATGCCCCGCGATGAAATGAACAACGTCGGGCAGTTTGGGCAACTTTTGAATTTGAGACGCTCCCCCTTACGGCCAGTAAGGGGGCTTGTAGTGCTGTTTGGCAGGATAACTTGGCAGGGTCCACGGCGTCGAAGATCGTGTAGGCCATTCATGCGGACCTGTGATGGAGTGAGAAACCGCGCATGCCCAAACGCAGAAACCAAAAACCCCGCCCCATGTCAGGTTCAGTGTTTCTTCCTCGGACAATAAGCTCAATTTTCCCTTGAGAAGGTGCGCTGAATGGGCACAGCTCTTTCCTTGCGAAGCCGATGAAGCAGCCGCATTGCGAAGATCGAACTGCAAATCTTTAAAACTCGTCCGCTGTGCAACGTCTTCTGAAACCATCGCCAGTGAACGAAGCAATTCAGGACTTTTTAATTGTGCAGCTGCATCAATGGAAATCGAATTGGCCAGCACGGGAGAAATATTTTTCAGACTGCTCATATCCTGATTTCTGAGGTCAGTTTCATCGATTCCGTCAAGCCTTAGGAAACACACTTCTCCGCTTCCATTTTTGCCTTCGGAAAGGCGGGCATGCGCAATTGCAAATTTTTCTGTTTCTGCGCTTGACTGAACTGAAGCAACGGTTTGCGGATTGTGATTTAACTCAGCCGTCGAGCACGCTGTGAGCAGGGAAAACTGCAGTACAAAAATTCCGGCAAACAGATTCTTAATCATGAAACCCCCATGTGGATTACATTTTCCGGTGCGGCAAGTTATTTATTTGATCCGTTTGAAATTGATCCTGAGTGCGTACAGCTCACCGTCCGGCACGACAATCATCGCCATTTTCTGAGCGCCGGCATCGGTAAATCCGATGCAGCCGGTGGATCCCGCGTTGCGCAAGAAGGACGTTTCCTGACGGACATATCGCGAACCGCGAAGCTCAGAGCACAATTCACTGACCGGCTTTTCGACGCCGTGAATCCCCAAATTGCGCGGTATGGATCTCTGTTGCAATGCCTGCAGCGTGTGAGTTTGATGATGCCTGACAGGCTGACCTTTATCGCACGTTCGAAGCTGAAGGGCATCAGGAAAAACCGTAAAAGAGCGCGGTACGGGAATACCCGACGAAAATCCGGTCCCGCTCCTGACGGGTTTTTCACAATCTATTTTTGTTTTGAGATAGCCGGTTCCTTTTGAATCGATCCGAGTCTCAAGCTGCCAGTCACTGACCCTGAGTTGATCAACTCCCGCAAAAACAGGTTTTCTTTCTCCGCCAATTTCGTACGAATAACCATTGTATGATTCTGCAATCCAGCTTCCGACAATCGGAATTCCATGTTCGGCAGATGACGTCACGCTGTCCGTTGAGTTGTTTTTAACCGGTGCACATGCCGCACCCAAACAAAAACAGAGTGCTGAAATCGCCGCTGACACAGTCCGCATCGAAACCTCCGAATGTGGCTGACCCAAAGCGTGACGCAGACTGACGCGAAATGTCAGGTTATGCGTTCGAAAACTAAATGACTCACTTTCTCTATCGGTTTTTTTGTGCAGATATTTATTTTTTGTAATTATCAACTGAAAATGTAGGTGGTTATCTACCAAGCGATTATGTCAGCACCGAGGGGTAAGACTGTCGCCTTCCAAGGAATGGGGAGGGGCTATGGCCAAGAAGGCGCTGGTCTTGCCGGACGATGAGCAAATCCTCTTTGAGAGCATAATACCTTAA
>RFOM01000115.1 GCA_009926615.1 Pseudomonadota bacterium
TCCGTACCGCGCGGAATCGCCTCATTCACTAGAATTTTTCCGTTGGCTCCGGCGAGACGCACAACAGGGCTGTTGGCGGCGGGGGCTTTCATGTACCACGCATAGAACAGCGTGCGTGTTTCCTGAGGTCCGACAACACACGTTGCTCCGGCCGAAGGCAAAAAGCCCCGACCGGTTGTTTCAAGAGTGATCGAATCCGCGAGGTTCGGGCGTGAAATGGCTTTGACAAAAGTTTCAGAACAAATCGTTCTGTAATCGGCGTGACACAACTTGAAAGAGTAGGTGTCTGCCTGATCAAAGTTTTCGTTGGGCTGGTAAACCGGAGGATTCTTGGACAAGTCAACCGAGCCGGACTTGGGTTGTTGTTCGAGGGTGAAGAGCCACTTTCCGAGGACTCCGTCATATGCACCGTTTTTGGGGTTGAGAATCGGCACAGTTGACGGGATGTCGGTTTGGATTTGCACACTGGTCGCAGCTTCAATCGGGTTAAGTTTGTTTTTCTCGACAAGCGTCGTCGCCCATTCGTCAACAGCCTTGTACAGCCCCGGCTGATCGATTCTTCCCTCTTTGACTGCATTGGTCAAAAGCTTTGAAACGGACACGGCTTGTATCGTCGCGTTGAGAATCAGTCTGTCGAGGGACTTTGCGTCGAGTCCGCCGATTCTTTGAAGTTCGCGCGCCGCAGTGCGGACAACCGGTATGACGTTTGAAAGCACGTCGGCGTTGATCATTCCCATTGCACTTTCGATTTCTTCGGAGATTTCGAGTTGCGCCGGAGTGATTTTGTCCGCCCGCCCGACCTCGACGCCGGAGCCGCGTGCCGCAGAGGAGAGAACTTCAATCGTTGTTTCGAGTTTTTCAAGCCAGCTCTTGTTTTCTGCAGTTTCGAGATCAATCGGATCTTGAGTCAATGACAATAAGGCTGACGGATTTGAATTGATTTTTTCGATCAGCTCGGGACCATAGAAAATCGCAATTTCCCGTAGATTGCGCAGCCTCTTCCAGTAACGCGAGGTGTTCTCTTTTTGGAACGGCAGCAGCGCGATACCGATACGCAGCCCTGACACCGCAATCCGTGACTTGCTTTCGGAGCCGTCTTTTCTTTGCTTCACGTCTGCAAGAAGTTTTTCGACCTCGACGAGTTCGTTGCTTTTGAGGCGTTTGCTCAGGTAGTTGTACGAAGTCTTGACGTCGGTTGAACTTCCTCCGTACTCGGAGATAACCGCTGGCGCTGTGATTGTCTTGGAAAGTCGATTTTTGGAGACGCCTTGGTCTTCATCGGGAAGTCCGCTGCAGGCAACAACGATCGTTGCCGGCAGCATTGTCACCAATAGCAGCCGACTCAGAAGCTTCACAAATGCTTGTAAAGCTTTCATTGCGCACTCCAGTTAATTCGCAGAGCCTAGTCCAGTGTTACGTTATTTGCGGCAAGGCACTGCGAATTTCTGTTCCAGTCAGCAATCTGATGCCGGCCATTTGATGAAACGCTCCATCGCATTAAGCTAGTATCAGAGCACTGTAACCCTATGAGAGCTATCGGATTTAAATTGAGTTTCATGACTCGTTTTTAAGTGAAAGGGTCAATGCGAAGGATACGCGCTTGGCACATAGGAATAATTCCCATAATTTTCGGCATTTTAGCGATCTGCCAAAACGTCGCGAATGCCCAAGTGCCTGTTATTGCACCGCTAACGGAGACCGAAAAATCCGGACCGATAAAACCTATTAATATCAGTGTCTTGATTGATGAGGCTTTATTTTCCGACAAGCTCTGCAAGGCGGTTTCAGAAACCCTCGAGGGCTCCAAAACGCCATGGGGCTGGAGCCTCGGCCTGAACAAAGGCTGCTCAATTTCGAGTTCCGAGCCCAAAGAACTTGAGAGTCTCTTTGACTGGCTTCTTTACTTCCGCGCCTCCGAAAAAAGTTTGACAGTCGAACTTTGCCGGCCGCGCAGCGATCTTTCGTCTGCGAACAAAACCTGTTTCGCGTCGGTGAACCTTCAGGATGTTCCCGTGAACGGCGATGCACTTGCCAAAGACGGTGTCATGCTGCTGGTCATGTCGGCACTGCTTGAACAGTCGCCGTTTTTTATGAACAACCCGAAGCTCGATCCGAGACGCGTACGGATTGACCGAAGACTTCCGCGCGAGCTGCAAAAATCTCTCCGCTCCGTTCCGGTCGACGTCTCTTTCGAGGAACAGGGTCGTGTCGTAAAGCTTCAGGAAGCCGGTGAGCAGAGAGAAAAATCTGCCTACATGAATTTCACTCTTTCCGGTGCGGCAAGAAAGTCTCAGTTCGAAAAACAGATCACCGAGCTTCTGAATCCGGATTCAAAGTTGGCCAACAAACCCGTGACTGCCGTGCCATGGATTCCTCCGCTTCCTCCTCCTTCAGTTAAAAAAGAAGAACCCGAGCTGCCCAAGGGAGACGAGTCTCCGATTCTCTTTGACGCCGAGTTGGCACAGTCTGTTTACAGCAAAGAAGTTTGTCATATTTTTCAATCGTTATTTGATACAGGTGTTGGTCCTTGGTTTCTTAAACTCGGTGATTTTTCAGCCTGTCTCGTTCAGTCGGAAACGCCTCGTGCAGCGGGAAGTCTGAATCGCTGGAAGGTCACAATTGAGACGTCCGGAAGTGAACTTGAGGCTGCGATCTGCAGGCCGACCGGTATAAAAGCCAACGATAAGCCGACCTGTTACGCACAAATCAGCGTTGAAGCCAAAAATGGATTTGCAGACGCTTTGCGCGATGTACGTTTCGTTAATCTGTTGCTTGCTGCGTTGTATGAGCTGGCCCCGATCACGGCTTACGGTCCCTTCGATTCGATGCCGGGGGACAAAGACAAGCGGCTGCCTTCCACACTTGCCGAGCCTCCGAGTCTGCGTCCGATGGAGTTAAAGTACGTCAAAGGCGGTCAGCTGTACCGGCTTGTCGAGATCCGTGCAGACGAGAAATTCAAGCGTGCCGGTGACAAGGTGTTCTGGTCGCGGACAAAGAATTTCAAGAACAGGCGCGAAGATTTCATTCAGGCGCTGAATTCCCTTGCCGAGGAAATTAATTTTAACGTCAGAAGTGTGACCTTAACGGACACGTTCAAACACTCAGCAATTACCAAAGAAGAGCAGCTTGCCGCTGAGAAAAGGCTGAAGGCTGCAAATGCTGCCGCTGCAGCAAGAGAAAGCGCAAGGAAGGCTGAAATAGAGGCAAGAGAAGCGGCGGAGCAGGCAGCTGCGGCCAAAGCGCTTGCTGCCGCAAAAGAAAAGGCAGCCCGCGAAGCCGCAATGAGGGAAGCCAAAGCGAGAGCGATTGCAGCGCAGGAAGCGGAGGCCCGCGAAAGAGCTGCGCGTGAAGCAGCGCGTGAGGCGATGCGTCAAGCCGAAAGAGACGCGGCAATTAAAGAAGCAATGGCCAAGGCCGATGCGGCCCGCGAGGCGGCACTGCGGGCCGAGGCTGCAGCCCGAGCAGCACTGGCAGCAGCCAAAGAAGAAGTTGCAATTCTCGAAGATCAATTGCCTCAGTTCCGTGAAGGAAATGCCAAATCACCGGCGCGTGATCTGAGATTTTCGATTTTCGGGATGCCGGTTCAGGAAAAGTTCCGAGTAAAAACTCCGGCAAATTTCAGGGCAGGGTTCGAGGCTGAACTCTGGGGCGACGACTCTTTGAATTTGGGTGTGTGGGCCGATTTTACCCGATCTTTTTACTCACAGAAGTTCGTTCCGGATGTGATTCCCAATGATATTGACGATCCGTCACTCGTGGCGGCTCAAACAGCAATGGGCGAGCGATCGCAGTCGAGGTTGGGGCTGACTCTGGCGACAACCGTTCAGCAGGAATCTTCGTTGTTGTCGTACGGCCTGCAACTCGGGTCGGCAAGTTTTACATCGCAGTGGTCTTATGATCGCAGCTCGCTCACACATGCCCTCGGACAAATCGACGGCACCGCGGCTTTGGTCGGTGCTTCGGTCTCACTGGTGCCGCTGCGGGTTCTGGGCGGATTTTTGTTTTACACCGGCGCAGATGCTCTTTGGGGCAGGGGGCTCAGCGGCAACACATACACGATGGATTTGGGTTGGCGCTTTCTGAAATACAGCGGCAATCAGGTCAGACGTCTGCAGGCAAAGTTCGACCTTGTGACGGGCGCACAAATATTGATGATGAACGCAAAGAGCGTTGTCGACAACGAGACCGATCTCATCCGCAGCAACTCCCTGCATGTTGGTCTCAGAGTCACGCTTCTTTAGGTACAGCCGGAAAAGTTTGAAGCTTATTTGAGGACGATGATTGTGTAGTCCTTTTTGCCTTTGCGGACCAGCAATCCGCCGCACGAATGTTCAAAGTCTTTGAATTGCATTTTATACGCGGCATCGGCGCACTTTTCGCCGTTGAGCAAAAGTCCGTTACCCTGCACGATCCTGCGCGCATCGCTTTTGCTTGCGCAGACACCCGTCTTGGCGAGCAGCGAGATGACATCAATTCCGGATTCAATTTCGTTGCGGGAAACTTCGACGCGCGGAGCGGAAGACAGATCGCCTCCACCCTCAAATAGCGCATGTGCCGCTGCCAGCGCTTTGTCTGCTTCTTCTTTGCCGTGAACGAGCTGAGTGACTTCCCATGCAAGCCTTTCCTTGGCTTTGTTGGGATTGCTGCCTGAAGCTGTGAGCCCGCGGATTTCTTCCTCTGAAATAAAAGTCAGCTGCCGCAATGATTGCTCAACCGTTTCGTCGGGAATGTTCCTCAGGTATTGGAAGAAGTCGTAAGGTGACGTCATTTCAGCGTCGAGCCAGATTGCGTTGCCGGAGGTTTTGCCGAGTTTTCGGCCCTGTGAGTCAACGATGAGCGGCTGTGTGAAACAGAAAGCCTGCTTGTGTTCGACGCGGCGGATGAGATCAACCCCTCCAAGAAGGTTTGACCACTGGTCATTGCCTCCGGTTTGCAGCAGACAATTCTTTTTGCGGAAGAGTTCGAGAAAATCGTACGATTGCAGAAGCTGATAGCCCATTTCCATGAATGTGAGCCCGTGTTCAAGACGGGACTTGTTGACGTCGGCCGAAAGCAGTTTGGCGACTGTAAAGTGAACACCCACATCACGTGCGAAATCCAGCCACGACATTGGTCCGATCCAGTCAAGGTTGTTGACGAACACAGGCGCATTGGGCACGTCTGTCCGAAAGTATCGTCCGGCGAGTTTAGAGAAGTTTTCAATGTAGCGTGCGATGTCTTCTTTTGTGTTCATTGGCCGCATGTCGGTTCGACCCGTGGGATCGCCAATCAGACCGGTGGCTCCGCCGAACAGAATAATAGGCCGCAGTCCGTGGTCCTGAGCGCGGCGCAGGCCGAGCAGAGGGACAAGATGCCCAAGGGTAAGGCTTTTTGCGGTAGGATCGAAGCCACAATAAACCCCGACAATATCCGCAGGATTTTTGGACGCAGCCTGATCGAGTGCTTCAATCAAACCATCGGCATCGTTGGTTTGTGCGATTAGTCCGCGTTCCTGCATGTGGGTAAAAAAGTTTATGGTCATCCCCGAACGTCTCCTGCCAGCCAGAGTTTGTCCGGTCTTCTTACCTCCGGAGAGAAAATTTTTCAAAAAATTACTGCCGCGAAGGCAAATTGTCTGAATGTATGCGTCTGTGAAAGGCTGCGGGGCTGTTCATTCCGGCTGCGTTTTTTGCGGGAGGACCAGCAGATTTCCGGCAAGCGTGCAGCGGTTGGTGTCATGCCGTTGCATGGTGACCCCGTGCCGGAGCTGACTCGGGAACAGAATGACATCTCCGTCTTGGACAGGAATCGGAACCAGTTCGGCGATGTTGAGGTTCTCGGCAAGTTTAAAGACATTGTGCAGACCGGACGCTGAATAGTGACTGGAGCGTTCGTTCAGAAAAAAGAATTGTCCGTCGGAGTCGGGATTGTAGTTCAGGAAATACACGAATGAAATGTTGTTGGCCGGAGTCGAGTGATGGTGGAGTTCCTGCCACGCCCCTTTGTTGTAGAGATTCATCCACAGTGCTCCGAGCCGGAGTTCCATTGGTCCGCGTGTGCCCACGGCATCGCAAAATGCGGTGACCAACGGCCGGAAGGCGTCAAGAAATGCACTGTAGTCAACGTCTTTTGAATCACGGTTTGTCAGGACATCACAATTCCAGTCACCCGCCTTTTTCAAGCAGGTTCTGAGTGCATCTGCAAAGAGCGGCGGTTTGATTGTTTCGTGTTGCGGAAGCTTTGAGTGAAAAACGAAGTCCGGTGAAATGAGTTTCAGCATAAATAACTCCGCCGGCGGCCTTATTCCATAAAATGTGCGGTGTCCTTCGGGTGACACTAAACTAAATGTTAAGTGCTCGTAGGTGTTTAGTCCATGGTCTTTAACCGGCGTGAATCATGGCTTTGACTGTTGATTTTTAAAAATTCGGGGCTGTTTTGATTAAAAAAAATACGCAAAACTCCGGCGGTTCAAGTTTTTTTCTCATTTTTCCGAAGCGACTGCGGCAAACGGGGGAATTATGTCTTTTAATTGCAAATTCATTCGGATTGTTTCGCTCTCGGGAACAGGGCTTTTACTCTTGACTGCGGGATGTACGCAGCCCGACACGTCTTACAAATCAGGTATCAAGGTACCAAAAAAAGCTGAAACCGACGGGAAAACCGGCATGGCCTCAACACCTGAGGCTGTCGGGCAGGACGAAGCGACGCGAAAAGCGGCCGCGGAGGCAAAAGGGGCCGCAAATACAGCTATTAAGCCGATCGCTCCTGCATCCGGCACAGGGACAGACGATGATCCGGAAGAAGCTGTCAAACCGTCTTCGCCCGTTGATGTGCGATTGAAATTTCAACAAACCAGAGGCGATGCTTCATTCAGAAACTGTCTGGCAATTCGCGTGAATAACGGTTCGCTTTTCAGTTTGGGCTGCAATCACGACGGCGATCTGACCAAGGAGCTGAGTGTACCGGCTCTTTCCAAGCCTGCCGTCAATACGGTCAGGCTCGTGTTTTCGACCAACGGTGCACAGCGCGGAACAACGGAAGACAAAAGCGCCAACCAGCTGTTCAGAGTAACCAAAAAAGACAGTAAAACCTTTCAAATCGGATATGAAGACAACGATGACGGAGATTTCAACGACTACGTTTTTTTCGTCAGCTCCGATGGAAATATCAATTTAGCAATCGAAAATTGCTCAGACCCGTCTTGCCGGTCGTTGTCTTGAAAAAGAATTTTAAAGTTTGACTCCTTTATGCCGAAAAGATTTGGAAGCTTGTTTTTTATTTACGGGGGATTGACAATGAAAGTTGGACTTTTGTGTGGACTTGTCGCCGGCGGAATTACGATTGTAGCCTGTGGACCGACTTCAAACAACAATCAGACTGCGTCAGCCGAATCTGCAAAAATGCAAATTCAGGAAGATGATGACTCAGTCGAAGAATCAGCAAGTTTAGGTCTTGCCGGAACCGGCGACCGGATTTGTAAACTGAGTTATGAGTTAGTAAAAAAAGACGCAGCAGGAAACTATTCCGTTTCCGCTTCAGGAGTTCAAACCGACAATTTGAACCGCACCGGTTTCGGGCGCGGCTGTCT
>RFOM01000116.1 GCA_009926615.1 Pseudomonadota bacterium
CCCCCGCAATTGCGGGGGTTTTTTTGTATAACACACAGTTATACAGCAATTTCAGGGGTATATTTACACTACTTTTACAAAACAAAGCAGAAGTTTCGGCCGACATTCTCCATAAAGGGAAATGAATCCGTTTTGAAGACTGAGACGTTTTATTTTCCAAGGCATCGGGAGGATGGTTTATGAAATTGCGACCGTCGTGGCAGCAAACTCAATTTTCGTGGCGCAACGTTCTGTGGATTGGCGCCGTTCACCTGATCGCACTCGCAGGTGCAGTGCCCTTTTTCTCGTGGCAGGGGCTCATTGCCTTTGGGATTCTGTACTACGTAACGGGCATGCTCGGCATCACTTTTTGCTTCCACCGCTTGCTCACTCACCACGGCTACACGGCGCCGCGCTGGCTTGAGAATTTCACGGCTCTGTGCGGAACGCTGGCTTGTCAGGGCGGCCCGATTAACTGGGTTGCGACTCACAGAGTGCACCACGCTTATTCCGACACACCGCGCGACCCGCACGATGTGACGCGCGGATTTTGGCACTCACATGCCGGCTGGCTTGTGAATCTGCGCTGCGATATCCGCGATTACGAGGACTACAAAAACTATGCGCCGGATCTGGTCAAAAGACCGTTCTTTGTGTTTCTCGAAAACAACATGATTTTTGTGCAGGTTATTCTCGGCGGTTTGTTGTTTTTGCTTGGCGGATTTGTGTTCGGCAAGGTTGCCGGCGGTTTTGACCTGTTCATGGGGCTGAGCCTGATTGTTTACGGAATCTTTCTCCGGATGGTGGCGGTTTATCACATCACTTGGTTTGTGAATTCGGCTGCGCATACATGGGGCGACAATGCCAACAAGATTTCGGACCACTCGAAAAACAACTGGTGGGTTGCTCTTTTGGCTTTTGGTGAAGGCTGGCACAACAATCACCACGCCCATGCACGCTTTGCGCGTCACGGCTGGTACTGGTGGCAGTTTGATCAGACGTGGATACTCATCCGCTGTCTTGAAGCCGTCGGAATTTTGAAGGACGTTGTCCGTCCTGTACTTGAAGAAGGAACCCGTTCTCAGCCCGACGGTGCGACGGCCAAGACCTGAGCAGCCGCAGGAAAGATTCAAAACGGATGGGATGAAAAAGAGCCTCGCAGGAGGCTCTTTTTTTTTGAGTGAAGCACTTTTGCAGCGGATTTATTTTTTGCCGGAAGATTTATAAACGTAGCCCAATCCGCGCACAGTTTCGATGGCCGGAGTGGACTGTTCCGAAGGCTTGTCCGTGTAGCGGCGAAGTTTTGCAACGAAGACGTCGACCGTGCGCGTTTCCGTTCCGCTGGAGTACTGCCAAACCTGTTCGAGCAGTTCATTTCGCGATAAAACCCGTTCTTCGTTTTGCGCAAATGTTTGTGCCAGCAGCATTTCTGTAGGAGTGATTTTAACTGTTTCGCCGGCGGCGGTTTTCACCGTGTGGGAGGCGGGTGAGAACTCGGCCGAACCGAGCCTGAAGTCGTCGGTCGGTTTGCGCTGCGAGGCACGCGCCCACTGTCCGCGCCTGACAAGCCCGTGCGCCCGCAGCATGAGTTCCTGCAGGGAGAATGGTTTTGTGACGTAGTCGTCTGCACCGAGTTCGAGCGCTTTGACTTTGTCGGAGTCAAGACTCCGTGCACTCAGAACGAGTATCGGCAGCCTTTCGGCGAGCGGACGTATGCGGGCCAGAATTTCGAACCCGTTCAGATGCGGCAGCATCAGATCGAGAATGACGGCATCGAACTGCGAAGAATCCTGACACAGAGCGTCAAACGCTGAAAGCCCGTCCCGCTTCCAGTCGACTTCAAACCCCTCACTTTCGAGATTAAACTGCAGCGTTTCGCCGATGGCCGGTTCATCCTCGACGAGCAGCACTTTTCCCTTCGAAGCTGACATTAAACTGTGCCCCTTTTTCAGGTCCGTCACTTGATGCAGTCAGTGTGCCGCCGTGAGCGACAGCAACCGATCGTGCAATGAACAATCCGAGCCCCGAGCCTTGCACACGAATGCGTGCAGTGCCTTCGGCACGGTAAAATTTATCAAAGATTTTGGACAGCGACTCTTTTTCGATGCCGACGCCGTCGTCGGCGATACTTACAGAGAAGCCCTTGGCAGACAAGGTGCTGGTAATGACTATTCGTCCGCCGCTGTTTGTATATTTTTGTGCATTTGACAGAAGATTGTCAAACAGCATCTGGATTTGAATCGGATCACCCTCAATCAGAAATTCCGATCGCGCTCCGGCATATTTTGTTTCAAAATCGATTCTTCTTTCGTTGCCGGCGCGTTCACGGAAACTGTCAACCGATTTTTCGACCACTGAAGGCAGATCAATGAGTTCTTTTTGCTGGTTGTAGCTTTTGGATTCCAGACGTGCGGCAACAAGAATGCTGTCGACAAGATTTTGCAGGCGGAAGCTTTCCGACAGGGTTCTTTCGAGGAATTTTTTGCGGTCTGAATCAGCGAGATTCCGCAAAAGCAAAGTTTCAGTGGCGAGTCTTATGGAAGCAATGGGAGTTTTAAGTTCATGGGTAATGTTGCTGAGAAAAGATTCGTGCAGGCGGTTGAGCCGGACTTGCCTGCGCTGGGAAATGAAGGTCAGCAGCAGACCCAGCAGAATAAGCGCGAGCAGGATTCCGCCCTGCAGAAGAATAATCCATTGTCCGGCCTGAAGCTCAGGCGGTGCAGGGACTTTGGCAAGAATGGATGAAATGGTTTTTTCGCGGTCGAAATACCACCAGATCCAAGTAAAAACCAAAAGCGCCCAGCAGATCTGCGCGAACACAAAGACCGTGACGGGGTGCACTATCCAGCCGAATCTGCGTGCGAAAGTTCTCATCTTCCGTTTTTCCGTTCGATGGAATTCCTGATTGCCTGATTCTTCAGATTCTCATTGAGGAAATTGAGGACTCTTTCTTTGCAGGGTGTGAGAGCCTGTGCGGAGAAGCAGGACGTATGTCCGCGCCGGATTTCGGTATAAAAGCTCACGAGGTTCTTTTGCTTTTCTGCCAGTTCGGCGAACTCAATACCTTCGGAGTAGGGAACAACCGCATCGGCCGTGCCGTGGATAAACAGCATGGGCAGCGGGTTTGTGATAACCGCACCTTCGGGTGTGAGTTCGTCGTCGACCAAATAAGACAGCGGCCATTGAAAGGGCCACGTCAAAAAGAATGAGGAAAGCTTTTTGCGGGCCAGTCTTCGATATGAGCTGAAACTGGATTCTATGACCATCGCCCGCACGGGAGAGGGGTCCTTCAGACCTGCGAGTGCAGAGTAGGCTACCGCTCCACCAAGGCTTTGAGCCACGATGAAATATGGAGACGAGGGCTGGCGTTGTGCCAGCCAGCGGATGACGGTCTGTCCGTCTTCGACGGTCTTTTGCCGGTCTGCAACACCGGAGCTGGCACCATAGCCGCGATAGTCAAACGTCACGACATCAAAGCCGGCATCAACAAGCCATGCAACAAACCAAACGTGCGCCGACATGTTTTGCGCGTTGCCGTGAAAATGAAGCACTGTTCCGAGTGATGCAGTCCTCGGGCGGAAATGCCAGACATGCAGAGTGTCGCTGCTGCTGCCCACAGGGATGCGAAATTCTTCGTACGCGGGACTCACCTGCCGAGGCAGGGTATAGCTCAGCCTGTCGGGCTGATAAAAGACTGAGTTGCATGCGGAAAAAGCCAGCGCCGGCATTGCACACAAAGCAAGCCGGAGCAGGCTCTGCGCACGGGATGATGTCCGGAGTGATTCAGCGATGAATGAAATCATCCCTGAAAGTTATTTGGATTGCGATTTTAATGCAAGCGGCGCTTTCAGGGTGCGCGCAGCGCATAGGCGTACGGCGTGAAATTGAATCCCTCGGACGCGGAATAAATGTTCCGTTCGTGGGTGAATTCCTGATTGTCAATAACGTTGGCCAAACCGGCAGCCTTGTTTGACCAGTTGAGGAACATGTAGGTGTGGGCCGGATAAGTCGGGTACGACGGGTTGTCTTGGGTGAACACGATATCACCGCTGCGCAGATTTCCCGCGGTTCCGATACGCTGCCAGCCAAGTGAGTTTTCCAGATAGCGGGAAAACGGTTTTGTGATCAGCGACGGTGATTCCGTTGCCGTGTTAATCGGAATATAAACGTCGATCCGCCGGAGTGCAGCAGAAAGGAAAGCAACGCATCCGTTGTAGCGGCCTTCCGGATAGAACTTGAGCACGTCTTTGAACACGAGGTCGTAATTTTCCCTGATGCTGAACCACGCGGCAAGTCGTTTGTTGAGCTGTCCGTCGGAAGGCGGGATCCCGACGGGAGCGGGAGGATTGTTTGTCAGATTGTCGGGTCCGTTGCCGGTTGACGGGTCAGTTCCCGAATCTTTGTTCGCAGCGGGGTCTCGCGGTTGCGCAGGGCGTGTTGTTTCGTCGATGCCGTTGGCCGGCAACCGGTTGGCAACTTCGATTGTTTCACTTGTTTCGGCAATGCAGGCACACAGCAGAAGGCAAGCGAGCGCTGCGGCGGTTCGTGTTTTGATTTGAAAATTGTGCGGCTTCATCGGCCTCGTCCTCATCCGAAGAACGTGTTCAGCAAAATTGCTCCAACAAGAACTGTGCCAGCCGGCCAAAAATAAAAAGCCGTAAAGCTTGTGCTTTACGGCTTTTGTCGGGAGCTGAGGCAATGCAAAAGCGTCTGAAGCCTGTCGGGTGTATAAAACTTATACACCGCGGGAGTCGCTTATCGTGCGCTCTTGGCGGCATCTGCCGACTTGACCGAAATGAGTTCGACTTCAAATATCAGCGTTGAATTCGGACCGATGTCTGCTCCCGCGCCCTGCGCGCCGTATGCCAAATCAGACGGAATAAACAACTGCCATTTTGAACCCGGCTTCATCAGTTGCAGGGCCTCTGTCCAGCCCTTGATAACGCCGTTCACGGGGAATTCAGCCGGTTCCTTGCGCGCGTATGAGCTGTCGAATTCTTTGCCGTTGAGTAGTGTGCCGCGATAGTGGGTTTTGACAACGTCTGTCGCTTTCGGTGATGCGCCTGTGCCCTCGGTCAGCACTTTGTACTGCAGTCCGCTCGGCAGAACCTTAACGCCTTGCTTCTTGGCGTTGGCATCAAGAAAGGCTTTGCCTTCCTTGGTATTCTTGTCGCCCTGTTCGCGCTTTTTGGAGTCCATTTTGGTTCTGAGGTTTTGCTCAAATTCCATGAGCATCTTTTGGAGTTCTTCTTTGGACAGGTCGCCCGATTTGTCGGCGAGGCCGTCTTTGAGTCCCTTGGTGAAGGAGTCGAGATTCACTTCGGCACCCATGTTGCGCAGCTGCTGCCCGAACTGGTAGCCGACGGCATAGCTGGGCTTGTCGGCCGCTCCCTTGGGCTTTGCAAAAGCAGATGTTGAAGCTGCAAAAAAGGCTGCAGTAAGCATCAGGCGACGTGACAGCATCGAAAATCCCTCGGGTGGAGTTCTGTGAAGGAAGAACTCGATTTTGTAGGAAGTTTAAACCGTAATGTACTAACCCGAGAAAAACTGCCGGTCAATTGCGGCGTCTCTTCTTTCGGACGCGGACTGCAATTCTGCCTGCAGCCGGAGGAAGCACAGTTGCCAGTGGCGGGAGCAGGAGAAGGATAATCAGGAACAAAAGTTCCGCATAGCTTCGGGACGATTGTTTAAGACCGGCCGACTGCGCGTAGGCAACGTCACCGCATCCCCATTTTTTTGTTTTTGTTTTGGTTGTCACCGGAGTGTCCGTAACGGCGGTGCCGTCGGGAGCCAACTCGCTGATGGCTGCAAGTTCTCCTCCGGCGGTGTAACGGGCAAAACCGTATTTGACGAATGCGTCCTGAACAATTTTTTTCGCCTGTGCGGGGTCTTCGCCAAGACGCAGTGCATTTCTTTTTGCGCTTTCGGAGAGAGCGACAATTCCTTCGTGAAGTCCGGCCTCAGCTTTGAGCAGGTCAATTGTGTCCCAGACGATTTTGTCGAGTTTGTACGCGCCGGTTGAAGCATCGCTGCCCATTGTTCCGCGGATTTCCCAGAGAATCCCCGACCAGAATTCTCCCACAAGATGCGGAGCCTTCAAAACGTCTTCCGCGACTGTGGTGTATCCTCCTCCCGCTTTGGACCTGAAAGTTTTGAATGTGGTTCCTGCGGCGATGTTTCCCTGACGAAGGGCTCTGGCGGGGGGTGCACTGTATTCCGCCAGTAAATTGTTTCCTGAGATTGCATAAGTGAAATAGTCGGAAAAGCCTTCGTGCATGGCAACACTCTGCGGCTTGGCGTTCGACAGGCCGCGGAATACGATGTGATGCCCGAATTCGTGCATGATGACATCCATGTCTTTTCCGAGGTCACGCAGCCTGTAGCATGTGTTTCGGCCCGCGCTGTCGTATCCGCCGTATCCGATCAGAATTTCCGGTATGCCGCTTCCCGAGGTTCCGGACCACAGGTACTGCGCATTGTCGGGAGTCGAATTTTCGCCGCACAGATTGGCGGTGTTTACGGCTGTGCGGGTGCGGACAAAAATTTTAAGACGGGTTTCATTGCCGCCGGCGGATCCTGAGGGTTGGAGTCCGAAATTCGCCCTTGTGCCTTTCCAGCGTGTTTCGTCCCAAGCGCTTCTGAAACTTGCGAAGTCGAGATTCCGGAACCAGTTCATAGCCTTCGTTGTTGCAGCATATGAAATGAGTTCATCGTATACTTCGCTTGAGTATGTTTTGTCCTTGAAGTCTCCGTTGCTGTTGGCGTGCGTGACCTGATCGCAAACCGCTCCGTTGCCGGTTTCAAGAAAACGGGCCCGCTGGTGACAGTTGTAAATATCAAACAAAGGATGAGAGAGTTTTTTTCCGTCATTGAGCAGATCCGGCAACGGAACGGCAGTGGGGGTGTCGGTCGAACCGCGATTTTCGACGTAAAGCAACGCCTCGCCCGATACGGCATGCATTGCCAGCGGCCGTTGCCATAAAATTGTGCCCGTATCAGCGCTGACGGCGACTTCCAGAGGAACGTGCGGGCCGCGGCCGTTGGACGGTTCTTCGGCCGATACGGTAAGAAGATAGGCGGCTTCGAGTGAGCCGTCATCCGAAGGAACATAAACCTGTGAGGATGAATGAAAGCGCCACAGGGCAAAATTCAGTTGCTCTGCCGCTTTGCTCTTTAACGCAGAAACAGAAAGTGCAAATTCGGAAATGCGCGGCACTTGATTGTTTCCGGACATAAGCCAGCGCGGAATGCTTCCGGTCAAATAAGTCGGAGAATCGGTATCGTGATCGCGAGCGGCCACGACCTCACATTCGATAACGAGGCCAGTACGGTAGTCGTAGGAGGCCGATCCTATGTCGCGTGACCTCCGCCTCCTCTTTCTTACGCACTATTTCCCACCCGAGGGCAATGCCCCAGCCACGAGAGTGCATGCCTTCTGCCGTCGCTGGGTGAAGCGGGCACCCGACCGGATCGCTGCGACCGTGATCACGAGCGCGCCC
>RFOM01000117.1 GCA_009926615.1 Pseudomonadota bacterium
ATATTGATGTGTGCAGAAACGTTTTTAAGGATGTTTTTTGCACATTTTTTAGTCTCACGGAAGGGATGAGAGTTCTCTCGCTCTGGAGGCCGCCTGACACAGGAGGTTCAAAAGTTCGGCTGCAGACATGGGCTTAGGCAAGAAAACGTCTGCACCGTGTTCCATCGCTTCACGGCGATCGTCTGCGAATATGCGGTTGGAGTGAGTACAGATAATCCCGCGATTCCCGTTTTCGCGAAGAGACGACACGACCCCAAATCCATTTGTATCCTGAGAGCCGAAATCGATATCCACAATGGCCAAATCAGAATTATGAACGGAGCCCGCTTCGGCCGCAGTCGCTGCCGACCTTACCGCGACAAACGGCGCAATCTGTGGGAACCTGCAAAGTTTTTCAATCAGCGAATCACGATAGATGCGCTCATCATCGGCAACAAGAACATCAACCGGTCTGCCGAGCAGGGAAACCTCAGACGAAAAATTTTCAAGCAATTGATCTGCGTTAATTTCAGTTGAAGAACGGACCGCTTCAGCTTCCTCAAGTCGCCTCAATCCTTCGCGAAAATCACCGCCTGTCACCGGCAGAACGGGCCGTTGCCCCACGGGTACATTGCCCGAACGCGGAAGGGTTAACACGAACGACACACCCTGACCGGCCGATGAATGGCAGACTATTCTCCCGCCATGATCATTTACAACCTTTCTGGCCACAGCCAAGCCAAGTCCGGCCCCGCCCTTCTTTCCGCCGGTGAAGAAAACATCAAAGATCTTTTCAAGCATCTCCGTGGGAATTTCCGGACCGTCGTTGGCAATAACCAGTTCAATCATTGCCCCGCAATCGTCGACATTTTTGCTCCGAATAGTCAGATTGCCGCTGTGATTCATTGCTTGAAACGCATTTAAAAATATATTCGACAGGGAACGGATTATTTTTTGCCTGTCCGCAAGAATTTGACCTGTGTGATTGAACGCATAATTTAAACGGACAGACGATTGCGGAAAGCTGCGGAAAATTTCGGTCAGTGATGCGAGTATCAAACCCTGAAGTCCGTGCGCATCAAGCACCGGCTTTTCATTTGAACCAAAGTCTGCAAGGTCCTGAAGCATGCCGTTCACGTTGTCCATAGCGCGGCTGATTTCCGGAATTGCAAATCCGGTCACAGCTTTCATCTCATCCGGAGATGACTTGTCTTCGATTGCTGCCAGTATAATTTTCATCGAAGAAAAAGGCTTTCTGATGTCATGTGCAAGCATGCGCGTCATTTGCACTATCGCTGCATCTGCTGAATTATTCTCAACGCGTGCGGCATATGATTTCAATTCAAACTTGAGATCGGCCCAGCATGATTGCAATTCCGGACACGACGCAACCAGTCCTTGTGAAGGCACATCCCGGCAAAGCAGTTCAGATACCAGTTCCTTCAAGAATTCCGGCCGGCGATGTCTTTGCCTGCGAAATTTGAGAAACGAAAAGTTCGCGGCAAATCCAGAAAATATTTTTTCACTCTTCGGCAATGTCATTGGACCCTCTGACAAAAGCACAACTGAAAGTTTCCGTTCAACTTTCAAGCATTGACAAAGGATGCGACGCACCTCAATTACGACCGTCATCCTCTGGTGACATAAAATTTGTCAATGTTCTGAATTCAAATTCCAAAATGACTCTTCAGTTTTTAAATCCGGCAAAAAAATTCGACGATTGAACATTTGCCTTCAGCTTCGCCGGCAGCGCTCGGAACAATATCGGACCTCGTCCCAGCAGCGTTCCCACTTCTTACGCCAGTCAAACGGACGACCGCAGGTAATGCAGACCTTGCTGGGAAGATTGGACTTTGTGTACCGAACCGGCTGATCAGATTTGGAAACACTGCGCCGGTTCTTTCCACCCGTGCCGGAATCTTTCACAACACTCCTCCCCAAAAAACGATTTTATTCATAAAAAATAACGCAATATTGATATATTACAGCAAAGATTTGAGTTCTGAAAAAGACCGCCGAAGTAATATGTTGGGAGGGGACTGACAGTCAGGAGACACCTCTCTCTGATGTGGGACAGCCGAGGCTTTCGGGGGAAAGGTCCTTTGAAGGTGTGTCGGCCCGCTGAAACGGGGGCGTTATGAATCCTCGTGGAGACTCGTCCTAAGGAAGGTTCGGTGTTGGACGCGTCGTGTGGCGTTCCGCCGAGTGAGATTTCAGGCCCATGCAGTGTTCGCTGCATGGGCTTGATCTTTTTTTTAAGTGACGCTGTTCAGATTGAATTGTATCGCAAGCATGAGCTGCGATTTACAGAAGAGCTGACAACCTGCTCACGACCTGTGCGTATTCACACTCGACCTGAATCACTTTATCGCGACTCTTTTCACCCGAAAAAATCTGAATGCGGCTACGCGTTAATTTGAGAGCAACCCTGAGCCAATCAATCAGAGCTGCATTGGCTTCGCCATCACGCGGGGGTGCGTTCAGGGCGAGCTCAAGTGCCTTGCGAACCGGATTATAACCGATCAGTTGTGATTTTGAGCAATTTGGCTTTACGCGGATGCGAATTCGACACGTCACTCCTGAAGCTGTGAGGCAATCTTCAAATTCTTCCCTGTCAGGCAAAATTGAACCCCACCGCAATAGTAAACAGCAACTTTTCTCAAGAAACGACTCTACACAATTTCAGAAAATTACACTAAAAATGCAGCATCAAATTCATCATCACTCTTTTGATGCGGGGTCTTCAGACAGTGGCTAAGATTTTAATGATATCGGGAGCAGTCATTTTCATCGCCGGTCTCATTTGGCACTGGCGGGGTGTTTTGGGTCTTGGCCAGCTTCCGGGGGACTTAGTCTTCAAACGCGGAAATTTTACTCTCTACTTTCCGCTGGCCACAAGTCTTCTGCTGAGTCTGATTGTCAGCTTTATTCTCTGGATTATTCGACGCTGAACATGATCTTTTATGACACCGACAAAATCAGGCAACTGTATTCAACGGGCTGATCCCTGACTCATCTTCAGCACCGCGACTCCTGAGACAATGAGCACAGCTCCGAGCCATCGCACGAATGATTGCGGATCGTTGAAGAAAATTATTCCCACAATAAATGTCCCTGCCGCGCCGATTCCTGTCCAAACTGCGTAAGCTGTGCCCATAGGGATGCTTTTCTGTGCAAGCCAAAGCAGCCATCCGCTTGCCGCAAGACAAATGACCGAAAAAACAACCGCAGGTATCCGATAACGGGACGTCTGGGCGAACTTCAGACCCACAGGCCATCCTATTTCAAAAATGCCGGCCATCAGCAAATAAAACCAAGCCATGATGCCCCTTACTTAGTTTGTATGGTAATCCAAGTTGACACAAAAAAGATATTTCGTGAATGCGGGGCAGATGAAATGGACGGCGCAGAGGTATCGGGAAAAACCTTTGAACATCTTGAACACGTTTCAATGAAGCAGTGTTTCTTTGAAAATTGCACATTTATCCGTTGCAAATTCACCGACACGCCGATCAAAGGTTGCAGGTTTGTTTCGTGTACCTTTGAAAACTGCGATTTAAGCGTAGCCGGTCTCACAGGCAGCAGCTTCCGCGATGTCTCTTTTGTTGAATGCAAGGCTGTCGGAGTCAACTGGAGTTTGACCGCCGGATTGCACGCCTGCAAATTCATTTCCTGCAAACTCAGCGATTCTTCATTTTCAACGCTCGACATTCGTCACATCCTCTTTCAGGAGTGTGCACTGGAAAATGCCGATTTTCGTGATTCCCGTCTGGACAAAGGAAAGTTTCCGCACTCAAGACTCAGCGGTGCGCAATTCAGCAAAACAAACCTGACCGAGACAGACTTTTCCAGCGCTCATGATTATTTTTTTGACCCGAAGGATAACAAACTCAAAAAGACCAAAGTTTCTCTTCCCGAGGCCATCGGCTTGCTCGAAGCCATCGGAGCGATACTCGAAGCATAAACCGAGATGCGGTGATCTGCCGAAGGTCCCGCCAAAAGAGCACAAGAAGTTTTTCACGGGGTAACGATTTTGCGCACACTTGGACTCATCGGCGGCGTCAGCTGGCACTCAACCGCTGAGTATTACAGATTGCTCAATCAGCGCGTCTCCTCAATTCGCGGTCCGACTCACAGCGCGCGACTTTTTATTTCAAGCATCAACTTTTCCGACCTCCTCCATTGGCAAAAAAAGGAAAACGCTCAACTCCTTGTTGAAAACTTTATTGCCGAGGGGCGTAAACTCAAAGCCGCCGGCTGCGAGGGTTTCCTGATCGCCTCTCACACCCTCACATGGCTTGGTGATCTCATTGAAGCCGAAACAGGTATGAAGCATTTAAGTCTCTTTGAAGCCTTGATACGAAGCCTGAAGACACTGGCGATTCGCAAAATCGGTCTCACGGGCACTTCATACACTATGAAGGACGAACGGTATCGCGATAAATATCAGACTGCGGGATTCGAAGTCCTGATTCCAAGGGAGCCCCACCTCACGCAGGTATCAACAATCGTCTATCGCGAACTCGTTCGCGGAATATTTCGAGACGAAAGTCGCAACGCCTTCCACAACTGCTTTGCCGACCTGATCGCACAGGGTGCAGAAGCCATTCTTCTCGGCTGTACTGAAATTGGTCTGTTGATCACCGAGCGACAGGCAACGGCTCCGGACAACGCACTTCTGCGGACAGTTCCACTCATCGATCTGATTGAGACTCATGTCGATGAATGCTGTGTATGGATTCTCGAAGCGCAGGGCACAACAGTGAAAACGAGCCGGCTGTCGCGCTGAGGCAATATTACGGATAACGCTTGTTTATGCCGGAAATGTCGAGTTCATTGGGCCAGACAATGCCGTTTTCATAATTAAACTTGCGATAGAAACACCGCTCCATGAACGAGGTCGGATTCCACGGTCCGATGACAACGTCATTAGGCCGCAGCGACTTTGACTCATCAAATTCAGTGCACTTATTATCGGAGTGGGCATCTTCATGCCGCATGCCAATCGCATGCCCGAATTCATGCAGGCTCGCCGAGCATATAAAACTTCTTTTACCGTTGTCGGAGAGTTTTGCATATATATCGGTAAATGCGGGATGCGCTTCCTCACCGGTCATGCTCAAAATGATTCCGGCGCGGCGCCCGAAAATCCAAGCATTCATGTTCTTTGGATCAAGGTTGACTCGCGGATGTCCGGCACCTGTTCGCGGTTGAGTTCCTCCGCGGAGATTGTTTTGCAGTCCGACAAAACGGGAATTAGTTTTGCTGCCTGCGTCGTCGTAAATGAAAATCCTAAAATCAGCTCCCCGACCCCACACCGGACATTCGGCCCAGCCCGAAAATCTGAGCTTTGTCTGCTGAAACGCCTTTTCAACTGTTAAGCGGACGTCTTCCCGGAACGCTGCTGTCTCACTCGACGCAAACTCCCAGCAGACGCTGATGTCCGTCTTTTTAAGCTTGCCTTCCCCAAAAAATACCGTTTCGACGCCGGAATCCTGCGAGGAACTCTGACCTGATCTGCATCCGCCGAGCATCGAGGTGCAGATCCAAAACGTTATAATTCCGGAAATTTGAAGGGTTGCTGAAACCATGAAGAAGACTCCGATTTCTGCATTATCGACCGCGTATCGGATATTTCTTCAAAAACTTTATCCGCCGATGTCCGTCAGTCGGGTGAATATTCAAACATTGCAGACGGGTTAAAATTTGCTGTCCAGCGGACAATCTGACTCAAACGAACTTCGTCGATCCATCCTAGCAATCCGTTTTGACCGTTAGCAGCGCCGATAACAAAGGGAGTCGACGAATTATCAAAGACTGTCGCAAAACGGAGAGTCGAACTGACTTTTTGAACGCCATTGAAAAATATGCGGACAGCGCCCGAATCGAACGTCAAAGCGACATGATTCCATCCGGAGGTCAGTCCGCTGACTTCTGTGGCACTGAGAACTGATTTTGCCGTTGAATTAGAGGTTCCGTTGCCGCTCAAATCTGCGTAAACGTAATACTTGGATCCCGATTTATAGAACCCAAGTTCCCAGCCGAACTGGCCTCCCGCGCCCATTTTTGAAATGACGACGGCATCATTTGAACCCGGCAAAGATGACAATTTGACCCAAGCCTCCGCTGAAAATGTGCTTCGCAACAAACCGAGCGACTGCGAATGCGGCGCAGACAGATTTCTGGGGGGCGAGGATCCCGTAACAGATGCAAATTCACGCGCGTATCCAAATTTTCCGGACACGTAATCAGTCGTCGAATTGTTTGTCAGATTGTTCCAAGAAGGAGTGCCGCTGTCGGCGAAAGGCACGCCTGTATTAAAGTGATAAAGAGCAATCGTTTTATAAGCGCTTTGCGTCCATGTATACGAGGCCGGACTGGGATCAAAATTTCCCAAGGCATCAACGGCTCTGACCGACAAACTGTGAGTTCCGTTTGTCAATGCGTACTTTACTCCTGACAGACACGTGGAAAAAGGTGCCGAATCAAGACTGCACTGGAATGTTGCCGTCGCGTCGTCGGATGAAAATGTAAAAACAGAGTCGCTTTGAAGATTCGTTGCGGCAGGAGTCGAGGTCAGCGTCGTGTTGGGTGCCACGCTGTCAACGGTCCAATTAAGACCGGCAGAATTGGAATTACCTTGCACAAGGGCGAGTGCAAAGGTTCCGTCTGTGCTCTTCGAAATTGTAAAACTATAGGCAGAGCTGACACATGCCTGAGCAAGCGATCCGGCAGGGTTCACAACATCGGAAGCAGTAACGCCCGCGCCGCCAAGTGTGACCGTACGGCCTGTGATACATCCGCCCGCCAAAATTAAAGTTCTGTCTTTTGAACTGTACGGACTGACCGACGGTGAGGTGATTGTCGGCGCAGGATCGACTGCCGTGGACCTAATCCACTGTCGGGAAATCGAGGTCGACACATTGCCCGCACGATCTGTTTGACTCAGCGCGAAGTTATAGGTTGAATCAACCGACTGGATCACCAAAAAAGCGTAACTGTTATTCGAGCAAACTGTGCTTTGAGTAGAAGCTCCCGAGAGGTTGACTGTTGCATTGTTCTCGCAACCGCCTGAAAGCGACAGATTGCCGCCTGACGTGTACGGGCTCACTGACGGTGTAGTGACTGTCGGTGCAGAGGGAGCCGACGTGTCCCGCACCCAAGTAAACACAGTGCTCGCCGACACAATCCCTGTGCTTGTATTTTCCTGATAAAGAGTGAATTTATAAGTCCCGTCGGCAGATGTGGCCGCAGATGTATACGAGAATGTGTTCGAACCGGAACATGCAAATCCTGCGGAAAGTGTATTACTCACTCCGTCATCAACGTAAACAT
>RFOM01000118.1 GCA_009926615.1 Pseudomonadota bacterium
AAAAACTGACGGGACAGGCGGCCAACGGAGATGTCAGCCGGATGCGCTGGTGGGGAGATTACACGGCGATGCTGGAGAGCGAAGATTCAAAGTCGTGGACACTTGCGCTTTCTGCTCGAAAGAAGGGCCTCACGTACGACAAAATGCGGGTCTGGGTTGAAAAAAATTCATTTCGTCCTTTGAAAGCGGAATATCTGACTCCGGCCGGAAAACTTCTGAAAAGATCCCAGTTCCGCGAGTACAGGAATATCGCGGGTGCACTGAGACCCACCGAGATTCATATTCAGGATGCAAACAATGCGGAAGATGCATCGGTCATAAGAATTCTCAAACTTGAATCAAAGAATTCTTCGGATGCAATATTCAATCAGAATGCTTTGAAGTAACCACACGGACGGGCAGTCTTTTATGAAAATCGGCTGCAGAAGTGCAAAGAACTTTTTTAAAAATTTTCCTGAACAGTGTGTTTTACTTTTTGCAAACCTGTTTTTTACCGCGCAGGCAGTTGCCGATCTAAAGACGTGGACACTGACTCCCGAGATCACCACAGCCGGTTCGGCACACGACAGGGTGTTGTGGAATTTTCGTCCTGCAGTCAACGCACAGTGGGAAACAGCGCTGTTCGAACGTGACGATCTGTCTTTTCATTTTGACGGCAAGCTGCGCGCAGATACACAGCAAAAATTTGTTTCAACCGGTCAAAAATACGAGTTCAGAGTCAACAAAGCATATCTGCAATGGCAGGGTAACAAAGCCGGAATTTCACTCGGCATGCAACGGCTGACGTGGGGAGATTCGGCTTTTCTCGACGGCGTTGACATGATCAATCCACGCGACCTTACAGAGCCGTTGTATGCAGACGATGAAACGGTAAAGCTCGCAGTGCCTGCGGTCAATCTTCAATATCTCGGCGAAAATACGATTTTTCAGATTGTTCTGACACTGAAAGCTGTCCGTTCTCCGGTTCGGGATAATCTCAACGGCACCGTAATTGTCCGGCCCAAACAACGCAAATGGTTCAACGACCTTGAATTGGCCTTCAAAGCGGGCGGCCTTTTAAAGAACGGCTGGGACGTCAACGGTTATTTGTTGTCACATTTCGAAAGACTTCCGCAACCTGTTCTGTCTGTGTCGGGTAGTCCTTCCGGCACCGCCGGTTCAGCTGCACCGCAGACTCCGTCGATCAGTTTTCGGCTCAACGAGCCAAGAGTTTTTACACTCGGGCTCACCGGAACACAGTCTTCAGGTGATTTTGTCTTTCGGGCTGAGGGTGCGATTCATTTCGATCGGGCTCTGCCCGATATTTCTTCCCGCGTCGCGGCGCAGTCTGAACAGTTCGTCGTTCATTGGACAACAGATTACACTTTCGCAGAGGATGTGATTACGACTTTTGAGATTTGGGATGAAAGATGGACTTCGCGGCGGACATCTTCCTTCTATCCCGAGGCAACGATGCTCGGCGTGCGGATCATGAAGCCGTTTTTCGAACGCCAATTTGAACCGTCGGCCGGAGTGCTGGTTTCAGCCGACGGCAGGGAAGCGTGGTCCTTTCTGAAGTTGAATTTAAAGTTTTTTGAAAGTGCACAGGCATCTGCCGAGGCACACTGGGACACTGGGCGAAAACGTCAACAGGAAGGGTTTTGGCACGCCGCGGCCTGAAAAATTTGATACGTTCTTCGGTAAGCTGGACATTTTAAAATCCGTTATGATTTTTCCTCCGGAGAGACCGTGTCATTCATCAAAAAAATGATGACGTTTTTGGTGTTTCTGATCCTGACTTCAAATCAGGCAGAGGCGTACGTCTATCTCGCCCCGCAGCGGCCGAGAATCATGCCTGAAGACGGCCGGACGCAGTATTTTTATCTGACCTCACAAACCCCCGTTTTTCCCGACAAAGACACATTTGAGGGCGGATTTTATTCGAGCTTTAGCGACGACGAAACCTTTGCCCTCCTCGTCGACAGAGCGATGAATTTCTGGAACGGAATTCCTGAACTGTCGGTTCAGCTCGCAATCGGAGAGGAACGCAAGGGAGTCATTGATGCCGACGACAACCTGTTTTCAATCGGGATCGGTAAAATCAACTCGGTTGCAAGCGGACTTGCATTTCCGGCGGTCGACGTGAAAGATACGCAGCGTTTGCGTGACTGCGATATTCAGCTTGGCACCGACATCGTCTCCATTCCGGCATTTATCTTTGTTATGGTTCACGAGTTTGGGCATTGTTTGGGTTTGGGTCATAATCATTCGGATCCCGACGCGATTATGAGCTACTGGCAGCCGCGGACTGTAGTTGCCCTGAGTCTTGACGACATGGCCGGAGTGTTGAGTCTTTATCCGCCGAAGAGTTCCGGAAATGTAAATAATTTTGCACCCTGCGGGAGTGTTGCGGCTGCCTATCGGGAAAGTCAGGCGGACGGGCGATTCGTGAAAGGCCCAAAACAGCGGAAGGCAATGGCGCTTCAGGGCATTTTACTTTCCCTGCCGCTGCTTTGGGCGCTCTTTCATGCGATCACATCATGGTCATTCCGCCGTCGACGGCAATCGTTTGTCCGGTAACGTAGTTTGACGCGTCGCTGGCCAGAAAAACCGCCAGACGGGCAATTTCAACAGGGTCACCGAGCCGTTCCATCGGAATTTGTCTGATCACATTTTCAATCAGTTTGTCGCCGTGTGCACTGGTCATATCGGTCGTGATATATCCCGGACAGATTGTATTGACCTGAATGTTCCGTGACGCAAGTTCGCGTGCGAGGCTTTTGGTCAGGCCGAGAAGGCCGGCCTTGCTTGCCGCATATGCGGCCTGACCGACATTTCCCATCAGCCCGATGACGGACGAGATGTTAATTATTTTTCCGGCTCGCTTGCGCATCATGCCCATTGTCACGGCTCTTGAACAAATGAAAGAACCTTTGAGGTTGGTATTGAGGTTGGCATCCCATTCCTCGTCCTTCATTTTGATAAAGAGATTGTCTTTTGAAACACCGGCATTGTTCACAAGGATATCGAAACCGCCGAATTCCTTTTCAAGAGTTTTGATTGCATCGGACGTCTGTGTGCTGTTTGAAACGTCAAATTGCACAGCCCGCGCCTGTCCTCCGACACCCTCTATCGCCGCAACAGTTTCCTGCGCGGCAGCGGCATTGCCGGCATAGTTGACGATAACCCGAGCGCCGCAGGCTCCAAGCGCGACCGCAATGGAGCGGCCGATACCACGGGAACCGCCCGTGACCAGAGCGACCTTTCCCGCGAGTAACGAGGGGTTATAAGTCTTGCGGATATGTTCGGCGACTTGCTGCGGGGAGATTGCATCCGGTGTTGTGCTCATGCGCTTTTCCTTCTGAAACCTGTGAGTTTTGGCGAACGATGCTCCGGCATAATTGATTTTGAAGGAAATCTCCAATGGGGCGACTGACCGCCTTGAGAGCCCGACGGCATTGGGTTATAGGTCAGCCGTCATCCGAAGAGCTGGCTCTCATGGCGAAATTGGTAGACGCAACGGACTTAAAATCCGTTGGCCGCAAGGCCGTGCCGGTTCGATTCCGGCTGAGAGCACCATTCTGAATAATTAAAATCTCCTTATTTGTTTTTTAAACACTGCAGCAACCTGAAGAGCCCGTTCAGTTGTTTCGCTGATTCGTGCCTGCGGCGAGGATTTGGCGCTGACATTCGCTGAAGGCGCACCTGTTGGGCAAATTAGTCGGGTCGGCAGATCCGCTGCTCAGGAGTTGAAACGGCTGATTCAGAGGTGACCGACGGGGGGAAAGTCATGAGTGATTTCGGCGCCGCGGCAAGAATGGACTGGACGTTGAGCGGGACACCGTTCGAGGCGGCTTCCTATAAGTGGGGATTGCCTCTGTTGCCTCACTTGTGTCAGTCGTTTTCCAAGCATTCACATTTGCCTTCTTTTGAAGTCTGTCTTGATCGTATTTTGTTGCAGTCGGCCGGTTCTGTGGACCGCTCATGGGCGCGGTTTATGGCTCAGAGAACAGATGTATGTCTATTTTCGAGGCTTTTTAATCTGGCAGCAGAATTGCCGCCGTCCGATGAACATATGGCACGTGCACGTGAGTGTGTCGCCGAAATTTCACCGCGCTGGGTTGCCTTTGCGGTTGGGTTCAATTCAAGGCACGGGCAGCATTTAAACGTTCCTCTGCCTGTTCCGCGGACCAAGGAAATGGTCGAATTGATTTCGCGCAGAGCAGCACAACTGAAGGCACAATTGGGCTGTGAGGTTGCGCTCGTGAATGTGTCATCGATGTTTCGTTATTCATTTGATTCAATGACGGAAACAGAATTCTGGCAGCGGCTGACGGAAACGACCGGAATGAAGGTCTTACTTGATATTCCGGCTTATTTTGTTTCACTTGCGCATCAGGAACTGGATTTCGACAGCGAGTTGTCCAAGTTCCCCCTTGAGCGGGTTATGAGCGTCCGTGTCGGATCACTCGCGCTGTCCAACCACGGTGTCATTGATGCAGAATGCGGAAGACTGTCTGTCACTCACTGGGGATTGCTTGAAGATGTCCTGCGGGCACTGCCGGCCGGCGAGCACAAGTCGATTTTTCTCAAGTGGTTTGAGCCGCTGGTCACTGCCAATGATTTGGTTGGAGAAATAATCAACGGTCAAAGCATTTTAAAACGTCTGGGGGAACTCTGAAATGAGTCAGCCAACGGCAGATCACGACGCGCAGCTCCACCTTGCTTTCGAGAGCAAAATTTTTGATGCATTTCAGGAACGAAACAGGAAAAGTCAGCATTGGGCCGACGGCCTGATTCATGTTCTTCCCCACGATCATTTGCAGAATCTGTCGTATCATCATCAGCATTCCCAGTATCATCTGGTTCTGTACTGGCTGGAAAATTTCTTTCCGCAGGCCGCATCGTGGCTCGGAGTGCGTGATCTTGCCCGTCTGGCGCTGGATTTTATTGAAAATTCGGATTTGACAAATACTGATCAGGAGAAGTCGGCTTTACTTTTTATAGAGTCGCTTTCTTCCAAAAGAATGCACCAGAACGTTGCGCGGCTTGAATGTCTCATGCGTTGCGGAATGGCTGTCTGGAAACTTGGAACATCATCGTGGCGATCGGATTTGGCGGATTTGCCGCATCAAAAAGATTTTGCATTCATAACTTTGCTTGAACACAATCAGGCTGCTTACGTGGAATCAACCGGTGACTGGTCGGCGGCCGAACTTTGGAAAAGTGTGTCCGAAGGAAAAAGTCCTGAACTTGCCGGCCAAAAAGATGTAGTCATGTTTTTCAGAAGGGACGAATATACGATTGAGTTCGAGCAATGGTCACCGGATGAACTCAACAAAAAAATCGAAAATTACCGCGTATAAAACTCTTCCGACAAAATCATTGCCTGACAGGTCATGCTGTACAGGTCTTCGCTGCGGAAGATTTCTGCCGGAGTTGCATCCGGTTCCTGATTTTCTGCCCTGATTGCGCGTTTTGATTCGTCAACAATGTCCGCAAGCCATTTCTCGGTGATCAGCTCATTGGGAATCCGAAGCGAATGGGCCGCAAAAACTTTCAGATTGTGAGTGTTGAAATCCGCAGATTTGATTAGTTTATTGCGGTTTTTGGCAAGATTTTTGGTTTCCTGCGTGACTAGATACGGGCAGGCATCGCCCGCAAAGTCGGTCAGAGCGCTGAGGTAATCATCCGTCAGTTGCGGTTTCCAGCAGCTCTCCCCTGATTCCTCTGCGCTTCCGGTTTCTTCGGCGGCACACAGTGCTTTGAGTTGTTCCGGTTTGAAAAGGGCGGTCGGATGAGTGAGGAAATAGGGTTCTCTTTCTGCTGCAGTCAACCCTCTGAGTTGCTCGCCGAAGACTGACCGCAGGATCGGCAGGAGCGATTTTGCACCCAGAAGCTGTTTGCTTTGCTTTTCTTCAAGTGGCTCTTTACTGCCGCTGTTTTCAGGAACCTGCCGGCTCCTGAAGGTGTGAAACAGCGCGTCTTCGCTGACCGAAGAACTCGGATGATAAACCTCAAAGGCTCTCCATTCAGTCAGTGAACGGGACTCCGGCCAGTTTCTTTGAACGGGTTTTGGTTTTGACTTTTCTTCTTGCCTGCCGGAGTTCTTTTCATTGCCGCGCGGTGTCTCAGTCTGCGTTTTTAAATTCTTGGCTCCTGCTCTCAGACTCGCATGGGTCAGCGAAAGCAAAACGATCCCCGCGGTCAGATATCCTGACACGTGAACTGCTGCTTTTCGGATCCGCGGGTCGGCGAACTTCATTATTTCTCTCCGGAGAGCGCCATTTGAAGCGCAATGTCTCTGATTATGGCTGCAAGATTCTCCTGATTTTGCTGGTAAGAAATTGTTCCTCTCTTTTTCAGATTCAAGTTCTCATTGCCGGACGGTCTGAATCCGGTGACGAACTGCAATGCATGATCGACCGCGCATTCGCGGATGTGTTCAATTTTCTGTTCAGGCTGCCTTTGAACTGTTTTTTGAGCACTTTTGTTGTTTGTTTTGTCTGCCGGCTGATGAGTGTTGAGCGAAAGGTGGCAGCCGGAGCAAAAATATGCCCCTTCTTTTGCAGAATCCGGATGAGGTAAAGGCAGATTGAAGACCTGCTGTGCAAGGTAGGGCACCTGACACGTCATTAATAGCCGAATATTCCAGTCCCAAATGTTCTCCTGCAGACGGGACAGCTTGAAGGGCTGTTTTGCAAAACCTTCTCCGAGTGTAGGGCTGATGAAGAGTTCTTCAGTCGAATTTTCAGCCTGAAGTCTGTTGGTACGCCTTGGAAGAGGGGTCGCAATTTCGGGAAGGAAAAATGTTTTTGCGCTCTGAAAGGGTTCACTTAATTTTAAATCTTCGGCAATTTTTTTGATTTGTCCGTCCGGATTCGACTTCATCCATCCTTTCATCAGGTCGATACTGCTTTTGGACAAAACAGTCCGCGGCGAAGCAATCAGTGTGCTCCATTTACGGTTGTTGACAACAGCGAAGGCGATTGATCTGGCCTGCGCCAGAGTCAGATCCGTAATCAGCCTCGTGACGGCACGTCCTCCCGCTGAATCGGTATCGATTTCCAGATTTGAAGATGTTCTTTGAAT
>RFOM01000119.1 GCA_009926615.1 Pseudomonadota bacterium
AAGAACGTCAGCCCGTACTGCGCGTGCGGGCCGCCATGCACCTCCAGGATCGCCGGCAGCCGGCCCCGCGCGCCCCGCGGGCGCATCACCCAGCACTGCACCAGGTGGCCGTCCTTCGCCTTCACGCGGTTCGTGACGGTGATCAGCGTGCCCAGCGCGGCGGAGCTCGCCGCGCGAGGCCTCGAGCACCTGCGGCGGGGCGCCGACTGGGCGCGCCTGCACGCGACGCTGGCGCTCGCGCTCGGCGCCGAGGGCGCGGGCTGCGCGTTCGAGGCCTCGCTGTTCTACCGCGGCGCCGGGGCGCTGGACCGCGCGCTGCCGCTCGGCTGCATGCTGACGGCCTCCGACGCGCACGTGCGCGGGGCCTGGGCACAGTGCGCGGTGGAGCTCCCGGCAGATGCCGCCCCCGCGGCCGAGGAGAGCGCGCCCCCTGCGCAGCTCTACGCGCGCGCTGCGCCGGCCGCGGGCGCGGGGCCGGGCTGCGCAGGCGCGCTCGCCGGCGGCGAGCTGCTCGTCTTCCTCGCGGCGCACACGGCGTTCTTCGAGTGCGAGGAGGGCTGGTTCTTCGCTGGCGGGCCGGCGGCCGCGGGCGACGCCGGGCAGTGCGCGCTGTGCCGCGACCCAGGCGTGCCCGGGAAGCCGGCGCCGGGGCTGGCCCCTGGCCGCGGGGAGGAGGCGGCGCTCTGTGGCCCCGGCCGGCGGCTGCGCGGGTGCCCGGCGCTCTCGGCGCTGCCTGCGCAGGCCGCCGACTGCGAGGCGTGCGCGGAGCCAGAGGTCGAGGCCGGGCGTGCTGTCTTCGACGCGACGGGCGCCGAGCTCCCGGGGGCCGCGCCCTGCCGGTGGAGGTGTCTGCCGCAGTTTTACGAGGTGGGCGAGGGCCGCGCGCGGCGCTGCGTTGAGTGCAGTGCGCCGCTCAGCTGCGCCGCCGGCGAGCACTGGCGCAACTGCTCGGCGGCGGCCGACAGCAGGTGCGCGCGGTGCCCGGACCTCGGTCTCCGCCAGACGGCGGTGGGCATCGCGGGCGACTACGCCTCGAACGAGGAGTACGTGCCAGCGCTCGGGCCGCGCGGCGCCTTCGACGCCGAGGTGTTCCCCGAGGTCGAGGAAGCGCTGGCGGCGCTCGGGGACAGCGGCAACGCTTCGCTGCGCGCGTCGCTTGAGGCCGAGGCCGCGGCGGCAGCGGGCACGCGCGCCTGCCGCTCGCGCTGCGTCGCGGGCGCGTTCCGCGACGTCGACGGCCTCTGCAAGCGCTGCTGGTCGCGCGCGCTCGTGCTCGAGGAGCAGACGCGCCTGCTGCAGGGCGGGTTCTTCGCGTTCTTCGCGTGCGAAGGTGGGCGCAACACGCGCGCAGTGCTCTGCGAGGAGTTCGAGGGGTCCGTGGTCACGGGACACGACCCGGGGGTGACCGGCCAGTGCCCGCGCGCGTGCCTCGCGGGCTGGCGCGCAAACGCCACGTTTGTCAACAGCGAGCACCGATTCACGAGCGCGTGTGCCCCGTGCGCGGCAGTGATCGTGATAGATGCGCAGAGCGCGTGAGTGCACGGCGGTGGTGGCGACATGCACTTCCGGCGCGCCCACAACGGACACGCCGCGCGCCCCGGATGCCTTCCGTCCGAAAGCGCGCAGCAGGGCGTTCGCGCCCAGCTCCGCGTCCAGGCCGTGCTGCATGCTACTCAACGCCGGGCGGGTCTCACGGCCACGCCCTTCACAGACTGCTTTAAGTTTTGTTGAAACACGCGAGTACTACGAGTTTCATATATTAAATAAAATATCTATACATGAAATCAGAAGGGCGTGTCCGGCTACGCATGTCGTCGATCTTTTTCTTATTCGTCCATATCCCTGCGAGTAGTACCACTTCTTCTTCTACTATATGTGCTGCAGGTTTTTGGGGTAATAATTCTATGTCTGCACCGGGCTCTAACTTGGCACTTAAACGTAATACTGATGCTTCATCCTCGTATTCCGATGATTATATTTCTGCATATGCTGTAGATGGTAATGTGAATTCCGGGGCTGGTACTACGTGGCATTCTGAGTTTAGTGAAAATTTTGAGTGGCTCAAGATCGATTTATCAGTAAGCAGCACCATTCAATCTATCAGACTGTATGGTTGGTATGGTGTTTATTCTGGTAACTATATTTATCGCTTAGGAAATAATTCAAATGTAATCACGAACAGTCAGTGTGGTTCTGTAAGTTTCTTCACCAATAATTTGTACAGAGACTCTGTTTGTTCTGGCACTGGTAGATATTTATCAGTTCACAACCAAGGCGTTGGATTCATGGCCGTCACTGAAATTCAGGTATTTGGACTTCAACAAATCACCGTGTGCAACGCCTGCGGCGCCGGCAAGTATCTCACAACTACGGGTGCTACAACAGCAACCTCCTGCGTGAACTGTGACGCTGGAAAGTTCTCCACGGCGACGGGCGCGTCTGTGCCCAGCACGTGTCTCGAATGTGGCGCCGGCAAGTACTCCACGGCGACGGGCGTGTCACTGTGCACTAACTGCAGCGCCGGCACGTACTCCACGGCGACGGGCGCGTCTGTGTCCAGCACATGTCTCGAATGTGGCGCCGGCAAGTACTCCACGGCGACGGGCGCGTCTGTGCCCAGCACATGTCTCGAATGTGGCGCCGGCAAGTACTCCACGGCGACGGGCGCGTCTGTGTCCAGCACATGTCTCGAATGTGGCGCCGGCAAGTACTTCGCGGCGACGGGCGCGTCTGTGTGCACTGACTGCAGCGCCGGCACGTACTCCATGGCAACGGGCGTGTCTCTGTGCACTAACTGCAGCGCCGGCACGTACTCCACGGCGACGGGCGTGTCTGCGTGCACTGACTGCAGCGCCGGCACGTATTCCATGGCAACGGGCGCGTCTGTGTCCAGCACATGTCGCGAATGTGGCACCGGCAAGTACTCCACGGCGACGGGCGTGTCTCTGTGCACTGACTGCCGCGCCGGCACGTACTCTACAGCAACGGGCGCGTCTGTCCCTGCTACATGCATCGCATGCGGCGCCGGCAAGTACTCCACGGCGACGGGCGCGTCGGAGGCTGCCACATGCACAGTATGCGCGAAAGGCACGTTCGGGGGCTCGCCAGGCGCCTCAGCGTGCACTGCATGCGCAGTTGGCAAGTACTCAGGAACGCCAGGTGCTGCATCTCAGGCAGAGTGTTCAATGGTACTGCGCGTGCTGAACGGGAGCGAGGTGAGCTCCGCGGTGCGCGTGGAGGCCGACACCTGTGCGCTCGCGTGCCAGCCGCCGTTCGTGCTGCTGCGCGAGCGGCTGCAGGCAACGGGGCTCTGGGGCCGCACCGACATCGCGGCCGGCGGCGTGGTGCTCGAGTCGCCAGAGGTGCCAAGCGCGCTGTGGGGCCTCGATCCGGGGCGCACGTGCGTGCGCTGTGCGGAGGACGCGTGCGGAGTCGGACAGTACCCAGCTGGGGTGCTGTGCCAGTGCATGCAATGCGAGATGGACGAGGATCTCAGCGGGCTGTCCGCGCTCGCCTGACACGCGCGGCGGCTTTTTTGCACATCCGCCGCAAGAAGACGCCCGAGCGCGCGGCGTGCCAGCTGTATATCAGGCGCGCAGGGCATGGCGCGCGCGCACGCGCTGGTCGCGGCGCTGCTCGCGGCCGCGGGCGCGTCTGTGCATGCGACGTGTCCGATCGGCTTCACCGGCACGCCGTGCGTGCAGTGCGCAGCGGGGAAGTTCAAAAACGGCGTGGGCACGTACGCCTGTTGGGACTGCGCTGCAGGGTCGCGGTCGTCGGCGGGCGCGAGCGCGTGCACCCCGTGCGCACCCGGTTCGTTTTCGAGCTCGAGCGGGAGTGCCACGTGCGTGGCGTGTGCTCCCGGCAAATTCAATCCTTACACATCGAGTTCTACTTGCTTCGACTGCCCGCTTGGTTCTGCATCGGGAGAAAACGGAGCGACGGAGTGCACGGCGTGCGCGAGCGGCGCCGTGGCGCCCGTGAGGGGCATGTCGGCCTGCACGACGTGTGCCGCGGGCACGTACACGTACTACAACTCTGTCATCTTCACCAACGAGTGTAAGAACTGCTCCTACGGGACGTACTCGACGGCGGTGGGGGCCACGGCGTCGTCGACGTGCATCGCGTGTCTGGCCGGCAAGTACTCACAAACAGAGGGCGCCGGCTCTGAGAGTCTGTGCCTGGCCTGCCCGCCCGGGACGTACATGGATGGCACCGGTGCCTACTATTGCTTTTGGTGCAATGCAGGGACGTTTGCCGCGACGACAGGCGGCTCCTCGGCGAGCGCGTGCGTGCCGTGTGCCGCCGGCAAGTACAGCACATCAGAGCAGAGACCAGCGTCGGCGTGCGCGGACTGTCCTATCGGCACGTACCTCGAGGACACTGGCGCGAGCACGGCAAGCGCCTGCGTCGCGTGCGGGGTCGGAAAATGGGGAACGGTGCCCGGGGCGCCGTCCCGGACCGCGTGCTCGAGCTGCGCGGCAGGCACGTTCTACAGCGGCGTCGGTTCGAGCACCTGCACCGCGTGCGCGGCGGGGAAGTTCAAGGACGTGGCTGCGCCCGTGGCGCGGGTGACATGCGGCGAGGCCTTCACTTGCCGTTGGAAATACGAAGAATTATGCGATAAGACGCAGACGTCGTATGGCCGGCTGGAGTCATCTTCTTCGTTTGGAGATAACCAGGACTGCTACTGGCGCGTGCAGTTGGAGACAAAGCTCGCGGTGAACATCACGTGGCAGTTCACATATCTCTATACCGAAGAAACTGTGACGTACGCAATAGTGTACGATTGCGAGCGCGGGGAGAGCGTGAGCACGTGCTCTGGGACCGAGCTCGCCAGAATTACAGGAAATGTGTATACAGCGCAGCCCGTGCTCGTCGCAACGCGGGGAGCCTTGCTCGTACGCATGAAGCATATCGACTTGACAAAGTCCGCGTACTACCCAGCGTTTAGAGGCACTTGGGAGATGCCAGAGGTGGGGGAATGCGGGTCGTGCGCCGCAGGCACCTTCAGCGCAGCGGGCGCGTCGGCGTGCAGTGTCTGCAGCGCGGGCAAATTCTCGGGAACGGACGCGCCAGCGTGCAGCAGCTGCGCGGCGGGGACGTTTGCGGCGAGCTCCGGCGCGTCGGCGTGCACCACCTGCGGCGCAGGCACGTACGCGGCAGTCGGCGCGTCGCTGTGCAGCAGCTGTGATCCGGGTAAATTCTCGGCAGCCGGGGCGGGGGTGTGCACCAGCTGCGCGGCGGGGACGTTTGTGGCGAGCTCCGGCGCGACGGCGTGCACAAACTGCAGCGCCGGACTCTACTCAGCGCTCCAGGGGGCGACCTCGGAGAGCGCGTGCGTGGCGTGTGGAGACGGCAAGTTTTCGTCACGCGGCGCCTCTTTCTGCACTCTGTGTAGCACCGGCAAGTTCGCAAGCGCAAACGGCCTCACGGCCTGCACGGACTGCAGCGCCGGAAAGTACGCTGCCACAAGCGGGCTCAGTGCTTGCACGGACTGCGCCGCCGGTAAGTATTCCCCCGCGACAGCGCAGATCTCGGCTGCGACTTGCATCTCCTGTGCGGCCGGGACGTCGTCACCCGCCGGCTCCGTGAGCAGCGCAGCCTGCGTGAGCTGTGCCGCCGGCAAGGCTTCTGTCGCAGGCTCCGTGTGCAACAGCTGTAGTACCCGCACGTACTCGCTGGCGAATGCAGGTGTTTGCACGATTTGTCCTGCCGGCACGTACGGGCCGAGCACCGGTGCAAGCGCGTGCGTCAACTGCCCGAGTGGCAAGTACAACCCTTTCGAAGGAATGTTCAGTTTAACGTACGACTGTTTGAACTGTCCTGCGCACACACAGTCGCCGGAAGGCTCTCCGGCGCTGATCAGTTGCATCTGCAACGTTGGCTACACGGGCCCCAACGGCGCGGCGTGCACTGCGTGTGCAGCGGGCAAGTACAAGAACGTTCCAGGCTCGCAGACTTGCGCGGATTGCGAGGCGGGGACCTTTTCCGCCGCCGGCGTGAGCGGCTGCTCGCTGTGCGTGGAAAACACGTACAGCAGTTCAACGGGCGCAAGCGCGTGCTTGCCGTGCCCGGGAAACTCGACGTCGGCAGCTGGCACCGTCACTATCGCGTCCTGCTGGTGCGCGATCGGATTCCGGCAGTCGCCGACGTACGACGCGTGCCTCCCGTGCCCGGCGGGCTCGTTCGACAACGGCACCAACCGCTTTGCGTGCTCCGAGTGCGCGGCCGGCTTGTACTCCGACAGCACCGCGTCCCCGGGCAGCGAGGTCTGCAAACCATGCCCTCCTGGAACGTGGTCACTTGCCGGGAGCGCATCGTGCAATGCCTGTCCCGTGAACTCGAACTCGTCGATGGGCTCTGCGCTCCGCGCGGACTGCCGGTGCAATCCTGGTACCACGGGCCTC
>RFOM01000120.1 GCA_009926615.1 Pseudomonadota bacterium
GCGCAGGCCGAGGAGGGCGACGCGCTGGCGCGGGGCGCGGGGCGCGCGTGACGGCTCGCTTGGACCGACGCAGCTTGGAGGTAGACCTGTATTTAAGACCTTCATTGCAGTACACAAATGAAAACAGCAACACGAGAGGTGCTTGGCTACATCAAGCGACTGTGCAAAAAAATCGTTCCCGGGTTTTTCGGCATGAAAGTTTCGCGCCGCGGGCAATTGAAACATATCAAGCCTCGCGTGGGTTCTGAAAATGATGACATTACTGTCGTCGATCTTTCGCTCCGTCACCGCATCAAATTCCTGAAGCACCACTTGAAGCGTGAAGTGCGTTCTGAGGTCAACAACAGTGTCATTACCATCGACATCTCCGAAAAAATCACCGCGTTCATGAGAAGCGAGAAGAGTGACGCATATCTGCGGCGTATTCTCAAATCGTATACTCGCGCACTGCTGCAGCAGCAGTTCAAAAAGACTGAACTTCAACAGAAAGAGATCTTACTTCAAGAGAAAGATAAACTCATCTTCCACTTGTTGAGGAGACTTGAGTCGTACGGAGAAGGCGTTAAGCTGGGCGAGCTTTCGGACTATAAGCTGCAGGGCGTCGGCATGATGCTCGGTTTTGCAGCGCAGCGCTGGAAGCAAGAGCATACGAAGCGAGAAGCAGACGAAGAGCTTGATCAAATGCACGAATGCGTATGCCCGATTACGAAAGCGTGTTTCGTAAACCCCGTCATTGCGACAGACGATCACACGTACGAAAAAAGCGCTCTGGAGGAATGGATTCACCGAGCAGGGACGTCTCCCATGACGAGAGAACCTATAGAGATTGTTCGCGAGGATATGCGTAAGAAAACCTTCATCGAGGACCTACGGGCAGCGCGGCAAAAGGAGAAGCTCCAACGCTGCGAGCTGCCGACGGTCTAGCGACACCGCGACGCGCTTCGGCGCGCGCGCGCGTGCGGGCCTGCGCGTGAAAGTTTTGGCCTTAATAAACTCAGTCATGCCACACCGCCTCCCTGTCCCGCGCTGCTGCCCGCGCGGGCTGCCCGCGCACTTGCACCGCGATGTGGCCGCGCTTTGTAAAGTGCATAAACAGTTTATTCGGGAAACAGTGTACGTGCGGAACAGTTTATTTGCGGAACAGTTTATTTGCGGAACAGTTTATTTGCGGAACAGTTTATTCGCGGAACCGCTTCTTCGCGACTCTCGAGCGCCTTACTCTGCGATCACAGTCGCGCGCGTGGCGGGCGCGGCGCACTCGACAGGCGCGAGCGGCAGGAGCTCGTGGGCTCGCGTCGACTTGCGGATGCGGTGCTCGGCGGCGTGCGCGGGGCAGAAGCGGAGGTGGCAGGTCCGGCAGATGTGCGCGGCGGCGATGTCCTCGAAGCAGTCGTCGCAGAACGGCGCGGGCGCGGCGGGGTGTGTCGACATGCTGGCTGCGCGTGGGTGGCGGGCTGCGAGGAGGAAGTGCTTTTATGCCCACTGCCTGCGCAGGGCGGGTTCGCGAGGTGCGGAGGCCCTGTTGGTCTCCAACTTTTGCCAGCGCTGCCGGGCAGAAACGTGCATTCTGGATCAGTCCTGCGCTGGGAGGGTCAGCTCGCGCACGAGATACTCGTTGCGGAGCCCTGTGCTGGACAGGGGCGCTAAGGCCGATGGTGTCGTACATGTTAACGTAAAGATGCCATGGTCATCTTTCACGAGATTGCAATTTAATGGTTTCCACAATTCATTGTCAATGCTATCATCGAGATCATTCTCTGAGAACCTTAGTAATTTGCGTGTAATGGAGTTGGTTGTGAGTGGAAAAGTTTGATGATCGTTGTAAATGTGCAACAAGGAATTCGTTATCTGTTCTGTACTAAGATTCCGCGGGTTCTTATACCACAAACTCATGACATACGTTGTATTTCCTTCACTGGTCACTGGAACAAACATCACTTGAGTGATTTTTTTGTACTTAGCATTCAAGTGAGTGGTAGCTGGGTGTTTGGACTGCAGTGTAACCGATAACGTATTTTCAATGTCTTTTTTAAACAAGATCTTCAACTCCGCAGAGTCGTAGTTTCGAGAAATTTCGTAGGTCGCTTTCAGAATTATAGTGTCTGTCATGTTCCGCGGGCCTTTAATATGCCTCAGAGCAAAGCAAGTCGTGAGTCTGTCACATCGCGAGTCTGTTAACCCACAGCGCGCGGTCCTCGGACACGGGCCTCGCAGACGAGGACCGCGACTTGGAGATCGCCTCGTTTTATAAATAACTTTTTATTGCTCTCAAACTAGACCCTGCGTCGGACTCCCTACCTTCGCGCACAGCGAGCGTCATGCGCCTGTCTGCTGCGGCTGGTACCACGGAGGCCTCGAGCGAGTTTGTGCACGGCTGCACCTGCACCCCGTCCTGCTTTTGGTCGGGTGTGGGTCTGTTCCCGCCGGATGGCGTGCCTAGAACGGCCGGGGACACTTGCGCCAGCGCTTCTCGCACACGTACTTGTGCAGCATGTACATTTCGGCCTCTGTGATCGGCCAGAGCCCCACGCGATCACGGCAATCGTTCAGGAAGATGTGCTCGTTTTCCTTCCACAGCCAGTACTCGACGTGGTCGACGACGCACGGATGCACGTTGTGCACGTACTGCGAAAACCCGAGCCTTTCCCAGTTTATTAGCGGCACCCCGCCCCAGTTGCACAGCCAGTGGAGGTCGTCGTGGGACATGCGTGGGATGCGCGGAGCTCGCGGAAGCTGGCGGAACTCGCGCCAATTTCGAGACTCAAAAAGAGTCAAAAGCTGAAATTAGTCTAAAGAGGCAAACGGACAAAAATTTGAACTTCAATTTGCTCCAATTTGCTTGAATTTGCTTCAATTTGCGGACTTCGCGCGTGGAGTGTGTGGCGGTTGTTGCTTTATGGGCGTGTTGGAGACGCTCGGCGCGACGACTGGAGCGGGAAGCCTGTGCGCAAGTGGTACGAATTTGTTGCGATCAGACGCGCATTGCCGTGCGAGTTGTCTTGCTGACCGGACAGTGTCAGCGTCTGGACGACGCGAAGTGAGACGACTTCGGCAGCTCCTGGTATTGATGCCTTTTTTCGGCCTCTTGTGCGAAGAGCTTGAGTGCCTGGCAGCGCACAGCGCTCCACGGGCGGCTTGCGAGGCGAGCCTGAAGGCTGCACCAGAGGGTTTCGGGGCGCGAGGGCGCGCGGGCCGCGGCTGGCGCCGTTGGCGGGGGCTGGGGCGCCTTTGGGGCAGCGGCTGGCGTGCGACCGTCGGGGGCGGGCGGAGACTGCGCGGCGCGCTCGCGCGCCTGCAGCTTTCGAAGCATACGGTGCGTGGCCATAACGACGGCGCCTGTAATATAGTGTGCGAGCAGGCTTGCCCGTGTGGAGGCGCGGGCGTGGAGCGCGGAGACGTGGAGGTGTGGCGGGTGTACATCACAAAGTCTTTCGAGTATTAAAGGAATGTAATGGCATGAGTGGAGTGGATGTAAGTCCATACCATGTACAGGTTTGTTTTCGGCCTGCTGTATGCGTGTGTAGAGTTTGTCGAGGAAGAAAACCTTGTGTTCCAATGCCTCGGAAACCGATGCCAGACGATGAAATGTCGAACAAGGCGTCGAGTAGTGATAATGGTGAAGAATCTCGGTCGCCTTCAAATGAATTAGACAACGTCCCTAAAGATAAACAATCTTTCGAAGTCAGTGATTCAATGCGTGGGAAATCGATGTCAGGCGATCAAACGTTGCAACAGACGCCGCAGAGTGGTTGTCGTGAAAAAATTGCGTCGCCTTCAAATGAATTAGGCAACGTCTCTATGGATAAAAAATCTTTTGAAGTCGGTGATGTATGCTTTTATTTTATGCACGGTAGTTTTCGACAGGCAACAGTAAAACATGTTGATAAAGCAGTAAAACCTCCTACCTATATCATAACTATAGACATAGCTGCAGAACCGGAAAGGATGTTCAAAAACTTCCCCGATCCCGAAGATTCGACAGGTGCACTTGATGAACTAAAACCCGCTGGAGCACAGGTTTGAGCAAGGTTTGAATGATAATGGGCGCAAGTTCGTTGGGATGGTGATCTTTAAGAGCGTGGTGAACAAAAGACATTGTATATTTGATACCAAATAAATTATTTTCTTTGTCTTTTCGTCAATATATTTGCGCAAACGTTGCCCACCGGTTTTTGTCCACGTCGCAGAGCTCTTAAGCATGCTTTGCTTGATACAAGGTTGGGAACAAAACAAGCGCAAAACTTTTTATGTCAATCATTTATTGGTTACAGGGATACAGAAATATCTACATGTCTGAGATTTTGAATTCTCTCTTACGGCGGGGCCCTTGTGCAGGGGATTCGTCGGCGACTGGCGCCGCGCCGGGGGCCGCGGCGGAGCTGGCGGCGGGGGCCGCGGCGGAGGTGGCGGCGGAATGGGTTTCCCTCTGGACCTTGGCTATCATCTGTTTCAACACTGAACATAAATGTTCTAAGCCGTCCATGTCCTTTGCAGACCAGGAGTTGGCGATTGAGATGATGTGGTTGCACAATCGGCGCACGTGCTTACATGTGGTAGGATGTGCCTCGGTGTAGATAGTCCCGTACTCGAATGCCAGCGTCTGAATAACGCGCTGCATGTCCTGAACTTGAAGCAGAGCGTCTGTCATTTTACTTTTATCGACCCGCTGCTAAATACGAAAAACGCCATCGCCGTCCGCCAGCGAGCACACGAGGGTTTAGTTCTGATCTTTGCCGTATATAAGAAAAGAATTGGTAGAAACAATGTCAAAAAACGAAACGTCGCCAACGCAGTTCGCTGTTGACGCTCTCGGCGGCGGCATTCTTGGAGAGTCGCCTGTTGACGACATGGAATCCAGAGGTGCCCCGGAGAGTGTCTGCGGGAAGCGGAAGCTGGGTGAGCCTGGCGAGGCGGAAATCAACCCCGAGTCAAAGCGCGCGGGCGGCGCGGGCGGCGCGGGGATGCTGGGGCACCTGCTGGTGGTGCGATCGTCGATCGGGCAGAAGGAGCGCAACAAGCTGGCGGGCGAGGGCTACGTGTTTGTGAACGTGACGAGCAGGGCGTGCGACCCGCGGAAGCTCGGCGGGACGCCGGGGTCGGAGTACGTGAAGCTGAGTCCCTTCTTTCCTGTGGGCCAGGTGGCGCTGCCCGAGGGCGCGGTCGACGGACACACGCACTCGGAGACTGTGGAAGGCATGTGGCAGGGTTTGAAGATCCTCGACGGCAAGTGCGACGGCAGCAAGTTCCGCAACAAACGCATGAAGAATCTGAAGCGCTCGTCGAAGAACAAGACGCACGGCGGGCACTGTGTCGGAAAGGACAAGGCGCCGCTGGGCTTGCTGGCGGCGCGCCGGGAGCTGTACGTGCCCGCGTACCTCTTTCAGCTCCAAAAGATGGGCGACGTCGTGGAAAAGCTGCGCGCGGAGGCGACGCAGCGCAAGGTCGCACTTGTGGACTACACGGACGCGGAGGTGGACGACCCGAGCAGGCCGCTCGCGCACGCCTGCATCTTGCGGGACGTGCTGCGCGGGTGCAACCCGCTGCGCGCGCTCGCATCGCCGGCCCCGCGGCGCTGAAGCGCGCACTGGCGACGGGAGCGCACTTTAAAGCACTAATAAACCAAAGACAAACGTTCGCCGTGGTGGTCGTGGCTGCGGTGCCCGCGTGTAGCATGTGATTTGTTGCTGTAACGCGTGTTACCAAATTGTTCGCGGGTGGAAAGCAAAACACGTGCTACGTGCGTTTGAAACGAGTATAGTTTGAAACGATTCCCTATATAAGAAAGAGATTGGTAGCAAGAATGTCTCAACACAAAAAATGCTTCACTGCAGACGACAACTTCCACGACACCCGGCGTTGGATTACTTCCATGAGAAAGGAAATTCCCGACTTTGAGTGTGTGTGTAAAATCCTGAAGGTCACCGAGTGCCAGCTTGCGAGCTGGAATGACGAGAAGATGCCCTCTAACGAGCAGAGGGAGATGACGTCGCAACTTCGCAGAAGGATCTTATCATACGAGAAGATCAAGAAAGAAGTAGGGCTTCCTGCGTTGCTCCGGGGGTACACAGTCCTTAACAGCGCGAAAAAAGCGGCGTCTGCGAACAAGGGTGCTGCGCCCCTGCTTCCTGGAAGGGGCCAGGCCCCCCCGCCCATAAACCCGGTGCACTTAGCCCTTGTCAGCGCGAAAACAGCGGCGTCTGCGGAGGGGGG